>CAYVMS010000203.1:0-6657 GCA_964452615.1 uncultured Occallatibacter sp.
CTTCGCTACCCCTTCGCTTCCTTCAGGCTCATCCTTCGATTGGAAAAGACTGTGGACGCTTAAGTATTGCGTGATCGCCCGCCAGCGGCATAGAATTCCTCGGAAATCGATTTCTAGAGGATTGCTCATGCGCGCCTTCGTTTCACTCTCCTTCGCCGCTCTCGCCATTGCCTCCCTCACCGCATCCGCCCAAGCACCCGCCAAGATGCTAGCCGCACCGCAGGCGGCGCCGAAGGAGCAGTTGGCCGCACCGCAGGTGCCTCCCATGGGTTGGAACAGTTGGAATTACTTTGCCGGGAAGGTGGACGACAAAGCCATCCGCGACGCTGCCGACCAGCTTGTCTCGTCCGGCATGAAAGATGCCGGCTATACCTACGTCAACATCGACGACACATGGGAGGGCGAGCGCGACGCGAACGGCGTGCTGCACACCAATGCCAAGTTTCCCGACATGCCGGCGCTGGCCGACTACGTGCACTCGAAGGGCCTCAAGATCGGCATCTACTCCTCGCCCGGCCCCAAGACCTGTGCCGGATACGAGGGCTCGCTGGGCCACGAAGAGCAGGACGCGAAGACCTACGCCGAGTGGGGCATCGACTACCTCAAATACGACCTGTGCAGCTTTAACGAACAGGTCATGAAGAAACAGGCTCCCAACGACCGCGCCAACCAGATGCGGCTGATGATCGACGCCTACAGCCGGATGGACAAAGCACTGAAGGCCACCGGTCGGCCAATCATTTACTCGCTCTGCCAATATGGCTGGGATTCGGTCTGGGAGTGGGGCCCTTCGGTGGGAGCCAATCTGTGGCGGTCCACCGACGACATCGCCCCAACCTGGGACCGTGTGTATGTGATCCTCAACCAGCAGGAAGGCTTGGAGAAATACTCAGGGCCCGGCCACTGGAATGATCCCGACATGCTGGAGGTCGGCAACGGCAAGCTTTCGCTTGCTGAGAACCGTACGCATTTTTCGATGTGGGCGATGCTGGCCGCGCCTTTGCTGGCCGGCAACGACCTGCCCAATATGAGGCCGGAGATCAAGGCCATTCTCACCAACCGCGATGTCATCGCCATCGATCAGGATCCGCTCGGCCACCAGGGCGCGCGTATCTACTCCGACGGCGAGGTCGACGTCTGGACCCGGCCTCTCTCAGGTGGCGCGCTCGCAATTGCTGTAGTCAACGCAGGAAGCGACCGCTACTTGACCCACCCCTTCCACCTGAATCTGTACAAACTCGGCTTGGCCGAAACTCAATCTGCCAAGGATCTGTGGACGGGAAAGGCCGTGGAATTGAAGGACAATATGTCGCTGGAACTGGCAAGCCACGATGTGCTGCTGGTGCGTCTGGATGCGCCCATGCGCCTTGCCAGCCGTCCTTGAAGGAGCAACCCACGGCTGCCAGATAAGCCATCAAACGGCTTCCCGCGTCATAAACAGCCATAAAGGAACGCGCACAACCAACCGCCTCAGTGGGTACTTGCCGAAATTAAACTTTCCATCAAGCTCTCCAACTCATTAATTTCAAGCATCCTATCTGGCAGTGCCTCTTCTTGGGCCGGGTCATAAAACTCCTTCCTTCCCAAGGTGCCGCCCAGATCGGGAATCACCTTGGTGCTACCCGGCCAATTTTCTTCGTCGCAGAACCGCGATGGGTGCTTTAGACAATTTTCACTGTTCGTGCAGTGAGGGGATCGAGGTACCCCACCCTAGCCGCAAAGACAAAGACGCGGCGAGGGTGGGGCACCCAGACTTTATGCATCAGTGAAAATGCTATAGCGCAAAAAACATTGGCTTGAATGAACTGAACATGAGGCTTGTTTGCCGCCACGATCTCTTCCGCAGGGGGCGTATGCGCAAATCGGATCATCGCCGCTGGCTGCCGGTATTTGCTGTTGCAGTTCTCGCCTGCCTATCCTCAGCAGCCTTTCCAGAGGAGCCCGCGACTGCAGTCCCCGACAGCCCACAGATATTGCCAAAGGTCGCCACCGTGAAGTCCACCCCCGAGGAGATCGGCGACGCCCTCATGACGCACCAGCGCTATCAGGCAGCCATCGAGGCCTACAAGAAGGCTCCCAGCGACTCAGCCAGCCAGATGAACAAAATGGGCATAGCCTATCAGATGATGTTCAGCTTCGACGATGCCCTGCGATGCTACAAGGAATCCTTGAAGATCGAACCGGACAATCCCCATGTCTATAACAACCTTGGCACTCTCTATGACAGCCTCGGACAGTACCGCAGCGCCGAACACATGTACCGCAAGGCGCTGAAACTCAATCCCGGCTCAGCGCTTGCTCTGAAGAATCTCGGCACAGACCTGTTGTTCCAGCAGAAGTACGACGAGGGTTGGAAGTCCTACAAAGCCGCCCTTGCAATAGATCCGAAGATATTTGAAGAAAGTGCAAACATGCTTCATGCCTCGCGCCAGGCCTCAGCCTCCGAAAGCGGCGCCATGAATTACTACATGGCCAAGGGGTGTCTCCGCGCGGGCATGACCGATCGCGCCATCGAGTACCTGCGCAAGTCGCTCAATGAGGGATTCACCAATCCTAAAAAGATCGCCGCCGACAGCGAGTTTACAAGCCTGCGCGGCGTCCCGGCCTTCGTACAACTATTGGCCTCCCAGGCTGGTCAGTAATCGGAGTCTCTTGGCTTTTGGACATTGCCTCCGTCACTGTACGGGCCCAATCACCCGCTATTTTCAAATGTTGGCGATGCTGACGGCTCCTGCCGGCCGGCAACGACCCCTCCGGTATGAAGCCGGAGATCATCCCCTCAAGAAAGCCCAATCCAGGAAGAATATTTCTGCGAATCGTTCAAATTTGATACCCACGCTACCTCGATTGGTGCTTTAATGCAAAAGTATTGGAATTAACACAACTTTAACAATGAGGTTTGTTTGTCGCCCCGATTCCTTCACAGGAGGGAATATGCGCAAATTGGATCTACGTCGTTGGCTGCCGGCACTTGCTGTTTTTGCAGCCCTCGCCTCCTTATCGCCGGTTTCTTTTCCGCAGCCAGCGACTGAGCTTCCCGACAGCCAGCAGCGGTCCCCAAAGGTCGCCAACTGGCCGTCTTCCGATGACCCCACTCCTGAAGAAATCGGCGACGCGCTCATGATGCATCAGCGCTATCAGGCAGCCATTGAGGCCTACAAGAAGGCTCCCAGCGACACGGCCCTACTGATAAACAAGTTGGGCATCGCCTACCAGATGATGTTCAACCTCGATGACGCCATGCGATGCTATAAGCAATCCTTGAAGATCCGACCGGACAATCCCCATGTTCTTAACAACCTTGGCACTCTCTACGACGGTCTCGGACAATATCGCAACGCCGAGCGCATGTACCGCAAGGCGCTAAAGCTCGATCCCGGCTCTTCGCTGATACTGAAGAATCTTGGCTCCAACCTGTTGGTCCAGCACAAGTACAAGGAGGGTTGGGAGTCGTACAAAGCCGCCCTTGCTCTCGATCCGACGATATTTCAAGACAGCGCCAACAAACTTCGCACCTCGAACCCGGCCTCAGCCTCCGAGCGCGGCGCCATGAATTACTTCATGGCAAAGGGTTGTCTCCGCGCCGGCATGACCGAGCGCGCCATCGAGTACCTGCGCAAGGCGCTCAATGAGGGATTCACAAATCCCAAAAAGATCGTCGCCGACAGCGAGTTTGCCGGCCTGCGAGGTGTTCCGGCATTCGAACAACTGCTGGCCTCCCAGATCAATCAATAATCCGCACCTTGTGGCTTTCCGGGTGATTTCAACGTCTATTCTGTAGGCAGTTGACTCTTCACTTTCCCGGAGTTGCCATGAAAACTCGTATTGTCTGCTTGATCGCCACCAGTCTGGCGCTCACCGCCGCCGTATTCGCCCAGGATGCAAACACCGCTCCACCGGCGCCTCAAACACCCGCTCAAGGGCTGGGCCCCGAAGGCAGGCAGGGTCTGGGTTGGCGCGGCGGCGGCAGCGGAAGGATGGCCGAAACCGGCATGGGCGGACGCGGCGTGGCGGGAACCGTCATCGCGATGGCCCCTGGCTACTACACAGTCAAGACGGACGGCGGCCAGATCTTCAAGGTTCAATTCAGCGCCAACACCCGTTTTCTCAAGCAGGCTGTCCAGAAGCAAGGCGAAAAAAGTGATGCCGCACCCGCAAACGGGGAACGTGGCAATCGCCAGCAGTCTCCGCCCGAGCCGATCAAGCCCACCGACATCAAGGTTGGGGACGAGATCGCGGCACTGGGCGAGGTGAGCCAAACCGCTAACTCCGTTGGAGCCACACTCATCTTGCAGGTTGACCCCGAGCGCGCCAAGCAGATGCGGGAACACCAGGCCGAATTCGGCAAGACCTGGCTCATGGGCAAAGTCACGGCCATCAACGAGACAACGGTCTCCCTCGCCGGCTCACTCGACAACGCGACCCACAACTTTAAGGCCGACGAGAACACGACGTTCCGCAAGCGCCGTGCGCCAATCACTTTGGGCGACGTCCAGGTGGGAGACACAGTACGGGTCGAGGGCGCGGTCAAGGATGGAAGCTTTATCGCCGCGTCGGTCTCCGTGATGGGCATGCCGCCGGGCGGAGCCGCAAATATGCCCCACGACGCACCACCCGCGCCCGCGTCGCAGCCTGACACCACGCAGCCGAAGTAGTCCGGCAACGAATAACGATCACGGAGGGTTCAGGGGGCTTCACAGGCTGCGGAAATATTCGATCCAGAGTGAGGCGGTTTTTTTAGAGCATTTTCGGGAAATGTGTAGGCCGGAATTTTGCAGGTTTCCCACCCATTCCGCAGAAAAAAGCGGAATGGATGGGGCACGGAAGTCTACAGCAAATCCGAAAATGCTCTAGCCCATGTACATTCCGCCGTTCACGTCGAGCACATGGCCTGTGACGTAAGAGGCGGATTCCGAGGCGAGGAATGCGACTGCCTGCGCGACATCCAGATCCGTGCCGCGCCGGGCCAGCGGAATGTTCGCCAGCATCGCGGCGCTCACCTTCTCGTCCAGCACAGCGGTCATCGGCGTCTCAATGTAGCCTGGAGCCACGGCATTCACGGTGATTCCACGCGAAGCCACCTCGCGCGCCAGCGACATGGTCAGACCGATCAGCCCGGCCTTTGAGGCGGCATAGTTCACCTGGCCCGCCTGGCCCGCACGGCCCACCACACTGGCCATGTTGATAATCCGTCCCCAGCGGTTCTTGATCATCTGCCGCAGCAGCGCCTGGGTCAGCAGGAACGGTCCGGTCAGGTTGATGGCGATCACCAGATCCCAGTCCGAGCGCTTCATGCTCATCATCAGCGCATCGCGAGTGATGCCGGCGTTGTTCACCAGAATCTCGACCTTGCCGAAGCGCTCCAGCACGGCCTTCGCGCCAGCCTCGATCGACTCGGGATTTGAAACGTCCAGTTTGAAAGCCGCCGCCGTGCCGCCCAACGCCTCGATCTCTGCCACCACCTGGGCCAGCTTGGCCTCATTGATGTCGGCCAGCGCCAAGGTAGCTCCAGCCTTTGTCAGCTCCAGCGCAATCGCGCGTCCAATGCCCTGCGCAGCTCCGGTGACCAGCGCAATTCTTCCCTGCAAATCCGCCATGCTCTCGTTAACCTTCGCGCGCAACTCCGCGCCCTTTCGAAGCCAATTATAAATGGCTCGATCAGACCTTTGCGGAGAGCAACTCGACCCGTTCCAGCCTCACCGCGCGATTGACGGCACTCAGAATGGCATCGAGCGAAGCCGTGACGATATTGGGATTCGTTCCCGCTCCAAAGACCGTCTCCGAGTCTCCAAACTGAATCTCGACAAACGCCATAGCGCTCGCTGAGGCGCCCTCGCTGATCGATTGCTCCTGATAGTCCACGATGCGAATGTCGAGGCCGTATCTCTCGTTCATGGCTCCGACAAACGCGTCAATGGGGCCGTTTCCGCTTCCGGTAATCGACTGCTCCCCGTCGCTTTGCTGCACGGTCGCCGTGATCCGCACAACGCCAGCGCTTGCGCTCTCGGAGTATTGATTGCACGAGAGCGGGCTGCGTTGATTGAGATACTCGGCCTCGAAGGCGCCCCATATCTCAGCGGGCCTGATCTCGCGGCCTGTCTTGTCGCTGATCTTCTGGATTACGCGGCCGAACTCGATCTGCAACTTGCGCGGCAGCCGCACGCTGTAATCGCGCTCCAGCAGATAAGCCACCCCGCCCTTGCCCGACTGGCTGTTGACCCGGATGATCTCCTGGTAGGTCCGGCCGATGTCGTTGGGATCGAGCGGCAGATAAGGCACAGCCCATTGAGTCTTGCCGGCCTGCGCAGCAAAGCCCTTCTTGATCGCGTCCTGGTGGGAGCCGGAAAACGCCGTAAAGACCAGCTCGCCCGCATAAGGATGGCGCGGATGAACGGGCAACTGAGTGCACGACTCGGCGCATTCGATGATGCCTGGAATGTCTGAGATCTCCAGCCCTGGATCGATGCCCTGCGTGTAAAGATTCAGGGCCAGCGTAATCACATCGACGTTGCCCGTGCGTTCGCCGTTTCCAAAGAGCGTGCCCTCGACCCGGTCGGCTCCAGCCATCATCGCCAGCTCCGCCGAGGCAACCGCCGTGCCGCGGTCGTTGTGCGGATGCACGCTGAGCATGATCGAATCGCGATGCTTGAAGTTGCG
>CAYVMS010000204.1:0-6617 GCA_964452615.1 uncultured Occallatibacter sp.
CAGCCGGGCTCTGTCACCGGAGCGATTCAATCAAGTCGTGCGCCAGCACTGGGGCATCGAAAACAAACTGCACTGGGTACTGGATGTTGGTTTTGGTGAAGACCTGGACCGCAAGCGCGCTGGCCATACGGCGCAGAACTTCTCACTACTCAACCGCATCGCCTTGAACCTGCTCAAACATGAAACGACCTTCAAGCGTGGCATCAAAGGCAAAAGACTCAAAGCCGCCTGGAATCATCCGTACCTGCTCAAATTACTGGGAATTTGATATGCGTCGGCCCTGCTTCAATGAATGCTACAACTTCAACTGACGCGTTGCTCAAACCTGGCGATCTGGGCCAGAGTTTCCTGCTTCATATCACCGCCATTTTGCCAACTGCGGTACCAGTCCAGAGTCCATTCCAAAGCAGTTTCGATTCTCAGGCGAGGTTGCCACCCGAGTTCTGCTTGGGCCTTGCTGGAGTCCAGCCTTAGAGAGCGGGTTTCGTGTGTGGCTGGAAGGGGATCGCGCTTCCAGGAAGCACCCTCTCCCCACATGTCTGCGAGTTTGGATGCAATGCGCTCCACAGGCCATGAGCCCTCGCCGTTGGGGCCAAAGTTAAAGGCGGAAGCAAACTGCGTGGGCCGCGCAAGCAGCCCTTCAGCCAACAGGATGTAGCCGTAAAGGGGTTCAAGCACGTGTTGCCAAGGCCGAATAGCATCTGGCCGTCGGATGAGCACAGGCTGTTTAGTCTGGAATCCGCGAATCAAGTCTGGAATCAGCCGATCCTCCGACCAATCGCCTCCGCCAATCACGTTGCCGGCACGCGCAGTTGCGAGGGCGACACGGTGCTCTTCCAGGCGTTCCGCAGGGAACCATGAGCTGCGGTAAGCCGCACTCACGATTTCAGCGCAGGCTTTGCTCGAAGAATACGGATCATGTCCGCCGAGAGGGTCGGTCTCACGATATGGCCAAACCCATTCCTGATCCTCGTAACACTTGTCTGTGGTAACGCATATTACGGCACGCACACTTGGAGTCTTCCGAATGGCCTCAAGCACATGAACGGTTCCCATAATATTCGTTGCATATGTGCCCATTGGATCCACATACGAACGCCGTACGAGTGGCTGCGCTGCAAGATGGAAAACCACCTCCGGAGCAAATTCCGTCATAGAGGCTTCCAGCTTTGAGTACTCTCGAATATCGCCGCGGACGTCGTCGAGAATGGTGGCCACAGAGGCTGCTGTGAATAGATTGGGTTGCGTCGCTGGGGCCAAAGCATATCCTCTGATCAGCGCGCCACGGCTGGCAAGCCAAAGTGAGAGCCATCCACCCTTAAATCCGGTGTGGCCGGTGAGGAAAACCCGTCGCCCTTGCCACGGATTTACCACGTCTTCCACGGAGCCCTCCCACTGGCCCAGAGTTCGTCCAGTCTCTGTTTGTCCCGCAGAGTGTCCATTGGCTGCCAGAATCCATTATGAAAGAACGCCTGCACCTGCTGTTTTGAGGTCAGACTTTGCATGGGCTCTCTTTCAAACATTGAGCTCTCGTCGGGAATCTCGCTCATCACTGCCGGGGAAAGAACAAAGAAGCCGCCATTGATCCATCCACCGTCACCTTTGGGCTTCTCCTGAAATGCGGAGATGGCCGTTCCATCAACGCGCAACCCACCGAAGCGAGCCATTGGCTGCACCGCAGTCACTGTCACCAGCTTACCGTGGCTCTTGTGAAAGGCTATCGCCGCGGAAATATCGATGTCACCTACACCGTCTCCGTAGGTCATACAGAAGGCGTCTTCGCCCTCCAAATGTTGAGCAACTTTTTTAAGCCGTCCGCCCGTGCCCGTGTCCTCACCGGTGTTCACAAGAGTGACACGCCAGGGTTCCGCAACGCTCTGGTGCACCTGCATTCGATTTTCCCGCATGTCGAATGTCACATCAGACATATGCAGAAAGTAATTGGCAAAGTATTCCTTTATCAGATAACCCTTGTATCCACAACAGATTACGAAGTCGTTAATGCCGTGTTGCGAGTAAATTTTCAGAATGTGCCACAGAATCGGTCGCCCGCCTATCTCAACCATTGGCTTGGGGCGCACGCTCGTCTCTTCGCTCAGGCGTGTTCCCAGTCCGCCAGCCAATATAACAGCTTTCATTTCATTCTCTTAGCGCAGAAAATGCCACCCGTCATCTTGCACCAACTAAGAATTCGGCTGTGGGCTCTTGTCCCTTGATAAATATAGTACGCTGACAACTCTGGATTTTGTATGCTAAGTTTGTGGATCATAGATGACAGACAAAACCACACGGCTTCGGCAGCAAATCCTCGATCTATCCGCTGAGTATTTTGTTGAGGCTTTTCCTGCGACCGAGTTCAAACCTGGGCAGTCATCAATCCCTGTTTCAGGCAAAGTGATCGATGCCGATGACATAAGCTCCCTTGTGGATTCGGCTCTTGATGGCTGGTTCACGACGGGCCGCTTTGCTGAAGAATTCGAACGGAAACTGGCTCGCTTTGTTGGCGTTCGTTGTGTCTCACTGGTCAACTCTGGCTCCTCTGCCAATCTCCTCGCCGTTAGCGCGCTCACATCGCCAAAACTCGGTGACCGCCGGCTCAAACCGGGCGACGAGGTGATCACTGTGGCCTCGGGTTTTCCGACTACGGTGAATCCGATTATTCAAAACCGGCTCATACCAGTCTTCGTGGATGTCACTTTGCCCACCTACGAGATCGATGTGAGCCAGCTTGAGGCTGCCCGCAGCGAAAAGACCAAGGCCGTCATTGTCGCCCATACCTTGGGCAATGTCTTTGACCTCGACGCTGTCACCGCTTTTGTGAGGAAGCACAATCTCTGGCTTATCGAGGATTGTTGTGATGCGCTTGGCTCTACCTGGAAGGGGCGCCAAGTGGGCACATTTGGCGACATCGCGACTATCAGCTTTTATCCCGCCCACCATATCACCATGGGTGAGGGCGGAGCGGTGCTTACCGACAAGCCCAATCTGCAGGTTCTCATCGAGTCGTTCCGCGATTGGGGCCGCGACTGCTGGTGTAATCCGGGAAAAGACAATACCTGCGGCAAACGCTTCGATTGGCAACTTGGCAGCTTGCCGTGCGGGTACGACCACAAGTACACCTATTCTCACATTGGCTACAACCTCAAAGCCACGGACATGCAGGCCGCTCTGGGAGCTTCGCAAATTGAGAAGCTGCCGCACTTCATTGAGCGCCGCAAGGAGAACTTCAAGCATTTGCACGCCGCGCTCAAGCCGCTAGAAGAGTATCTTCTGTTGCCTGAGGCAACAGCCGGTTCCGACCCCGCGTGGTTCGGCTTTCCAATAGCAATCCGAGAAGACGCGCCCTTTACTCGGGAGGAACTTATTCTCGCTCTCGACCAAGAGAAAATCGGCACCCGGCTTCTTTTTGGTGGAAACTTACTACGGCAGCCCGCGTATGAAGGCTGCGAGCACCGCGTGATTGGGAGTCTGCCGAACACAGATTTCGTCATGAACAATGTGTTCTGGATTGGCGTCTATCCGGGGCTGACGGCTAAGATGCTTGATTTCATTGCGGACGCCATCACAGAGTTCGCTTTGATGCCGCACTGAGGTGGCCGAGATTAGAGACCCAATGGCGTCTCAGATGCGGAATCCAAACTCAAAAAAGCAAGGATGCCTATCTTTCCATAATGAGTGTCAATGCACTAAAGGAGCCCAATTGTCATCCCCCCTTAACCCGGCTGAAGTCTTTCAGCAAGCGATCGCAGAGCATATCGCAGTGATTCAGGCTTTGTCAGTGCAGCAGGCAGTGTTGGAGCGGATCGCTGGCGAGATGACACGCGCGATTCTTGATGGGAAAAAGGTAATTTGGTGTGGAAACGGAGGAAGTGCGGCTGACTCTCAGCATTTGGCTGCAGAATTGATGGGCCGCTTTCGATTGGAGCGGCGTGGCCTTCCGTCCATTGCGTTGACGACGAATACCTCGGTCCTGACAGCAATCGGTAATGACTATGGATTTGAGAAGGTATTTCAGCGTCAGGTCGAGGCGCTATGCGCGGATGGCGACGTCGTGGTGGGTATCTCCACTTCAGGGAACAGCAGAAATGTTTGTGCCGCACTTGAAGCAGCACAAAAGATTGGCGCATTCACAGTAGCTTTTACCGGTGAGGGTGGAGGCATGATGGCAAAGATCGCCGCAGCAAGCCTCTTTATTGCGTCAAAAGACACCGCGCGAATACAGGAAGCCCATATCCTTTGCGGCCATATGCTGTGTGACTGGGTAGAACGAAGCATATGCGAGCCAGGCTCTTCCTAAAAGGTGCTTCAGATTTTTAGTTCTGACATCCAAGGCATGTTTTAGCCAGATTGCGTATTCAACGGTAACCAAGACCTACTTTTCTGGACTGCCAAATCGGTACTCATCGTGGTAAGCTGGGATACCATCAACCGTGAACCGGCAAAGCTACCGTTATTTCTCCGGAAATATGTTAGCGCTCTAGCAGACAGGTAGCCGCGCCATCGGTCCGGCTGTTTTGCGAACGGTGGGCGGAGGGAGTATCCATGAGTACCATTAAGATCGGCAGCAAGATTGTAGGCGACGATCAGCCGTGTTTCATCGTTGCGGAAATTGGGATCAACCATAGTGGCAGCATCGATCTCGCCAAGCGATTGATCAGCGTTGCTGTAGCAGCAGGCTGCGACGCAGTGAAGTTCCAGAAGCGTACCGTGGAAGTGGTGTATACCACCGAGGAACTGGCCAAGCTGCGCGAGAATCCCTTCGGGCCGACGAACGGCGATCTGAAACGCGGCCTGGAGTTCGGCCAGGTGGAATACGAGGAAATTGATGCATTTTGCAGGTCAATCAAGATGCCTTGGTTCGCCTCCCCTTGGGATGAGGGTTCGGTCGATTTCCTTGAGCAGTTTGCTTTACCCGTCTACAAAATCGCCTCTGCATCGCTCACGGACGATCACCTGCTGCGGACCATTCGCGGAACCGCCAAGCCAATCATCCTCTCCACAGGAATGAGCACCTACGCCGAGATTGATCATGCCGTCGAGGTTTTGGGCAAGGAAGATCTCATCCTGATGCACGCAACCAGCACCTATCCGGCAAACTACGACGAGCTGAATCTACGGGCAATCCCGGCCATGGCGGAGCGTTACGGTGTTCCGATAGGCTACTCCGGCCACGAAACCGGCATCCCCACAAGCGTTTGCGCGGCTGCTTTGGGTGCTTGCTGTGTTGAACGCCACGTCACCCTGGACCGTGCCAGTTGGGGCTCCGATCAGGCAGCCTCGCTGGAACCGAATGGCATCTCCAGGGTCGTTCGCGACATCCGCTTGTGGGAGCAGGCCAAGGGCGACGGCATCAAACGAGTTTACGAGCGCGAGATGCCGGTCATAAAGAAGCTTCGCCGCGTCGGCGCTGCGGTGTAGCCCCAGATGACTGAAATAGGTTACGTGAAGGGTAGTCTGGAGCGGGTTCGCGCAATCGCGCTCGATGTAGACGGGGTGCTCACCGATGGCGGCGTTTGGTGGGGACCTGGCGGTGAAGAGTGGAAGCGCTTCTGCTTCGCTGACATCATGGGCGTCTCGCTGGCCCGGCGCGCTGGCCTCGAACTGGCGCTGATCTCTGGCGAAGACAGCCCGCTCGTTGACCGCTTTGCCCACAAGATGCTCATCCGACACGTCGTGAAAGGCTGCCGCAATAAAACATCTGCCCTGCATGAGTTTGCCGCCGCGTCCGGTATTGGGCTAACCGAAATCTGCTTTATGGGAGACGACATAAACGACCTCGGAGCCATGCAAATTGCCGGCTTTGCGGCAGCTCCCGCAAACGCCTCTGGAGAAGTTCTGGCACAAGCGGACTTCATCGCCAAAAAGACCGGCGGCAACGGCGCTGTCCGCGAACTGATCGATGCTCTTCTGGCCTCGCGGGGTTTATGTGTGCAGGAAATCTTAAGGTCCTGAATGGCAACGCATGTTCCTTAACCTTGTATGGTTGAATTCATGAAGCTCTCAGACTACGTAATGCGCTTTATCGCCGAACAGGGCGTGAAGCATGTTTTCTTGGTGACTGGCGGCGGCGCCATGCACCTCAATCAGTCGCTCAGCGCTGAGGCTGCGATTGAGCCAATCTGCAACTCGCACGAGCAGGCCAGCGCCATCTGCGCGGAAGCCTATGCCAAGGCCACAAACAATCTGGGCGTCTGCATGGTCACTACAGGTCCTGGGGGAACCAATGCTGTCACTGGAGTTGCCGGGGCCTGGTTGGACTCCACCCCCACCCTGTTTGTTTCCGGCCAAGTCAAGCGTCCCGACCGCATGTTCGACAAGGATGGCCACCCGCTGGGCATGCGGCAGCTTGGCGTTCAGGAAGTGGACATCGTTTCCATCGTCAAGCCGATTACCAAATACGCCGTTACAGTTCTCGAACCCAACGACATTCGCTACCACATGGAGAAGGCCGTCTACCTCGCACTCCACGGCCGCCCCGGTCCGGTGTGGATCGACATCCCTCTCGACGTCCAGGCTTCCCTGATCGACGCGCCTTCCACACTGCGAGGCTTCGATCCCACAGAATTGGAGCCGCATACTGGCAACGTCAACCTGGCACAGGAAGTTGCGCGTCTCAT
>CAYVMS010000205.1:0-6479 GCA_964452615.1 uncultured Occallatibacter sp.
CCTTCAAGGGAACCAGCGAGATCGGCACCACCGACTATGCCGCCGAAAAAGTCGCGCTAGCCAAAGTCGAGGCGGCCAACGACGCCTACGAGGCCGAGTACCTCAAGCCTGTGGGCCGCGATGAAAAGAAGCTGGCCGAACTGAAGAAGGCATTTCTTGAGGCGCAAACCGAGGCGCACAAGTACGTCATTCCCAATCAGTTCACCGACGTGGCCGAGCGCAATGGCGCCGAGGGGCTGAACGCCGAAACCGGCCTGGACGACACGAAGTACTTCTGGTCGATGCCTGAGAACAGGCTGGAGCTGTGGGCGTGGATGGAGAGCGGACGACTCTCCGACACTGTGCCGCGCGAGTTCTATAAGGAGCGCGACGTGGTGAATGAGGAGCGGCGAATGCGCACCGACTCCAACCCGATCGGTCGGCTGGTCGAGCAGTTCTTGGCCACGGCTTATGTGGCCCACAACTACGGCCGCAGCGGAATCGGCTGGCCAAGCGAGGTGAGCCAGATCAATGCCACCGAGGCGATGGAGTTCCACAAGAAGTATTACGTGGGGTCGAATATCGTCGTGACCGTGGTGGGCGATGTGAAGGCCAGCGAGGCTCTGCCGATGCTGGAGCGCTACTTCAGCAAAGTACCCGCCGGTCCAAAGCCGGAAGAGATGACCACCGTCGAGCCCAAACAGTTTGCCGAGAAGACTGTCGCGATCCGCGAGCAGACGCAGCCGTTTTATCTCGAGGGCTACCACCGGCCCGACTATCGCAATCCCGACGACGCGGTCTATGACGCCATCAGCGACATCATGTCCAACGGACGCGTCTCGCGCCTCTATCGCAGCCTGGTGCGCGACCAGCAGATTGCCGCCGCTGCTGCAGGCTTTAGCCCCTTCCCCGGCGACAAATATCCGGGACTCTTCGCCTTCTATGCCTTTCCGCTTCCGGGACACACACCGGCAGAGATGCGCGACGCCATTCACAAAGAGATCGACAAGCTCAAGACGGCGGATGTGACCGACGACGAACTGGCCATGTTCAAGACACGCACTCGCGCCGACCTATTGCGAGGGCTTGCAAACAACCAGGGACTCGCAAACGATCTGGCAGAGTACCAGACCCGTTACGGCGACTGGCGCGAACTCTTCAATCAACTGGACAGGGTGGATAAGGTGACCAAGGCGGATATTCGGCGCGTAGCCAACGAGGTTTTTATTCCAAGCAACCGCACCAGCGCGTGGATTGAGACAGTGCCGGCCGGGGCGCCAGCGCAGAAAGATGGAGGCGCGCAATGAAGAAGAGTTTCAGATCTACCTTTCTTTTCGTGGTCGGCGCGCTTGTCTTATTGCCCGGCGCGCTCAACGCCCAGCAAAACAAGCCCTGGGAAAAGATTCCAACGCCGAAGCTGCATGAATTCAAGCCGCAACAGCCGAAACGAATTGTGCTGAAGAACGGCATTGTCCTCTTCCTGCAAGAGGATCACGAGTTGCCTTTCGTCTCCGGCTCAGTACTGATTCCAGGCGGTTCGCGCGATGAAGACCCTGCCAAGACCGGACTGGTGGGGCTCTACGGCGAGGCATGGCGCACTAGCGGCACCGCAAAGATGAACGGCGATGCTCTCGACGACCTGCTTGAGGCCAAGGCCGCGCACATTGAAACCGCAGGCGACGACGACTCGACGGCGCTCTCGTGGGACTCGCTCAAAGGCGATTCCGACCAGGTATTTTCGCTGGCATTGGACCTGCTGCTGCACCCTCAATTCAGCGCGGAGAAGCTCGAACTGGCCCAACAGCAGGAGGCCACGGGCATCGTCCGGCGCAATGACGACGAAGGCGAGATCGCACAGCGAGAATCAGCCAAGCTGGTTTACGGAGCCAATAGCCCCTACACACGTCAGCCGGAGCTGGCCACCATCGGCGCGGTCACCGTCGACGACCTGAAGGCCTGGCATGATCGCACGATTGGCGGCAAGCTGATCGTCTCAGTCAATGGCGACTTCGACCCGGCTGCCATGGAAGCCAAGTTACGCGAGGCCTTTGAGGGCTTGCCACCGGTGAAGCCCATGCCGGCGCGGCACGACCAATTCAGCGATCCCAAGCCCGGCGTCTCCTTCATCAATAAAGATGATGTGAACCAGTCGAATATCGAGATCGTCGGCCTCGGCACGGACCGCCACAACCCTGACGTTCCTTCGCTGGCCATCATGAACGAGATCCTCGGTGGTGGTTTTGCAAGCCGCCTCTTCCAAAAGATCCGCACCGAAAAGGGACTGGCCTACTCGGTGGGCGGTGGCTACGGCTTCGCGTGGGATCATCCGGCGACTTTCCGTGCCGTTGCGCTCACCAAGAGCTCCTCAACCGTCGACGCAACCAAGCTGGCTCTGGAAGAGATCGCAGGACTCACCACCCAGCCCTTCACCGAGGAGGAGCTGGCGCGATCCAAAGACAATATCCTCAACTCCTTCCTCTTCCGCTACGACACCAAGGAAAAGGTGCTCGCCGAGCGTGTCCGCCTGGAGTTCTACGGCTACCCGGCGGATTACCTGGAGACTTACAAGGCAGCGCTCGAGAGGGTGACCATAGCCGACCTCGACCGGGTAGCAAAGAAGTACATCCATCCCGACAAGCTGGCCGTGCTGGTAGTAGGCAATGGCGCTGAGATCAAGCCGGGACTGGAAGAGCTAAAGCTAGGCCCGGTCCAAAATGTGGACATTACCATCCCCATGCCCAAACAGCCGGTGGCCGAGCAGAAGCAGTAAATCAAACAAAATGCCGGGTGCCCCACCCTCGCTGCGTTCTTGTCCTTGCGGCTAGGGTGGGATGCCGAAAATCTCAACCGGAATCGGTGTATTAGGAGCAGTAAAGTGGAATCGAACGCAAACTTAGCGGTAGTCATCATGGCGGCGGGCAAGGGCACCCGGCTCAAGTCGCAGCGGCCCAAAGTGCTCCACGAGATCGGCGGCAAGCCGCTACTTACTCACGTAATCGCCGCCGCCAGCCAGCTCGCCGCGCCAGAAGACATCTACGTCATCATCGGCCACCAAGCCGAAAAAGTACGCGCAGCCGTAGCCCCCACCGGCGTCCGCTTCGTCGAGCAGACCGAGCAGCTCGGCACTGGCCACGCCATCCAATGTGCTCGCGAATCCATCGCCGCCTACGAAAACACTCTCGTGCTTTCTGGCGACGTCCCGCTCATTCGCCCCGAAACCATCACGCAGCTCTGGCATTTTCATCAGGCACAGCAGGCCGCGATGACCATTCTGACTGCCGCTCCCTCCGACCCCACCGGCTACGGCCGCATCGTCCGCAAGTCCGCAGGTTCCCCCGAAGTTCAGGCTATAGTCGAGCAAAAGGCCCTCTCGGCCAGTCAGAAGAGCATCGGCGAGATCAACTCCGGCATTTACGCCTTCAAAACCGCGTCCCTTCTCGGGCAACTCGGCAAACTCACCGCTGAAAACGCCAACAAGGAGATCATTCTGACCGACGTGGCCGGTCTCCTCTGTTCGGCAGGCGAGCGCGTGGTCGCTATTGAAGCCATCGATGCCGTCGAAGTCCTCGGCGCCAACACCATCGCCGAACTGGTTGCTTTGGACGCGACACTTCGCGCCGCCGCAACCAACCGGCTGATGGCCCAGGGGGTAACCATCTTCCGCCCCGAAACCTGCGTAATCGACGCCGGGGTCGAGGTTGCCGCCGATACGGTGATCGAGCCGTTTGTGCAGTTGCTGGGCCGCACCAAAATAGGATCCGGCTGCCTGATCCGGTCCTATTCGGTCATTGAGAATTGCGCGCTGGGCGGCGACATCCTGATCCGCCAGAGTTGCATTTTGACCGACAGCACAATCGCCGATGGCGCCAAGATCGGCCCTTTTGCCCACCTGCGGCCGGGCAGCGAAATCGGCGAAAATGCCCACGTCGGCAACTTTGTCGAGACCAAGAAGACGAAGCTTGGCAAAGGGGCCAAGGCAAATCATCTCACGTATTTAGGCGACACAGAGGTCGGCGAGAGGACCAACATCGGCGCCGGGGTCATCACCTGCAACTACGACGGAGTTCACAAGCATGTGACCCGCATCGGCAAGGAGGCATTTGTGGGCAGCGACTCCACCCTTGTGGCCCCGGTGACCGTGGGAGATGGAGCCTATATCGGCGCCGGATCATGCATCACCAAGGATGTGCCCGAGGGCTCGCTGGCCGTTGCCCGCACTCGTCAGATCGTCAAGGAGGGTTGGGCGGCGGCCCTGCGCGCAATCCAACAGAAGATTT
The DNA here is from genome assembly GCA_964452615.1 of uncultured Occallatibacter sp. Lineage (GTDB taxonomy): Bacteria > Acidobacteriota > Terriglobia > Terriglobales > Acidobacteriaceae > Telmatobacter. The sequence continues at coordinate 4,257 of CAYVMS010000205.1, forward strand.
AGGCCCAAGTTGCCGAAAGATAACTTATCGATGCCGGCATAGTCCTCGACGGTGTACTATGAGATTCCGCTGGCAAGATATTTGTCGCTTGTGGCGCGCAGGTTATTTGCGGCTTTGTTAGGCTGGCAGCAGAATTGAGGAATCAGGCCTTGGCATTTGACCTTGCAGGACTGGGAGGACTCTTCTCCGGCGCACAATGGCCCGCCGGGGCACAACCGCGCATGACCGCAAGGATGCGTGGGACAGAGCGGATGCCGGCACGAATCCTGGTCGCAGATGACGAACCGCAAACCCGGTCGATGATCGCAGCCACCCTGGAGCGCCGGGGATATGAGGTGCACATTGCGTCCAGCGGTCGCGAAGCGATCGAGTTGCTGGCGCAACATGACTTCGACCTCGTGTTGACCGAGATCGCATTCCGGGACTGGAATGGCATTGCCCTGATGGAAGATATTCGGGCGCAGCAGCCGCAGCTTCCCGTGGTCATGGTCACCGCTGTTCACGAGATCAATGTTGCCATCGACTCCATGCACCGCGGCGCTTATGACTACCTTCTCAAGCCCTTTGAGCGAGACCATCTGCTGGCAACCGTTGAGCGGGCTCTCGAGCACAGGGCGACCCTGCTGGAGAGCCATAGCTATCAGCAGGAACTCGAAAAGGCGGTTCAGGCAAGAACCGATATGCTTCGCCAGGCCATGGAAGAGCTGGAGCACTCCTACGACGTGACACTTGAGGCGCTGGGCGACGCGCTCGACCTCAGAGACTCCGAGACCGAAGGCCACTCCAAGCGGGTAACTGCCTACTCGGTCATGTTGGCCCGAGCCATGCAGGTCAACCAGGCAAAGATCAAGTTGATCGCTCGCGGCGCATTTCTCCACGACATCGGCAAAATGGCGATTCCTGACGACATTCTCCGCAAGCCGCGTTCATTATCGGCTAAAGAAATGACCGTAATGCGCGACCATTGCTCGCTTGGCTACCATATGCTGCGCAAGATCTCGTTCTTGAACGAAGCCGCAGAGATTGTCCTCACACATCACGAACACCACGATGGCAGCGGCTATCCGCGCGGGCTGAGTGGCAGCAATATTCCGATCGGATCTCGCATCTTTGCTGTCGCCGACGCATTTGACGCCATCACCAGCGACCGGCCCTATCGCAAAGCGCGTAGCGTCGAGGCGGCTCGAAAAGAGCTTCAGCGTTGCTCGGGAACCCAGTTCGACCCCGAGATTGTCGACGTCTTTCTCAAGTTTCCCAATAGCCTCTGGCAGGAACTGCGCGCCGAGATTACCGGCCAGGACAAGCTGTTCTCAACCCTGGATATTGCCAATGCCCCAACCCAGACAAGGGTTTAAAGCCTTTCAGATTTACAGTAGACTTCTGCTCCATTCCGCGCTTTTCTGCGGAATGAGTAGGATACCTACAAAATTCCGGCCTACACCATTCCCGAAATTGCACTAGAATTCACTTCTGGAGCAGATGCCATGCCCTCACTTTCCCCTGAAGAGGCTGCTTCCCATCTCAACGCTCTGCCAGGCTGGCGTATCGAAGACGGTGAGTTGACGCGCACCTTCAGTTTCAAGGACTTTCTTGCCGCACTGGCCTTCGTCAACAAGGTGGGTGCGCAGGCCGAGCAGGCCGGCCACCATCCGGACATCGACATTCGCTACAACCGCGTCCGCCTGGGCTTGGTCACTCATGATGCAGGAGGCCTCACGGTTAAGGACTTCGATCTGGCTGCCATCCTTGACCGATTGGTCTGACGGCATCCAAAGTTCACTTGCTTGGGCTCGGTGCTGGAGCCTCGATGGAGGAATCCAGTAAGGAAGCTGTCAATTTTGAGTTCAAGCGCTTGCACCTTCCCGGTAAAAATGGGCGGATCAAACATCCCACTTAATGGGGCGATCGGGTGCTCCAACAAGCGCTTTGCCCGGTTCCGGCCAACTTCGTCCTGAATTTACAGTACGGTCAGAGATACGAATTAAGCATCTTGTACAAGAGCCACTTGCAAAATTCAATCGAGCCTGCAAGATGTGTCAGGGCACGACTAAGGTCGTGCCCTGACACTTGTGAGCGTTCCCATTGAGTTTTCCGCACCCTGTAAAGCGGCACCCTTCGGCTTCGTTCATGGCAGGCTTAAAAGTCGTGCCCTTTCAAAACATGGACTTATTCAGAGGCGCCCTAAACAAGAAGAATCCCCGCTCAAGACTGGCTTGAGCGGGG
>CAYVMS010000206.1:0-6465 GCA_964452615.1 uncultured Occallatibacter sp.
TGCTCACGCCCGGTTCGGCTCTAACGCTGCTGACAGTGTAGCATCCTTCCAATGACTACGCCGCCTGAATCGATCTTTTTTCGTCCTATTTCTCCTTTTCTGTCACTGGAACATATTGATGAATATGGTTTTATAATGAAGCTTCTATCTGCGCCACGTTGAGAGGCCGCCATGCCCAGGGATTCCGTACCCCATCTGCTGTCCCACGCCACAGAGCTGCTAGAAGAGCAGTTCTCAGCCTTGCCTGCCTTCGAGCCGGCTAAGGAATCCGCTGCCCAACCGGGGGTGATCGAGCAGATCCTCAGCGAAGTAGCCCACCGGCTCGGCGACAACTATCCCTACTTCCACCCGCTCTATGCCGGGCAGATGCTCAAACCGCCGCATCCGGTGGCGCGGGCGGCCTACGCCCTGGCCATGAACATCAATCCCAACAACCACGCCCGCGACGGCGGCCGGGCCAGCTCGGAGATGGAGATCGAGGCCGTCCGCCAGATCGCCGCCCTCTTCGGCTGGACGGAGTTCCTGGGCCATCTTACCTCCAGCGGAACCATGGCCAACCTTGAAGCCCTGTGGGTGGCTGGCCAGCTCGCCCCCGGCAAACGCGTCGTCGGCTCCGACCAGGCCCACTATACCCACAGCCGCATCTCGGCGGTTCTGAAGCTCGAATACACCGCCGTTGCCTCCGACAGCAGCGCCCGTATGAGCCTCGATGCCCTGGAGGCCGAACTGCGCAAAGGCGACGTGGGCACTGTTGTGGTAACGCTTGGCACGACGGCTCTTGGCGCGGTCGACCCGCTGGACCAGATCCTTGCGCTGCGCGAGCGCTATGGTTTCCGCGTCCATGTAGACGGGGCTTACGGAGGCTACTTCCGGCTCATCATGGACGATTTGGCCGCGCCGGCTCGCTGCGCCTATGCGGCCGTCAGCCAGGCCGACTCCATCGTTGTCGATCCCCATAAGCACGGCCTACAGCCCTACGGCTGCGGATGCGTCCTCTTTCGCGACCCCGCCGTGGGCCGCTTCTACAAGCACGACTCGCCCTATACCTACTTCACTTCAAAGCAGTTGCACCTGGGCGAGATCAGCCTGGAGTGTTCGCGGGCAGGGGCGGCGGCGGTAGCCTTGTGGGCCACACAGCGGCTCCTGCCGCCTGTGCCGGGAGGCGAGTTTGCCCGTGGTCTGGCCCGCGGCCGTGCGGCGGCGCTGGAGCTCGACCGGCGGCTGCGGGCCGATGCGGCAGGGCGCTTTCAGCCGCTCGCAGCGGGCGCGCCGGAGCTGGACATTGTGGTCTGGAAGCTGAATGGTCAAACGCCCGAGCGCTCCTCCGAACTAGCCCAGAGAATCTTTGACGCCTGCGCGGCCAGGGACCTGCATCTGGCTCTCGCGCAACTGCCCCGGCAGTGGTTCGAGCCAGATCTCCCTTCGACAGAAAGCGCAGAGTCGGTGACCTGTCTGCGTTCGGTGCTGATGAAGCCCGAGCACGAAGCTTGGCTTGACGCGATCTGGGACAGGCTGGCCGCAGCCTGCGGCGAAGTCATGTAAAGACCAGCAGATAGAGCCGATAGAGTGCTATGGAAAACGTTATCAAGCAGGCGTGTAACTCGTTTGTCACGATCGGCTGATAACTGACACTATCTGAAAGTGTCACTCATGCACGAACCAGTCGGCTTCCGTTCCATTCACCGGGCTCGCTTCCAAGCCGAGCCGGCGATCTTCGTTGCGCCGGGCCGTGTCAACCTGATCGGCGAGCACACAGACTACGCCGAGGGCTTCGTCATGCCCGCGGCCATCGACTTCGCCACACTGGCCGGCATCTCGCCGCGCTCCGATGGGAAGATCGTCATCTACTCCGAGAATTTCAAAGAACAGAGATGGTTTGACGCGGCGTCTCTGCCTGCCCAGGCCGGCAAGCGCTGGTCCGACTATCCGCTCGGAGTGCTCTCAATCCTGGCAGCCGAGGGCCATTCGATTCCTTCTCTTAGCCTCAGCCTCTGGGGCGACGTCCCACTCGGCTCGGGCCTTTCAAGCTCAGCGGCTCTTGAAGTCGCGACGGCGCTAGCTGTGCTCTCGTTAATCGGTTCAACCTATGCAGGTCCAGCCCTCGCCCGCCTCTGCCAGCGCGCGGAGAACGAGTTCGTCGGTGCCAACTGCGGCATTATGGACCAGTTCATCTCCGCCAACGGAAAAGCCAACCACGCCCTGCTCCTCGACTGCCGCGATCTTAGTTTCAAGCTGGCGCCAATCCCGCCCAACGTGGCGCTCGTCATTGCCAACACCATGGTCAAGCACTCCATCGCCGGAGGCGACTACAAGACTCGCCGCGCCGAGTCCGAGGCCGCTTGCGCTGTCATCGCCTGCCACCGGCCGGGAGCCAAATTCCTCCGCGATGCCACGCTGGACGACCTCGACAAATGGGGTCACGAGATGGCTCCCAACTCCCTCTTGCGCGCCCGCCACGTTATCAGCGAAAACCTCCGCACCCAGGCAGCTGCAGTGGCGCTGGCCAAGGGTGACATGGTTGAGCTTGGCCGCCTCATGGCCGAGGCGCACCGCAGCTATAGCCAGGACTTTGAAGGCAGTTGCGTCGAAGCTGACGCCATGGTCTCTCTGGCTCAGGATCTGCCCGGCCTCATCGGCGCGCGTCTAACCGGCGGCGGCTTCGGCGGCTGCACCATCAACCTTGTCGAACAGAGCGAGGCCAAGGCCTTTTCCGAGGCTCTGGCCAGCCGTTACGCCGCCCGATTCGGCATCCAGCCCCAGATTCACATCTGCCACGCCTCAGACGGCGCTCACCGGCTGGCGTAGAGAGCAGCCAATTAAGCCTGTGTATCGGCCAAAGTGCAGTGTTGCGAGAATCGCTGCGTAGGCGAAAGCTCTCTGGCTAATGTTGCAACTGAACATCTCCGGGGAAAGTCGACTTAGAGTCAAATTCGGCGGAGACGGCCGGGGCAACCCGCTTGATTTCAACCGGCTTCAGACGTGCTGTTTCGCGCTGCGCCTGCTGGCAGGGAACTTCTTCGATCTCATTTTCCCACTTGCCGTAGATCCCTAAATTGATCATTTTTGCGAAGAGCCGAACGCAGTATTGACCACCGTCTTCGGCGTTGATTACAAGGGGCTTCTTGCTGGGTCCGGTAGGCCCCGCGTCGGTAAAATAGTGTTCTCCGGGGATGAGGTGGAAGGTTACGAAGCGGCCCATACGGACGCGGGCTAGACGCTGCGGACCATCAAAAATCCAGCCACCTTGCAAGCCACCGAAGGGCTGCTCGCTTTTGGGAAGGAACTCTGTTGCCACGTTCTTTACCGAAGCGCCTGGAGAGTAGAAGGTTACGGTGGCTGTCTGAGCGGCGCAGCAAGTGACAGAAAAGACCGCGACCAGAGCATAGCGGAGGGGTGAAGTCATAGAATAATCTGGAAAAGTCTATCACGAATAAGGGGAATTTCGCCGAAATCGCGGTATCCTGACAGCACCGAATTAGGTGCTCGGAAGGGAGACGAACATGCTGAACCTCACGACAGACATCCAATCGCTCACCACTTTCCGCCGTTCTTCGGGCGATTTCATGAAGCACCTGAAGAAGAGCAAACGCCCCATGGTGCTCACCGTCAACGGGAAGGCCGCAGCCGTGGTCCAGGATGCCGAAGCCTACCAGCGCCTGCTCGATATAGCAGCGCGCGCCGATGCCGGGGAAGGCATTCGCCAAGGCTTGGACGACGCAAAAAAGGGAAAGCTCCGGCCAGCCAGGCAATTCTTCGCCGAGTTTGAAGCCGGGCATGGCCTACCTCGTTAACATCACCGTGCGTGCCGAGCGCGACTTTGTCAGCCTGCACGAAGAGCTTCACGCCGGTGATTCCAAGGCGGCGAAAAGATGGTATTCGGGGCTCAAAGAAGCCGTTCTTACCCTCGAAAGGCTACCAAACCGCTGCCCGACGACGCCGGAGAACCCCCAACTCAGACAATTGCTCTATGGCCGCAAACCCCATGTATATCGGGTGATCTACCGGGTGCTGAACGTCGAAAAGCGCGTCGATATCCTCCACATTCGCCACGGTGCACGCCGCAGGTTAACTGTTGCCAATCTTGCGAAAGACAAACAAGACCCTATCGGTCCAATATAGGATGATTGCGGAGGGTTGAAGCCGACCGGTCGGAGTGGCTCACAAGTCCAAATTTGGCACGACCATCCGGGGAATCGAAGATCATACGTGGGTTCGCAGAAGCGTTCCTTGTTAGAATCGAAGGAACCCCTGACACGATGACGAGCGGGAGGGATTGCTATAGCCCGTTCAGCATCCGGGGATTTCTATTTCCAGAGCGTCGCTTCTCAACCGGCAGCATGTGGGGACACCAGTAAAGATGCAACCGACTTCATCCAAGCCCTTTTCCTACGAGACTTTTCCAGCTTCCGGCGTTGTCGCATACTTCTCAATGGAGATTGCGATCGACCCCGGCATGCCTACCTACTCGGGCGGCTTGGGCGTTCTTGCCGGAGACACACTGCGCTCCACCGCCGACCTGGGCGTGCCCTTGGTGGCGTTTTCGCTCGTTCATCGCAAAGGCTACTTCCAGCAGCATCTCAATGAAGCAGGCATGCAGAGCGAGGACATCCAGCCCTGGAATCCAGCGGACTATTGCACTGAGGAAAAGGCGCGAGTCACGGTTTCAATCGAAGATCGCATCGTGACGATTCGCTGCTGGCGTTATGACCTTGTGGGCCGGTACGGCCACGTGGTGCCCATTTACCTGCTGGATACGGATCTGGACGAAAACTCCGGCTGGGATCGCGGCCTCACCGATCACCTCTATGGCGGCGACACCAACTACCGCCTGCAGCAGGAGATTGTGCTCGGCATGGGCGGCGTGCGGATGGTCCACGCATTGGGCCACCGGGTCAACGTCTACCACATGAACGAGGGCCACGCGGCGCTGTTGACACTCGCGCTGCTCGAGCGCCAGTTGGGCGGAGGACCGCTCGGCGCGGCTACTGAAACCGACATGGGCCAGGTGAGAAAGCGTTGCGTCTTCACCACCCACACGCCGGTTCCGGCCGGCCACGACCGCTTCTCTACCGAGCAGGCCATCCGCATTCTGGGTGGCGACCGCACGGCGCGCCTTGAGAGGCTAGGCTGCTTTCGCGATGGCATGTTGAACATGACGCTGCTGGCGCTGCGCTTTTCGCGCTATGCCAATGGCGTGGCCATGCAACATGCAAAGGTCTCCCGCGAGATGTTCCCCGAGTTCAAGATCGAGTCGATTACCAACGGCGTACACGCTCCGACCTGGGTCTCCGAGCCCTTCCAGAAGATCCTCGATGCGGAAATTCCCTCATGGCGGCGCGATACCCTCTATCTGCGCAGCGCCATCGATCTCACCGACCAGTCGATTCTCGCGGCTCACGCCAGCAACAAGGAGGCGTTGTTCGCAGAGGTGGCCTCGCGCACTGGCTTGGCGCTCGACCCCAAAGTGCTGACTCTGGGCTTTGCCCGTCGCGTCGCCACATACAAGCGCGCAACCCTGCTCTTCACCGATCCCAAGCGTCTGGCGGAGATCGCCGAAGCGGCCGGCGGCTTGCAGATTCTCTACGCCGGCAAGGCTCATCCTCAGGATGAACCCGGCAAGGCCCTCATTCAACAGGTCGTCGAGGAAGCGGCAAAGCTGTCAAATGAATCGCTGCGCATCGTCTACCTCGAAAACTACGACTGGAATCTGGGCGCGCTGCTCACTGCGGGCGTCGATGTCTGGGTCAACACTCCTCGCCGGCCCTACGAGGCCTCGGGCACCAGCGGCATGAAGGCTGCGCTCAACGGCGTGCCCAGTCTATCGATTTTGGATGGGTGGTGGATCGAGGGCTGCATCGAGGGCTTCACCGGGTGGGCCATCGAAGACGGCGCAAACGACGCCGAAGAGGCCAACTCCCTCTATCACAAGCTGGAGACTGCCGTGGTGCCGCTCTTCCTGGAAGCGCCGGATCGGTGGGCTCGCCTCATGCGCAACACCGTTTCCATCAACGGCTCCTTCTTCAATACCAACCGCATGGCCAGGCAATACGCCCGCAATGCGTACTACCCCGTCATGCTGATCGAAAGAAGAAAATCGCACAAATAGAATCGACGGCGCAAACTTCTCAAGCACTTGTGCCTTTTCTCGAATAGCAACTCTTGCGCCTTTTCTCGAACAGCAAAATGTCGATCCGTACCCTATTTTGTCATCCTGAGCGAAGCGTAGCGGAGTCGAAGGATCTGCGTTTCGTTACTCTGGCGCAAGGGGGGAAACCATTGCGCACCTCCGCGAAGAAATGATTGAGCGACTTGCAAAATTCAATCTAGATTGCAAAATCTATCAGGACACAACTGGGTCTTTGACCGTTTGTTCTTGTACCAGTGCCGTGCCCCATCCTTTCGCCTTTTTCCTGGCGAAAGATTCTCTCTTGCACGTCAAGCATTTTCGGTGGGGAAGGTTTGGAT
>CAYVMS010000207.1:0-6444 GCA_964452615.1 uncultured Occallatibacter sp.
ACATCAATCGAATCGCAAATCCCCATTCCATAATCCAACTGAAGCAGGGAGAATTTGCATGAGCACGGCTTCCCCGAAAGCTGCACCGCTTCTTATCCGCCGCGCCGCTGTTCTGGGCGCGGGAACCATGGGCTCCCGCATCGCCGCCCATCTCGCCAATGCCGGAATCCCCACGCTGCTGCTCGACCTGGTTCCGACCGACAAGAGCGCGGAGCCACTGGCCAAAGCGGCCCTCGGCGCACTGGCCAAAGCCAAGCCTGCTGCCTTCTATGAGGCTTCGCTGGCCGCGCTCATCACCCCCGGCAACTTTGACGACGACCTGCCCAAGCTGGCCAACTGCGATTGGGTCATCGAGGCCGTGGCTGAAAATCTGGCTATCAAGACGGCGCTGCTCAACCGCGTTGTGCCTCATCTCGCGTCGACGGCCCTGCTCACCACCAACACATCGGGCCTGCCGATCAAGCAGATCGCCGCAGGCCTCTCAGCGACGGGCGCGTGGAAGACCAGCCACTTCTTCGGGACGCACTTCTTCAATCCACCGCGTTACATGCGGTTGCTTGAGGTGATTCCCACGGCGGAGAGCGATTCGGCGCTTGTCGCCGCTTTCACAGCCTTCGCCGACCGCAACCTCGGCAAGCAAGTCGTCTTCGCCAACGACACTCCCAATTTCATCGCCAACCGCATAGGCATCTCGGTGCTCTTTTCGGCGGCCTCGCTGATGCTTGAGCAGAAGCTGACCATCGAAGAGGTCGACGCGCTGACCGGTCAAGCGATTGGTTTCCCCCGCACCGGCAGTTTCCGGCTGGCAGATCTGGTGGGCATCGACATCTTCGCCCACGTTGCCGCCAACTTTCCGCAGGGCGTGACGCAGAGCGGCTTTTCGGCTGTCTTGGACGAAATGCTCAAGCGCGGCTGGCTGGGCGACAAGACCGGCCAAGGCTTCTACAAAAAGGTCAAAGGTGAAGCGGGCAAAGACCAGCGGATGGTGCTCGACCTCTCCACCTACGAGTACCGTCCGTCAGTGAAGCCCGCGCTGCCCGCTCTCGAAATGGCCAAGAATGCCGCGACACTGCCAGAACGCCTGCGCCTGCTGCTCGCGAACGACCCGGCCAAAGATAAAGCCGCAGCTTTTCTGTGGCCCTTTCTCGCCGCGCTATGGAACTATGCCGCTGACCGCATCGGCGAAGTGGCCGGAGATGCCGCCTCGATCGACAGCGCCATGCGCACCGGATTCAACTGGGAACTGGGGCCCTTTGAAATGTGGGATGCGGCCGTGGTGGCCTCGACCGTGAGCCGCATGAAATCGCTCGGCCTTCCGGTTAGCCAGAACGTCGAGACTCTGCTCGCCGCAAGTCACTCGTCATGGTATTCCCGCGATGGCGCAAACGGCGTCTTGACCTGCTTCCAGCCGGAGAAAAAGTCACTGGAGCCGGTCGCCGCAACCGCTGGCCATGCGCGCATTGCCGACTTCCGCCGCTCCAACGGGGTGGTCCGTTCCAATCCGGGAGCATCGTTAATTGATCTTGGCGACGGCATTGGCTGCATCGAGTTGCACTCGCTCAAAAACGCCATCGGCGGCGATGTGCTGGCGCTGGTATCGGCGGTGCTCCAACCAGATTCAGACTCCGTGCGCGATTTTTCCGGTTTCGTGATCGCAAGCGACCGCGAGAACTTCTCGGTCGGCGCCAACCTGATGCAGTTGCTGCTGACCGCGCAAGAGGGCGAATGGGACGAACTTGCCGCCGTCATCAACGGCTTCCAGCAGATGACCTCGGCCATCAAGTTTTGTCCGCGGCCCGTCGTCGTTGCGCCCTTCGGCATGACCTTGGGCGGCGGCGCGGAGATCAGCCTCCACGGTGCTCGCCGCCAGGCTCACGCGGAGACTTACATCGGCCTCGTCGAGGCTGGCGTCGGACTGATCCCGGCAGGCGGAGGCACAAAAGAGATGCTGCTCAAGGCCATCGACGCTGCACTGGCCTTTGCCCCCCCCGACCCGCGCGTGCCAAATTCAAACTTGCCTTCGCGATTTGCCCAGTCGGCGGAGATGAACGCGGCTCTGCGCCGCTCCTTTGAAACCGTTGCCCTCGCCAAGGTCTCCACGTCGGCCGCTGAGGCCCGTTCGCTCGGACTGCTCTCGCCCGCCGACCGCATCACCCTCAACCGCGAACGGTTGCTGCTCGACGCAAAGGCCCAAGCCGCATTGCTGGCCGAGATAGGCTATGCGCCCCCGCAGCCACGCATGCAGATTCCAGCTCCCGGCACGTCGGCTCTGGCCCTGCTCGAAACCGGCGCTTTTCTTATGGGTGAGGCCGGCTACGCCTCAGAACACGACCAGAAGATCGCCCGCTGGGTGGCCTACATTCTCGCCGGTGGCCGGGTCACGCCGGGGACGCTGGTCAGCGAGCAGTACATTCTCGACCTGGAGCGCGAGGCCTTCCTCTCTCTCTGTGGCGAGCCAAAGACGCAGGAACGCATCGCCTTCACGCTGAAGACCGGCAAGCCGCTGCGGAACTAGAGTAGGAGAATCTCCATGGATCAAGAGAACGCTTCGCATATTGAAGCCAGCATTTTAAGCGGATTTCACACCGTCCCTACGGGACGGGGCTTCATTTGAACTCTGAACCCAGGACTGCGCCGTGCTTGTCCTGGGCTATTATCGATTCTCCCTCCGGGAGAAAATGCTCCGACTGATTCCATTTACCGAGGGCCGAAATCTGAAGAATCACAAATAAGTGTCAAGGCACGACTTCAGTCGTGCCGCAAATTACCGCAAAACGAACACGGGCTTTAGCCCCCGAGGGAATGTAATCTTCATGTTTATTACCGGCCCGAGAAAGAACGGTTGGTTGCTGAGCGCCTTTCTTTTGTCCTGCTCTCTGCTCTCCGCTCAAGAGCGCGATCCGGCCGCGAAACTCAAGGTGACGGGCGAAATCCTTGTCGCCGGCCATTCCACGCCGTACCTTATCCGCCATCTGCCAGTCAGCTCATTTCCGGGCCTGCCCGAGGAACTCGCAGCTCAGCTCAACAGCCGCGGCTGCCTCATCCCGCAGACCTACCAGGCACATCACCCGGAAAACGTCGTCCACGCCAGCCTGGAGCGCGCCGGTTCCTCCGATTGGGCTGTCCTTTGTTCGGAGGGGGAAACCGTCTCGCTGCTGGTCTACTTTTCCAGCGCCCCGGCGAAGCTCCTGGTACTGGCCGCCGCGCCGGAGACTGAACGATTGCAGTCCCACGACCCGAGCGGCGTACTCGGCTTCAACTGGGGCATCGACCCCGCCTCGCCCGAGCGGATACATCAAGCTCAGTCTGGCATGGAGCACCGCCCGTCAACTCTTGACCACGACGCCCTGGCTGATACGCTCGTCGACCACAAGACCATCTATCACTTTTACTTGAGGAACGCCTGGACCGTGCTGCAAATGCCGGAGTAGTGTTTATCGCGCCGGCCACGTGAGCGGACTCAACTGTCTCAACCTTCGTACGACGCCCAGGGTTACAATCGCGGAGAGCAAGAAAATGAAACTGTCTTGGAAGATCGCAGTTCCTGTTGCCTGTGCCGTTCTGATCTGTGCGGCGGCCGTTACATGGAAGATACGCAATGACCGCGGATTAGCTGAAGCCGCAAGAACATGCCACATAAACGCCGAGCAGGGAGACCCGAAGGCTCAATACGACCTCGGCCATATGTATTATCACGGTCTAGGGGTTCAACAGAACTTCGCCGAAGCTGCTCGCTGGTATCGCGAAGCCGCTAACCAGGGCGACGCGAGGGCACAAAGCGGCATTGGATATCTATATGAGTTTGGCGAAGGGGTGCCGCAGGACAGCGCAGAAGCTCTTCGCTGGTATCGCAAAGCCGCTGACCAAGGTTACGCAAAGGCGCAGGACAACCTCGCTCTTATGTATTCTCATGGCAACGAAGTGCAGCAAAACTACGCCGAAGCCCTTGTCTGGTTCCGGAAGGCTGCTGACCAAGGTTACGCGAAGGCCGAATATAACCTCGGCAATATGTATTTCTACGGCCGAGGTGTACCGCAGGACCGTGCCGAGGCTGATCGTTGGTACCACAAGGCCGCAGTTCAAGGCGACGCGTACGCTCAACGTGTGCTGTGCTTGAAAGGAAGGATACCGAGCACATTCAGCAAAATCAATCTCTCCACAATATCGTTCGGGTGCCTGATGCTCTTGACCGGCTCTGTGTTCCCCGGTCGGAGAGTTAAACGCAGAAATGATCGAGCAGTGGCCCTGACCGCTCTTCTCGGCCTTATCTCTGTGGCATTGAGTCTGTATTGGATATATGGCTCTTTTCCATCCATATTGGCTGTCAGTGCTTTTTTCTTCGCAAAGAACCTACTGGTCGGAACAGTCATTGTGATGTTCTTGACGTTTGTTTTGCCGGAGCATACCAAGCGAAGGATCGCAAAGATCGGACTCGGATTATCCGCCATGCTATTCGTCGGGTTCAATATCATCGCGATCATGCGTTACGATCTAAGTCGCTTTCCCCCAGCCATTCGATTGTTCTGCATGTTCAACGGGATGTTACTTGGGATCTTATCTACCCTTGCCATATTTTTATGGCGTACATCCAAGAACTCTAAAGACGGTCAGAGCCTCAATAGCGGGGTCGCCTCATTCGAGCCCCCTGCTGAATGCGAAGCAGTGTCGAACCATTTGTAACGCGCGTCGAATGCACAGATTCACAAAGGAGGCATTCCCCATGCCCGAAGCCGTTATAGTCAGCGCCGTTCGCACCCCGGTGGGCCGCGCCCCCAAGGGCGCTCTTTCCACTACTCGCCCCGATGATCTCGCCGCAACAGTATTGAACGAGGCTTTGAGGCGGGTCTCGGCAATCGACCGCGCCGAAGTTGACGACGTGATCCTCGGCTGCGCACAGCCAGAGGGCGAGCAGGGCTGGAATGTCGCCCGTTTCGCCGCTCTGCGCGCTCAGTTGCCGGTCGAGATTCCCGGCGCCACGGTCAATCGCCTCTGCGCGTCCGGCCTCGAAGCCATCGTGCTTGCCGACCAGCGTATCCGCGCCGGTGGCGACCGGGTTGTCGTGGCTGGCGGAGTGGAGACCATGAGCCTGCTTCCCTTTGGCGGCCTCAAACCCACCCCCAACCCCTGGCTCGCCGAACACTATCCCGCATCGCTGCTGACGATGGGGCTCACGGCCGAACGGGTCGCCACTCGCTACAAGATCTCTCGCGCCGATCAGGACGCCTTCTCCCTCGCCAGCCATCAGAAGGCTCTCGCAGCGCAGGCGGCAGGCCGCTTTGACGGAGAACTGGTCCCTGTGACGGTGACTACTGCGTCACAAGGGAAGAAGGCCGGTCAGCCTGTGGTTAAGGAGAGTGTCTTTGCCGCCGATGAAGGCCCACGTGCCGACTCGACGCTTGAGGCACTCGCCAAGTTGACGCCCGCCTTCCACGCCCAGGGAACGGTGACCGCAGGCAACGCTTCCCAGACCTCTGACGGTGCGGCGGCGGCGGTTTTGGTGGATTCCGTCCGCGCGCGCGAGCTAAACATCCGTCCACTCGGACGTCTAGTGGCCTACGCCGCCACCGGCTGTCTGCCTGAGGAAATGGGCATGGGCCCGGTCACAGCCATTCGCAAAGCACTGCGGCGCGCGGGCTTAACGCTGGCCGAGATCGGCCTCATCGAACTCAATGAGGCCTTTGCATCGCAGGCTCTGGCCGTGATTCGCGAGTTGGGCCTCGACCCGGCGCGCATCAACGTGAATGGAGGGGCTATTGCTCTGGGCCACCCGCTCGGCTGCACCGGAGCCAAATTGACCGCCACGCTGCTGGCCGAGATGCGCCGCCGCCGAGTTCGCTACGGTATGGTCACCATGTGCGTCGGCGGAGGCATGGGCGCTGCAGGGATCTTCGAGATGCTGTAACCGGTCGCAGAAAACAAGAGCAGCCGGGATCGCTCCCGGCTGCTCGTCTTCATTCAATTCCTTAGTGGGGCTTGCGCCGCGCTACGCCTTGGCCAGAACCAGGGCCTTCAGCCGCGCATTGAGGCGGCTCTTGTAGCGGGAGACGGTGTTGTCGTGCAGAATGCCCTTTTGCACACTCTTGTCGAGGGTGGAGACGGTCGAGCGGTACTGCTCCTGGGCGGCCTTCACGTCGCCCTTCGTCAGGGCTTCGCGCAGTTCGCGCAGGCTGGTGCGTACACGGCTGCGGTTGGCGCGGTTCACCGCGGTGCGGGTTACGGTCTGCCGGGCGCGCTTCAGCGAAGATACATGGTTTGCCATTGCTTTTCCTTGATCTTATGCCCTGATTTCAAAGGGCCAGAATTCAGTGGGATGTTGCGGTCACAGAATGCAACTCAAGCCGCATCCCTCGCAATTACTTAGTCTACGGGAAACCGGGCGGCTGGTCAATGCGGACTCTCTTCCAACACAAGATGAGCCTGAAGGAGGGCTTTGATTCCAACACA
>CAYVMS010000208.1:0-6432 GCA_964452615.1 uncultured Occallatibacter sp.
ATCGTTGTCCGGCCTTTGGAGTCCATGCCGCCGACGCGGCCACGCCGCGAGTTGAGGTCGCCCATGAGAGCGCCGGCAAATTCGTCGGGAGCTTCGATTTCGACCTTCATGATGGGCTCGAGGAGGCAGGGTTTGCAGAGCTCCATGGCCTTTTTGAAGGCGAGGCGGCCAGCGGTTTTGAAGGACATTTCGTTGGAGTCGACGTCGTGATAGCTGCCGTCAAAGACGGTGGCCTTGAAGTCGACGACAGGATAGCCTGCCAGGAAGCCGCGCACAGCCGACTCGACAATCCCCTTCTCGATGGCGGGAATGAAGTTGCGGGGGATGGCTCCGCCGAAAACTTCGTTGCCGAATTCGAAGCCGCCGCCGCGGGGCAGGGGCTCCATGCGGATTTTGCAGTCGCCGAACTGGCCGTGACCGCCCGACTGCTTCTTGTGGCGGCCTTGGGCCTCGGCCTTGCCGCGAATGGTTTCGAGATAGGGCACCTTGGGCGACTTGAGGGTGACTTCAGCGTGGTAACGCTTTTTGAGGCGGTTGACAATGGCCTCGATGTGAGGCTGGCCGGCGCCGGCGATGAGGAATTCATTGGTCTGCGGATCGCGGAAGAAGCGGATGAGCAGGTCCTCTTCCATGAGCTTGTGAATGGCGGGGGCGAGTTTGTCTTCGTCGGCGCGGGACTTGGGCTCGATGGCGTAGGTCATGGCCGGCTCGGGGAGGGGCTGGAGGTCGATCTGAATCTCCGCGCCCTTTGCCCCAAGCGTGTCGCCGGTGAGGGTGACGCGCAGCTTGGCTACGGCGCCTAAATCGCCGGCGTGAAGTTCGGCCACTTCTGTGGGCTTTCTTCCCTGCATCACCGAAAGATGGGAGAGACGCTCCTGGTCGCGGCGGGTGTAGTTCTCGACGGTGGCGTCGTTCTTGACCACGCCGCTGATGACTTTGAAGAAGCTGATGCGGCCGGCGAATGGGTCTGTCATGGTCTTGAAGACCATCATGGCCAGAGGCTCGCTGTCGGCGATCTTGCGGGTGGCTTTGGGAGCTTCGACTCCGTCTTCACTGGGGGGCACGGCGTCGATGGTCGGGGTGCGCACGGCGATCGGAGTGCGCTCAACGGGCGAGGGGGTGTAGACCTTGATGAAGTCGAGGAGATGGTCGAGGGCCATGTTGCCCAGGCCGCTGGAGAAGAGTACGGGGAAGATGCGATCTTCGCGGATGGCTTCGTGGAGTGCGGCGATGAGGTGCTCTTCGGGGATGGTGCCCTTCTCGAAATACTCCTCCATCAGTTCGTCTTTGCCTTCGGCGACCAGTTCAACAAGAGCCTCGTGGCGGGCCTTGGCATCGGCGGCCAGGCTGGCTGGAATCTCAGCCGTCATCTTGCCGCGGCCATCGCCGCCAGGAGTGTAATAGTAGGCCTCCATCGTAACCAGATCTACAACGCCGCGAAAGCCCTCGGCGCCGGAGATGGGAAGCTGGACGGGCACGCAGTTGCGGCCCCAGCGATCAACCAGGTCATCGATCAGGGCGCTTAGTCCGCCACCGCCGCCGGCCTTGGGATGGTCCATCTGATTGACGAGGACGATGCGGGGCACGCCGGCTTCGTCGGCATAGCGCCAGACGCGCTCGGTGACCGGCTCGATGCCGTTCTGAGCGTTGACCACGACGACGGCGGACTCGACAGGCAGCAGGGCTGCGCGGGCCTCGTGGGTGAACATATGAAAGCCGGGGGTATCGACGAGATTGATCTTGATGCCTTGCCACTCGGCAAAGGCGACGGCGTTTTGCATGGTTGCGCCGCGGGCTACTTCTTCTTCGTCATAAGCGGTTACGGCCGTGCCGTCTTCGACACGGCCCTGGGTGGGGGTCATCTTGGCGGCATGCAGCAGAGCGGCGATCAAGGTGGTTTTGCCACTGTGCGCATGCCCCACTACAGCTACGTTGCGGATCTCACTTCCCTGATACGTTTTCATGGTGCACTTCTCCTGTGGTTTTGCTTGGTGTTATCAGAATTTGCAGGGCAGGCAAGAGGGAGGGACAGGGAAACCGTGGGGACGCCTTTGATGGCGTCGCGGTGGCCGGATTGGAGGGCCACAAGTCCCGGTTTGCCGTCTACCTCGTCCATAAAGCTTTAAACCTGAAAGGTTTGGAGCTGGAGGATCTCGGGCCGGCGCCGTGCGGAGGTGGATTGGCTACGTCCGCAGAGCGTCTTGCTAAGAAATTGGGATGCTATCACACGCGGAGTGTTAACGTCCTGTGACATGAGCCACCGGCGGTGGGGTCAACGGGCGCAAAATGGTTTGCCGGAGACTGGCGCGTTCAATGCCCGATCGACGACAATGCTCACATTATGAACAAGCTCACTCGCCGGAATTTTCTCAAGGCTGTCTCCGCTGCTTCGCTTGCGGCCGCCGCTGGATCATCGCTCGCTGAAGCGCTATCTCTCGCCAAGGGTCGCCAGAGGGTTTTTGTCGGCTCGAACAAACCAGATGGCCTTCTGGCCTACGACTGGGACCCGGCGAGCGGCGAACTTGCGGCTGCGGGAGTTGCCGCCCAGTTGGCCAACGTGGCGTGGCTCACTAATTCGCCTGACGGGAAGTTCCTCTTCGCCGCTTCAGAGGTGAGTTCATTCCGTGGCAAGCCGACGGGCGGAGTAGTCACCTATAGCGTCGCGAATGGCGAACTCAAGGAGCTCTCCGCGCAGAACGCGGCCAGCGTGGGCACCTGCCACATTGCTCTGGATCACACGGGGAAGGTATTGATCTCTGCCGACTACAGCGGTGGCAGCGCCGCGAGCTTTCTGGTGACCGATGGCAAGCTCAGCCCGGCGGTGTGGAGTGAGCACTACACAGGCAGCGGGCCCGTCAAGGACCGGCAACAGACTGCGCACGCGCACTGTGCCTCATACTCTCCGGACAACCGGTTTGCGTATATCAACGATCTTGGTAGCGATTGCATTCACATCTACAAACTGAATGACGAGACGGCCATGCTGAGCGCGGCTGGGAGTTATAAGGCCAAGCCCGGCTCGGGACCGCGAACGCTGCACTTTCATCCCAATGGGCACACGGGCTACTCGGTCAATGAATTGGATTCGACGGTGGACGTACTTGAGTGGAGCAAGGCGGACGGCAGCCTAACTCTCGCCAGCCGCATTGAGTTACTGCCCGAGGGGTATCATGGACCGACCCGGGTCTGTGACACGGTGATCACTCGCGATGGCAAGTTTGTTTACTTTGCCAATCGGGATAATAACTTCCTCTATAGCTTCAAGGCGGAGTTTGAGAGTGGCAAGCTAACTCCGATTGCGCGCAGTAACTGCGGCGGCAAGACTCCGCGAAATTTTGTGCTGGACCCGACGGAAAACTGGATGCTGGTGGCGAATCAGGATTCGGATTTGATTAGTGTCTTCCGGCGGAATACACAGACCGGGGCGCTGGCCGATGAAGGAAAGAGCTTTGCGGCGGCGGTGCCTATGCGGATTTTGTTTGCATAGGGCGTGAGGCGGCGGCGCTGGTCTTAACAATAAAGTTGGGCAGATTTCCAGGTCTCTAAATCGAGACCTGTCAACAGGCGGAATGATTGTCCGGTTCGTTGCCATCCCGGTGGCCCCGAAAGGAGACTGATAGAAATGTCTATTCGCGCCATGCTCCGTGTGTTGTTTGTTCCAGTCTTTTATGGTGGCCTGGTGGGGGTTGCTCTCTGCCAGAGCAAGGATGCAGAGGTTGAGGCCGTTCAGGGCTGCCTTGCTGAGAAGTCCGGAGCGTTCGTACTCGACAATGGCTGGAGCGAAGAGGGAACGCTTCTAGTCGGAAATGTTGCCGGGCTAGCTTCTCATATTGGCGATAAGTTGAGCGTCACTGGGCGGGAGTATGAGTTAAGCAAGGGAAGTGGTCCGCATCAGGCACTCGCGGTATCGAGTTATAAGACAATTCTGAGGCACCAACAAGACGGGGTGCAGCCGCAGATCGGTGATTCGAGGAATTGGTCCAGCTTTCGCAGCGCTAAGTACGGCGTTAGCATGCGAATCCCATCAGAATGGCTCGCGCAAGCCGGGAACAAAGTTGATGTAGGGTCGAATGTTGTGAAGGACGACGGGCTTGAGTTTCTGTGCTCAGGGGACGTGCCGGAAAGTACCTATCCGGGCTCGAATTACGTTGGGGGCCAGTTTGCATTGATCGTGGGCGCAGGGATTGACAATGCGGGAAGCTGCCAGCAATTCGAGATGACAGATGACCCGGCGATCACCTTGCGGACGATAAAAGACATTTCTTATACCGAGGCGCACACGAGCTGGGTGGGGATGGGTTCGAGTCACATCACGTACTCTATTCACACATTTCAGAATGGATACTGCTACGAAATTCTTCTCAGTTTCGACGAGAGAGATGGAACGGGGATGGATGACGATGCGTGCTCGATTCAATGGCTTACCAGCGCAAATGAGCAAAAGCTTCTGACGTCACTGATCTCACAGATGTCGTTTTCTGCGCCACAGGTGAAGAATGCGGTCCAACGACGGCTAGGTCTGCAACCAAAAGCGACGTCTTTGCAAATGTCTCCGTCGAACCTTTCTGTAGGGACGGATATTGATATTTCCTGGTCGACTGAAGGAGCGGATTACGTTCAGTTGCGATACCCGTGCACTAGAGGACTGGACGTGAGCGGAATGGGAGGGATACTGAACCCTGAGATGAAGTGCGGCACCGCAACGAATGCGAATTATCCGGCCGACGGGTCCGGAATGATCCTGCTGTTCAATCGCAATACGGGTACAGTTCCGTTTGTGCTTACGGTGGTACCGTTTCAGAATGGCAAGGCCTATGGCAAAGGGGCAAAAACTGTCACCTTGGATATCTCTCCTGATCGGCGGTAGAGCGCTGCCGCAGGGCTTCCAGCGCTTGCAAACGCCGAGTTCGATGAGAGTGTTCGTGGCGCATTCTGTTCTCAGAATCCAGGGTTCGGAGCAAGTTATTGGCTAACCTGTAATTACTACTTCAGCAGTGTTCCCGCGCATTAAACGGGCAGTCTTGTAACCCGATCACACGCGACTTTGGGGCGGGACTCGCCAATTGAGCTATCGTTCGCTCCGAAGCTATCTGCCTGTTCCGCCGACGGTCATTTTGTCTAACTTGATGGTTGGCATGCCTACGCCTACCGGGACGCTCTGGCCGTCTTTGCCGCAGGTGCCGATGCCTTCATCGAGCCTCAAGTCATGGCCGACCATCGAGACGTGCTTGAGGGCCTCGGGGCCATTGCCGATCAGCGTGGCGTCGCGTACCGGGGCGGTGATCTTGCCGTCTTCGATGAGATAAGCCTCTGAAGCCGAGAAGACGAATTTGCCGTTGGTGATGTCCACCTGGCCGCCGCCAAAGTTGACGGCGTAGAGGCCGCGCTTGACCGAGCGCAGGATATCTTCCGGTGCGTCGTCGCCAGCCAGCATGTAAGTGTTGGTCATGCGCGGCATGGGGATGGATTGATAACTCTCGCGGCGGCCCGAGCCAGTGTTGGCCATGCCCATCAGCCGCGCGGAGAGCTTGTCGCTGAGATAGCCGCGCAATATGCCGCCCTCGATGAGCACAGTCTCCTGCGTCGCCGAGCCTTCGTCGTCCACGTTGAGCGAACCTCTGCGGCTCATGATCGTTCCGTTGTCAACGACGGTGACTTTTGGGCTGGCAACCTGTTTGCCGATCAAGCCGGTAAAGGCTGATGTCTTCTTGCGGTTGAAGTCGGCTTCGAGTCCATGGCCCACCGCCTCATGCAGCAGGATTCCCGGCCAGCCGGGACCGAGAACGACTTCCATCTCGCCAGCCGGAGCAGGCACGGCGTTGAGTTGCAGAATCGCACCGCGCGCGGCCTCGCGAGCCAGCGCCTCAGGGCTTTTGCTTCCCGTGAACTGGTCGAGACCCGCTCTGCCGCCGCCGCCCGCTGAGCCTTTGGTGGTGTTCGTGTCTTCTTTGGCGATGACGAAGACGTTGAGCCGGCAGAGGGGCTGGGTGTCGCTGGCGAAGGCGCCGTCAGAGGCGGCGATGAGAATGCGGCGCAGCTCTTCGGAGTAGCCTGCACGCACCTGCACAATGCGCGGATCGAAGGCGCGCGCAGCGCGGTCGGCACGCAGAATTAATTCGAGACGGGCGGCAAGATCGAGATCGTAGCCGCCCAGCGGAACTGGATAGAGGTCCGCGCCAGGTGCTTCGGTGAAGCCCTGAACGAGTTGCTTGGCCGGTCCGGAGGCGATGAGCGCAGCCGTCCGCGCGGCATGGAGCAGGCGGTCGGGACTGAGGTTGTCAGTGTAGGCGTAGCCGGTGCGTTCGCCGCTGAGCACGCGGATGCCGCAGCCAGCGCTGACGCCCTGGCTGGCCGATTTCACGATCTGTTCGTCGACACCGAGCGCTGTGGCCGTGACGGACTCGAAGTAGAGGTCGGCGTAGTCTCCACCAG
>CAYVMS010000209.1:0-6406 GCA_964452615.1 uncultured Occallatibacter sp.
TTGCAGCTCCAGCACGGCGATCGGGTCAATGCCGCTGAATGGCTCGTCGAGCAGAATGAAGTTTGGCTGGATGCAGAGTGAGCGGGCAATCTCGACCCGGCGGCGCTCTCCGCCAGAGAGGGCATAGCCCCGCGTTGTCCGAATATGGCCCAAGTTGAGCTGATGAATCAGGCGCTCGGTCCGCGTCCGCCGCTCCCGGCTGCCCAGGGGCTGCGCCTCGAGCACCGCCAGGATGTTCTCCTCCACGGTCAGCTTGCGAAAGACCGAGGGCTCCTGGGGCAGATAGCTGATCCCGAAGTTGCGCGCGCGCAGGTACATCGGCGTCTGCGTGATCTCTGTCTCGTCCACCATCACGCGGCCCATATCGGGCTCGACCAGTCCGACAATCATGTAGAAGCAGGTGGTCTTGCCCGCGCCGTTCGGCCCCAGCAGCCCCACCACCTCGCCGCGCGAGATCTTCAGGTCCACTCCGCGGACGACCTGTCGCCCCTTGTATGTCTTGCCGATTCCTTCGGCGATCAATGTATCCATCGAGCTCGCTTTCGCCGCTTCAAACTCTATCTTACGGTCTCACCTCGGTGCGGTTGTCTGCGTCACAGTCTTACTGCCTCCGCCCTCGACGCTCACGCTGTCATCGCGGCCATGGAAGATCAAAGCCTCGCCAGAGACCGTTCCCCGCGTTGGATCGGTCATCTTCGGCGGAGCGGCCGCCGTTCCCGTCAGCACATACTCATTCGTGGCGCTGGTAAAGACCAACTGCTCGCCGGTCCCGCGCCTGCCCTCGGAGGTCAGCACCACATGGCCGCGCGCAGTCATACTCTCCACCTGAGCCTGCCCCTGAACGGCCTTGCCCGCCGGCAGCAGCACCACCTCGACCTGATCTGAAGAGGATGTTGCTGTTCCCGTCTCGGCAACCACCGCGCCTAGAATGCCCCCATGCATCACAGCCTTGCGTTCGCCGTCTGAGTACTTCAAATCGCCTCCGCGCACCCTGATCACAGCCGGCTGGCCGGACTTCCCTGCCTGCTTGCTCGCGTCGCTACCCGTCTCCGCACCGCCGGCGGTCACCAGCACAGCTCTTACCGGCTCGGCGCGGTCCGTCGTACGCGCAATCAGCGTCTGCCGCCCCCGGTCGAGCACGATCACAGGCGCGGCAATTGAGTTGGCCTGCTGCCACAGGCGTGCGTGTCCGCTGAATGTAGCTTCGCCTGTCGCCTGCCGCAGCTCGGCTTCGGTAGCCACCACATGTGCCGGTCCCTGCCCGCCCAGAGCTACACCGCCTTGGCTGGCTGCGGGTCTTCCCTGCCGACCGCTGGCATCGCTCCAGCTCGCTTTTATATTGCCATGAGCAAAGGCGTCACCGGAGGCCCGCGAAACGTCAACCTTGTCGGCTGTAAGCTGCAAAGCGCCGTCTTCAACCCGTGGACTCAACGTCAAATGCATCCACTCACCCGAAGCCTCATAGGCGGCGCGGCCAGCCGTGGCCCGCAGCAGGGCCGGAGCAGGCGCACCTGGCTTTGCCACCGGCTGCTGCGTCAGCACTACATGCCCCTCGACCGTCGCCGACTCAAGATCGCCCTCGCTACGGCTCCCGCCTTTCGGACTCGACTTCCCTTGAACCTGCGCAGCAGCCGCGAAATGCGCCTCCACCCTATCGCCACTCGTCGACTGCCGGACTCCCGTCGCAGCGGTCTCCTCTATGCTCGCGTGGCCAATCCCATGCAGCACGCTCACCCGCGACCCTGGCCCAAACTCGCCCGTCACCTCATCGGCCGAAAGCCGCGAAGGTGCAACCGCGTCGTTTCCCCGCTGGCTCTCGCCCGTCACCACCACGCCGCCGCTGCCGCGCATAGTTGCCGGCTCGATCTGACCATGGCTGGAGTCGCGAAAGTCGACATCGGCAACCGGCGAACGCCAATGGCGACTCTGCCGCTGCGGCTGGCCCGCCGCTTGGCTCAACTCCTCGCTGTCCAATGCCACGCCCTGCTCCAAATGCGCCTGCCGCAGCTTACCCCGCGCGTTGAACTCGAGATTCACCGTCGGCGCACCTCCATGCAACTGTCGCCGCTGCGCGGCCCCCGGCACACTCACCGAGTCCATCGAGACTCCGCCCGTTAGGCTGCCATGGCGAGGCAGATTGCGCTCATCAAAATCCATCTGCCCGGTAGGAGCAGAAAGGTGGCCCCCAGATGCGGTGGTCAGCGTGAAGCCGTTCGTCGCATCCAGCCGAACCGCCGATCCGTCTTCACGAAAGAAAACCTTCGCATCGCCGGCCGTTGAGTCGCCACCCTGGTATTCGGCTCTCGCTGCGTGCAGCCGGCACGTCTGCGTGTCGCGTTCAAACTCCCCATGTTGAGCGTGAATCTGGACCGTCGCCACGCCGCGCTTCGCTGTCAACTCCACGGCCGTGTCCAAAACCAGCAGACCCTGCTGCGAGTCGAATGTGGCGCCTATCGAGCTGCCGCTTCCCTGCGACATGGAAAAGTCCACACGTTGGCTGGTTGTGGCCACTCCGCTGTGCTGGTCAAAGGTGAGTCCGCTGGTCTTCACGTGGATCTCGCCCTGCGCGGCTGCCTGCGCTACTGAGGCGATTGGGCTGCCTTTCGGGCTGTCTTTCATCGCATCTCGGGCAGTTGCTTTGGGCGCAATAGCCGGCGCAACGCCAGGCCGCATCAGTGTGATCTCCACTGGTCCCGTCGCCTTGGCGGTGCCCGCCTTCTGGTCGTACTCAAACTCGTCGCCTTCGATGCGGTCCACGCGGCTGCCGTCTTCCCCGTAGAGCTCGATCTTCACGTCATGCAGCAAAGCATTGCCCTGCTTCAACTGCACGACCTTGGACGCGTGAATCTTGAACTGCGAATGCGCGCCGAGAGCATGAGAAAAGGTAACGCCGTTAGACTCTTGCTTAATCTCAAATCCCAGCCGCTTGGGCAGGTCGCGACGATTCAGCGGATTCTTCCATTTGCCAATCGTGAGAAACACCACCAGCGAGGCCAGCAGCAGAACTCCCGCCGCCACGATGAGCAGTCTCAGCCTTGCAATGGTGAAGGCCACGGTCAGTTCGCTCCTCCGAGCCGCTTCGTGAGCCGGGCCGCAAGCCGCTGCGCTAGACTCTCGCCCAGTTCACTCCACAAGAGGCGCGCCGTCGCGCCGGAGGCCTTTTCGACCGCTGCGGTGAGTTCGACGAGTTGCCGCACATTCTGCTCCACGTGCTTGGCTGCCACCGAATCGAGCTCCAGGTCCTCTTCAAGAAATGGTGTGTCGGAGCCAAAGTCGATTCGGATATGGCCGTCGGCTTCATAGGCGCCTTCATCAAAGAGTGGACCAAAGCCTGTCACACGCACCAGGCGCGGCTCCCTCGCCCAGCGAGCGTCGAGGTCCGTTGCGGCCTCCAACTCCCAGAGGCTCCAGCCTATCTGGAATTCGTAGGCGTAGTCGTCATGCAGGATTTCCAACGCCTCTTCCACGGCAAGCCGCGGCTCAACGCCTAGCGCGATGGCTCCGTCGCTGGCCGCTCCAGCGCGGCGGCCATAGACTTGCTGAAAGACCGGCGACTCGCTCCAATCGATTGGCCACACCGTAGCGGCATAGACGCGCGCCTCGCCGCCGTTCGCGGCAAAGGCTTCCAGCACCGCCGTCAGCTTGTCGGCAAGCGAGGCCAGGCGCAGATTGGGATACCACAGACTGAGATAAAGCGTGTCAGACATCTCTATTGATTGTAGACGGGGAAGAAGAACCGCGGTTGCTGAGAAGAAGCCCTAGTCAACGCATAAGCGCGAGGCATTTCATCACAGTTCCACAGTTTCACAGCAAGTAGGAGGGGAGGGGGTGGGCAAGAGGGGGTGGCGAACCGGGCTGACCCGTTCGAGAGGGTCAGCCCAAATTCAGGGTAACAGGGGGACGGAAATAATCTGCAAACTTCAATTCGCCCCGAATTACGGATAGCTAGGACTAAAGCCGTGCCTTGTCAAAGCCAAACTTTCACCTTAGGCTACAAGTCTTCCAGCTTTACGACGTGACAATCTCACTGAAGTCGGCGATACCGGAGAAGCCGCGCAGCACTCCATCGATCAGGCCCAGATGCGCGCCGCGGATCTTCTCATCGGGATCGAGGACCATCACCTTGTCGAAGAAGGCATCGACGGCCGGACGCAGCGTGGCGATCCGCGCCAGCGCTTCATCGTAAGCTCTCTCGCCGCGCAGCAACGCAACTTCGGGAGCCAGCGTATCGGCCGCATCGGCAAGTTGCCGTGCCTCCGGCGCAAGCGCCACATCCTTTGGCGAACCGAGGGCAAAGCCCTTCTCATCAGCCTGGCGCAGGATATTTTTGATGCGCTTAAAGGCGGCGCAGACAGCGGCAAAGTCAGCAGACTGTCGAGCAGCGGTTAATGCCTCAGCCCTGGCTATTGTGTGTCGGACATTTTCGGCGCCAACTGTAATCTCTGTGGCTCCAACCTTTGTTCCCGCCGATGTGACGGCATTCACCACGTCATATTCGAAACCGCGGACGTCTTTGAGGTAAAAACTTAGGCGCTCTATCAGGAACGCCGTAACCTCAGTGAAGTTCACTCCAGAATCTTTCAAAATCGGATAAACGGCAGAATAGATTCCATCAAGTGTGAGTTCCAGATTGGATTCTGCAAGTATCTTGATAATAGCGTTTCCCGCTCTTCTAAGAGCAAAGGGATCCTTAGAGCCGGTTGGCTTGTTGCCAAGGCCGAACATGGCGACGATGGTCTGGAAGCGATCTGCAAGACCAAGTAACTGTCCTTCAGCGGTAACAGGAATCGCGTCGTCAGTCGAGACCGGCGTGTATTGCGCATAGATGGCTTGCGCAACCGTGTCGCCCAAGCCCTGTGACTTGGCGTAGAGTCCACCGATAACTCCCTGTAACTCGGTAAACTCTTTTACTAACTCTGTAGTCAGGTCGGTTTTGGCCAGCTCGACGGCCTTCAGCAATGCTGCCTCGTCGAAGTTAACTTCCGCTTTCTTGACCGCCGCAGCCAATGCACTCACCACAGCTAAGTTTGCCTGGGTCTTCCAGAAATAACTCCCAAGTTCTTTCTGGAAGGTGACATTTTTCAAGCTCTCAACGCGGTTGACAAGCGGAATCTTCTGGTCAACCTCCCAGAAGAAGCGCGCATCCTTGAAGCGTGCGCGCAGCACACGCGCGTTGCCGTGGCGAATGATCTCCCGGCCTTCATCGTCCACCTGGGTGTTGAGCACGGCCAGAAAATGCGGGGCGAGTTTGCCATCGGCACTCTCGACCGCAAAATACTTCTGATGGTCGCGCATCACCGTGACTAGCACCTCTTCGGGCAGCGCAAGATATTCCGACTCAAAGTCTCCCAGTACTACCGAAGGCCACTCAGTGAGATGAACCACAGTCTCGATCAGCGGCTCGTCTTCGCGCCAGCGTGCTCCGGCAACCGCGCGCGTTGCTGCATCGAGAGCCTTGCGAATTGTCTGCCTGCGCTCGGCTACATCGACAACCACAAATGCCTTGCGCAGCTCTTCGGCGTAGCTCTTAGGTGAAGTCAAAAGCACGGATCGCTCGCCGTGCAATATGCGATGTCCCCGGCTCGCATTCCCCGCCTTGATGCCGGCAATCTCAAGAGGAACAATCGCCGAGTCAAGCAAAGCAACCACCCAGCGTACAGGCCGTACAAAGCGCTCCGGCTTTCCGGCGCGCCAGTACATATTTTTGGCCCAGTAAAGGCCGAGCACTTCCTTCGGCAACTCAGTGGCCAGCAACTCAGAGGCAACGCGGCCCAGGCGCTTCACTGTCGCGCCAACGTACTCACCCTTGGCATTGGTGACCTTCTCCAAAGCCTCAACCGCGACGCCGGCCTTTTTCGCAAAGGCTGCGGCAGCGGGAGTCGGCGCGCCGTCTTTGAAGGCAACCTTCCACGAGGGTCCGGTCAGCTTCTCCTCGGTGTCGGCCTGGCTCGCCAATACGCCCTCAACCAGCACGGCCAATCGGCGCGGCGTCGAGTAAGTGGTAAGTTTGGCTTCGGGCGCAAGCAGCCGCTCGCGGGCAAGCAAGTCATTGACGCGACGGCCCAACTCGGCCTCGGCTCCGGCAATCATGCGGGCAGGAATCTCATCCAGCCCAATCTCCAATAAGAAATCCGCCATTGTGTTTCTGCTTTCCATTCTTCATGTGGATTCGCTGCGGCCCTACGGGACGCGATTCGAAACCGGTGGTTCAGCACCCAGCAGTGCGCTGCGCTTCTGCTGGGCTATTCTCGATTCGTCCCAACGGGACGAAGGGTGGTTCCACGAGCGAGCGATTCAAACCGCAGGTCCTTCGACTTCGCTTCGCTCCGCTCAGGATGACAGCGTATTAGTTCGTTCGCTACGCTCTGCACAAGCTGACAGCGTATTAGGAGGTTTGCTGCGCCAC
>CAYVMS010000210.1:0-6405 GCA_964452615.1 uncultured Occallatibacter sp.
CATTAGCGATATAGAAGTTGGCATAACTGGCCGGCAGCCTCTGGCCATCAAATTTCACGGGCCTCGGCATCGGTAACTCGACTAAGTCAAATTGCTTGCCGTCAAGGGTGCGCGCGGCCTTCAACCGATCCAGATTCTCGGCCAGCGGCGCATGGTTCGGGTCACTCGCATTCGGCTCGACGCAAGCCACAATCGTCTCCGCGCCAGCGAACCGGGCAATATCGTCGATGTGCCCATGCGTGTCGTCGCCAACGATTCCGCGGTCGAGCCAGAGCACCTGATCGATACCGAGATAATCGTGAAAGACCCGCTCCAGCCGCTCGCGGCTCACGCCAGGGTTCCGCTGCTGCACCTCACTAAGCAGGCACTCTTCAGTAGTGAGCAAAACGCCCTGTCCATTTGTATCGATGGACCCGCCCTCAAGCACTACGCACTTCGTACCGTCCTCGTTCTTAATCGCCGGGTGCCAGGACGGCAAGCCCAACAACTCCGCCACCCGCCCCGGCACCAGATCGTCAAGCGGCCAGTTGGAGTACTTTGCCCAGCCATTGAAATGCCAGTTAGTAATGGCAACCTTGCCGTCCGCATTCCGCACAAAAATCGGCCCCGAGTCCCGCGTCCAACTCCGGTTGGTCGGCCACTGGTGAAAGCTCACGCGATCAAGATTCGCGCCCGCTCGCTCGAGAATTCCCCGAACGCGCTGTTCGGCCTTGGCGTCCTCGACGAGCAGATGCACCTGCTCATGCGCGGCCAGCAGGCGCACGATCTCCGCATAGAGCCACGGAATCCCCTGAAACTTCCCCGGCCAGTCCTCGGGGTTGTGCGGCCACGCAAGCCAGGTAGCCTCATGCTGTTCCCATTCGGCGGGCATGCGATAGCCCAGTTCTCGTGGCGTCTTTCCGGTCAAATGGTTATCGGGCATCTCTACTGGCTATCTCCATCCGCCGGCCACGTATTCACCGGATCAAGAAAGCGCTTGGTGATCGGCGCATACGCATCAATGCGGCGATCGCGCAGAAAAGGCCAGTTGCGGCGCGTCTCTTCAATCAACCCCGTGTCGATTTCGCCGATCAGAATCTCCTCCGCATCCTGCGAGGCCTGAACAATCACGCGGCCAAATGGGTCGGCCAGAAAGCTGCCGCCAAAAAACTCAATCCCCGGCCCTTCGGCGCGATTACCCAAAATATCGCCATGCTCCATGCCCACGCGATTCACCCCTGCGACATACACCCCATTGGCAATAGCGTGGCTGCGTTGAATGGTCTGCCAGGCCGCAACCTGTGCCGCGCCAAACTCCTCTTTCTCCGCCGGATGCCAGCCTATCGCCGTCGGATAAAACAACGCCTCAGCACCTTTAAGCGCCGTGAGCCGCGCCGCCTCGGGATACCACTGATCCCAGCAAACCAGCGTACCCACGCGGCCAAATGCAGTATCCACGGCTTGAAAGCCCAAATCACCCGGCGCGAAATAATACTTCTCGTAATAAAGCGGATCGTCTGGAATATGCATCTTGCGATAGACGCCGGCAATCGCTCCATCGGCATTCAGCGTTACCGCAGTGTTGTGATAGAGCCCCGCCGCACGCCGCTCAAAGAGCGAAGCGACAATCGCAACCCGCAACTCGCGCGCCAGCTCAGAGAGCCGCGTCGTCGACGGTCCCGGTATCGCCTCAGCCAAATCGAAAAGCCGTAGATCTTCGCGCTGGCAAAAATACTGTGTCTGGAAGAGCTCCGGCAGGCAGACGACGTTCGCACCCAACCGCGCCGCCTCGCGAACATGGCGCACCGCAGCCTCCATATTGGCTTCCGGCTGCGCGCCCATACGCATCTGCACCAGTCCCACGTTGTACTTGCGCGTGCTTGTCATCGATTGCCAAACTCTCTTTCATGGCGATACAGCAAGGCCAACCCCGCATAGGCGGAATTGGCCCGGAAAGCCTGCTGCATTGCGATGGCTACTCTTCCAAAATCAACACGGCGGCGGCTATCGTCGTTGTCCATAGTCCGCGCCTGTCGCCTACGGCCGACTGAGTCACATTGCTGGTACGCACGATCTTGTTCGAGATGCGATAGATCTCTTTCTTCTCGTCCCAGCTCTTGTCTGGATCGAACTCCACATCCAGAGTTGTCGCCAGCATTTCAGCCGCCAGTTCCTCGGCGTATTCACCGGCCTGGTCCTCGGTCTCGCCAAAGCTGTGATGCTCGCTCAGGTAGCCGTAGGTGTCTTTGTCGGCGGGAATGGCCACGCCTATGCTTGAAACCAGCAGCCGGTGGGCCTCGCGGGTCGAGTTCTCTGCGATCACCGCAAAGACAACTTCACCGGGACTGACATGTTGAAGGCCCTGCTTGCGCGTGATTAACTTGCACTGCGGCGGAAAGATCGATGAAACGCGCACCAGATTCTGCGAGGCAATACCCGCATCCCGAAGCGCCAGCTCAAAGGAGGTCAAACGCTCTTTGTGTTTGCCCACGCCCTTGGTGAAGAAAATCTTCTTCGGCACCATGCTTTTTCCCAATTTCTATGTACCCTCCACGACTCTCAAAAATCGGCGATTGAATATGAAGTACCCGCATGAGTTTATCGCATCAGGGCGGCTGATAACAGCCTTTCCGGTATTTTCATCGTATCTTTCCTCAACCGGCCTTTCACGGCCTCCGCAAGCCCGCCATTTTCCGGCTTCAGTCCAAGCTTCTGGGCAACTTTTCCCTCTCTGCTACGTTTAAAAGATTATGAAGAATTCGCATTGGTTTGGAATCGCCATTTTGACGGCGACAATCGCCCCTCAGGCAGCCCTGGCGCAAGCGCCCGTCGCGGCTCAAAGCACGCCAGCCGCTTCGGTCGATTTGGAGTGGACCCCGCCTGCGCTTGCGCAGTTATGCGCACAGGCCGCAACTAAGTCCAGCTTTACCCTGGACCGGTCGATGCTGGCCATCGTCTCCAGCACGATTTCAGATTCGGAACCGGAAACTCGCCAGGCCATCGGCAAGATCGACGGCATCAGCGTACACCTGCTCCACTTCCCCGCCTCCGGCATCACGGACTTGGCGCAGGTTGCAGCCATCCGCGAGGCATACCATCAGCGCGGCTGGAAGCACCTGGTTGCCACCACCAACGCAGGAGCCCCGCTCCACGACGGGACCACCGATGTGTGGCTGACGATAGAGGGCGTGAACGTACGAGGAGCAGTGGTGCTGGTCGAGACGCCAGCAAACCTGACCCTGGTCACCGTCAAAGGCGATCTAAGCCCGGTTGACCTGCTTCACCTGCGCGGCCACTTCGGCATCCCGCGCTTTGAGGGCGACAGGCTTAACATCCCGTGATGAAAGTCCCGCTTTCCACGCGGCTTGACGGTACTCATTTCCACAGCAGTTTTTCGTAAAATTGAGTTATGGCGATGGACACGCGCATAGGGCGGGAGCGGCAAGAGGGTTTGTGGGTGGCGTACGCGAATATGGCTGTGGGACCGGGCCATCCGTTCTATCTTCGTCTGAACGAGGTTCTGGACAGCGAAGGTTTCGACGCCTTCGTGGAAAAGCAATGCGCCTGCTTCTATGCCGATAAGTTGGGCCGTCCTGGACTGCTGACCGTGCTGAAAATCGCCCATTGCGCCACGGGCTGATAATCCACCGGTCAAATCCCCTTACCCCGCCCCCGCCCCGCAATGGAGTCCGTTTTTCTTCCCTCCAATCGAAGACAACGGGTTACGTATCAACGACTTGCATTTTATACCTGTTATCGAATCAGTAATCTCAAAGCGCTTTTTTGCCCTCTTCGTTGCCAAAAAAGCGCTGATTTTTCACTCAAAAAACCAAGTTTTTTCGCAGCCTTTAGCATGTTTGAACACTCGACCTTCGACTTTGTACACATCGAATCAGCGAGGATTTATCCTCCTTCTGTGCGTCTCATGAAAGAATGACCATTAACCAGGGAGCACTGATGAAACGAATCCTTGCAACCGGCATTCTTCGCAGCGCCAGGCAACAAATCGCGCCGCTTTGCTCACTCCTCCTCGCCGGCGCGTCCTTTGCGCAACAGGTCTATCCAACTCCGCGGCCATCACAAGCCACCATCCCTGCCCTTCTGGTTAGCGACATTCACTTCGAGCCATTTTTCGACCCAGCCAAGGTTCCGCAACTCGCCGCTGCTCCGGTGAGTGAGTGGAAGGCAATTCTCGCCGCGCCACCCTCGCCCGATCAACAGCAGCGATTCGCTGCCTTGCAGCAGTCCTGCCACGCCCGCGGAGTCGATACCTCCACAACACTCTTCAATTCCAGCCTGAAAGCAATGCGCAGTAACGCATCAGGTGCAAAGTTTGTCACCGTCAGCGGCGATCTCGTCTCCCATGCCTTTGACTGCAAATACAGCACACTCTTTCCAAAGTCCACGCCGAGCGACTACCGGGGCTTCGTTGAGAAGACGCTGGACTATGTGATCGATGAGTTATACGGCGCGTTCCCCGGCGTGCCCGTCTATGTAGCGCTTGGAAATAATGACTCCGACTGCGGCGACTACCGCCTCGATGCCCACAGCGAGTTTCTTTCAACTACCGGTAACGAAGTAACCAAGCGCTTCCCCGCCTCCGAGCGCCAACCTGCTCTCGATAGCTTTGCAGTCGGCGGATACTACAGCGTTTCGCTTCCAGCTCCCATTGAAAACGCGCGCCTTCTGGTTCTGAACGATCTATTCATGTCCAAAAGTTATACGACCTGCGCAGGCAAAGCAGATTCTTCCGGAGCCGATACGCAGATCGCGTGGTTGCGGCAGCAACTGACTGATGCTCGCGCCAAAAAGCAGAAAATCTGGATTATGGGACACATTCCGCCGGGAGTCGATCTTTACTCGACCATGAAGGGAATGGGCGACGTTTGCGGCGGCCAGAAGCCTGCAATGTTTCTTTCCTCGGAGAAGATGGCGGACGTGTTGGCAGACTTCGGCGATGTCGTCGAGCTGGCGATCTTCGCTCATACCCACATGGACGAAATGCGTATTCTCAAAGACGACGGCCAGACGTCAGCCCAATCGAAGCCAGTCCCGGTCAAGATGGTCTCGTCGATCTCTCCGAACCATGGCAATAATCCATCCATAACCATCGCCCAGATCGATCCCTCTACCGCCGCACTCGTGAACTATCGAGTCTTCATCGCGTCAAATCAAACCGGCGTCGATGCCAAATGGTCGGAGGAATATAACTACGCGCATAGTTATCACGAGAAAGACTTTGCGTCGCCCGCTGTAGGTCATCTCATCGCCGACTTCGCAGCCGACCCCAGCGCCAAGACAAAGTATAGCCAGAGCTACATCGAAGATTTCTCCGCGGGTGACCCGTCAACAGTCTTGCAGATGTTCTGGCCGCAATACGTCTGCACGCTGTCGAACCACACCGCGCAATCCTTCAAAGCCTGCGCCTGCCCCGCAACACACTGACAGGATTTTCACTTCGCCGCGCAGCACAGATCTAGAATCGCCTCGCCAAAGCGCTCTGCTTTGGCCGGACCCATCCCGCTGATCTCCAGCAATTGCCTCGGATTTGTTGGCCGTATCTGTGCTAGAGCCGTCAGCGTTCGATCATGCAACACCAGGTAGGCCGGGACTCCCAGCTTTTTTGCCTCGGCCGCCCGCCACTCTCGCAGCCGCGCCGCCAAAGCCTGGCCAGCTTGCGTCAGTTGCGTCGGCTCTGCCTCTGCCGCCTTCGTCCCTTCAGACTTCCCTTCGCCAACCTTCGCTGTCCTGGCCTTCTTGGTTCGAGCTGGCGCAGGAGCCCGTCCGCCAAACTCCTCTACCACACCATCGCTGATCAGCAACTGAACCGGCGTGCCCGCCCGCATCTCCAATCCAGCCGCAGTCAGCCGCACCTTGCGAAAGCGGATGACCTCTCCGTCCTTTTCAAATTCGGCATCTTCAATCTCGATCAGCCCGGCCCGCACCATCGCATCCAGCAGCCCGTTAAACTCGCTGCGGCTCGTCTGGCCTACCAAGTCGAGATTCCGTTGCAGCGTCCCGGCAGCCTTGTAATCCACCGCTCGCAGCTCATTGGCAATTGACTGCGCGAGCTCTCGCTCCGCCGCCGTGGGCCGCCGGAAGAGCCTCAGCACAGCCCCCTCTGGATCGCACACATCGCAAATTCCACAGATCCGGCTCGCGTCCTCGACATCGCCAAAATGCCTGACCAGCGCGGCCATCCTGCACTCGGAGGATGTGGTGAATCGCAGCACCTTCTCAAACTGCTCCGCGCGAAACTGCGCCTGCACCGTGTAGGTCTTCTTCCAGCCCGGACCGCCTGCCGTCACGTTGCCGCCAAAATCCACACGAGCCCCACCGTGAATCTCCAGCTTCTCAAGCGCCTTATCGAACTCCTCTTCGCTCAGCTTCGACGCGGCCCTGAGTTCCTCGACTAACTGTGGCTCG
>CAYVMS010000211.1:0-6371 GCA_964452615.1 uncultured Occallatibacter sp.
TCGCGGCAGGGAATGCACCAGCCGCAGCTTTCGTGCTGATAAAAGCTGATCGTCCGCAGTGCAAATTCAACAATACAGGTTTGGTCGTCGATCACCACTACACCACCCGAGCCCAGCATCGAGCCAGCCTTGCCAACCTGGTCGAAGTCCATGCCGATGTCGATCTCTTCGGGTAGCAATACCGGCGTCGAAGATCCGCCCGGAACCACAGCCTTCAATCCACGTCCGCCGCGCACACCCCCGGCTACGTCGTAAATAATCTTCTTCAAGTTGTAGCCCATCGGCAGTTCGTAGACTCCTGGCCGCTCGACATGTCCGCTAATCCCGAATAATCTCGTCCCGCCGTTGCGCGCCGAGCCCACTGCCGCATAGGCCGCCGCGCCCATGTCGATCACGTGAGGGACGGTCGCGATGGTCTCGGCGTTGTTGATCACTGTAGGTCCGCCGTAGAGTCCGACGACGGCAGGGAAGGGCGGCTTGATACGCGGCACCCCGCGCTTACCTTCGAGCGACTCCATGAGCGCCGACTCTTCGCCCACTTCGTAGGCACCCGCGCCGGTCTGTGTGATCACTTGAAATTCTGTGTCCGACCCAAAGATGTTTTTGCCGAGAAAGCCCTTCGCGTATGCATCCGCGACAGCCTTCTCCATAATCTCCAGCAGGTAGCGGTATTCCCCACGCAGATAGATGAAGCCCAGTTTCGCGCCAATAGCAAGCCCGGCGATGATAGTCCCTTCGATCACGGCATGGGGATCGTGCAGAAAGATCAGATGATCCTTGCAGGTGCCGGGCTCGCTCTCGTCGCCATTGACCAGAACATACTTAGGCTTCGCGCTCTGTTTTGGCACGAACGACCACTTCAAGCCCGTGGGAAATCCAGCGCCGCCGCGCCCGCGCAGGCCACTGGCCTTCATCTCATTAATGATCCAGTCCGCACCCTGCTCCAGGCACTTCTTCGCAGCCGCGTAGCCGCCGAGTTCGAGATAGCGCTCGATCCTCGCTGCGCCCTGGCCAAAGCGCCGGGTAACGATCTTTACCTCATCGGGATGCGAGACGAGTCTAGGCATCGGGTTTTGTCCCCTCTGACTGCGCTCGCCCGCGATAACCTGCCAATATGCCAGGCACGTGATTGGGGCTCAGCTCTTCATGGAACTCGTAGTTGACCTGGATGGCCGGCGCCCAGCAGCAGGCACCGATGCACTCGACCTCTTCAAGCGAAAACATTCCGTCGGCGGTAACTCCCTTACTTTCGACGCCCAATTCTTTCTGAAAGCGCTCGTATACTTCATAGCCTCCGCGCAACATGCAACTGATGTTAGTGCAAACCTGCACGTTGAACTTACCCGCCGGCTTGAAACGCAGCATCGAGTAGTAAGTTGCCACGTTGCGAACGTCCAACTCGGTGATGCCGATCCGGTGAGCAACTTCGGCAATCACGGTGTCAGATAAATAGCCAATTTCATCCTGCGCATAGAGCAACATAGGAACCAGCGCCGAGCGGCGCAGCGGGTACTTGAGGACCAGCGCGTCAAAGCGCGCCGCCAGCTTGGGAGAGAACACAGTCATCGTTTCATCGCCCATTGCAGTTACCCCCAAGTTCACTTTCCAGCCATGTTCGATTCAATTGAATTTACCAACCAGGATGCCCGCAATGATATCCGCCGCAACTTCGTCAGGACTAAACGCGATGGTCCGTTCTTTCGCTTCGTCGATTGCAAGAACTATTCGACAAGCTTCCTCTTGCTTGCAAAGATACTCCCTACGCGAAATCTCGTATCCATTTGGAGGACCGCTGATAACCGCCGTGATCCGGCATCCTCCTCCCATAATCCCACGTCCAACCCTGCATAACGAATCTGTCCCGTAGGTTAGAAAGATATCTTCATCGAAGCTCGGCAAATGAACCCGGTCAAAGATGGGTGCCTTCTTCTTGCGCAGCTCCGCATTGGCCCTGTTCATCTCCTTCGCCAGATGCGCCGTCACGCTCTCAAAAAAGGTACACTTGTCCGCTCGCAGTTCCTTGTGTTTTTCGACGGCCGTATTGTCTACAATCGCTTTCAGCTTTGCTAAATCCGCAAGTTTCGCGTAGTCGGTCATAAACACCCCCTTACCTGTCGATCTCCCCTAGCACAATATCGATCGATCCGACCACAGCTACCACATCGGCCAGCATCCGTCCCTTACACATCGTCTCCAGTGCCTGGAGGGTGGTAAACGACGGATTGCGCATGTGAACGCGGTAAGGCTTCGCCGTGCCGTCCGAGACCACATAGTAGCCCATTTGCCCGCGCGGCGATTCGATGCCTTGATAGACCTCGCCGGCCGGCACCGCAAAGCCCTCCGTAACGATCTTGAAGTGATGGATCAGCGCCTCCATCTGTGTCTTCATCTTTTCCCTGTCAGGCAGCACGATCTTGGGTGCGTCGGCCTTGATCGCGCCTTCAGGCATCCCATCCAGCACCTGCTGAATAATTCCGACACTCTCTCGCATCTCCTGAAGCCGGATGACATACCGCGCCCAGCAATCGCCTTCGGTAGCGACAGGCACCGCAAATTGAAACTTCTCATACCCGGAGTAGGGCATATCGCGGCGCAGATCGAAGTCCACACCTGACCCGCGCATATTCGGCCCGGTCACGCCCAGTGCAACAGCATCTGCCGCCGAGAGGACGCCCACCCCCTGCAGGCGGTTCTTGAAGATCGGATTGCCGGTCAGCAGGTTTGAGTATTCGTCAATCTTCTCCGGAAATGTGCGAATAAACTTCTGCACACGGTCATGGAAGTCCAGCGGCGGCTCCATCGCAAGCCCACCGATGCGGAAGTAGCTGGTCATCATCCGCTGGCCGGAAAGACCCTCAAGAATCCTTAAGATCTCCTCCCGCTCGCGGAAGGTGTAGAGAAAGACGGTCAGCGCGCCGATGTCCATGGCGTGAGTGCCGAGCCAGATCAAGTGCGAGTTCAGCCGGGTCAACTCGGCAAGCAGCACCCGCAGCCACTGAGCTTTCGGGGGAATCTCCAGGCCGAGTAGCTTTTCGACAGCCAGGCAGTAGCAAAGGTTGTTGGCCAGAGGGCTCAGGTAGTCGATGCGGTCGGTGAGCGGGACGACTTGTTGATAGAACTTGGCCTCGCAGGTCTTCTCGATGCCGGTGTGAAGGTAGCCAATCTCCGGATAGAGCCGCACCACGATCTCGCCGTCGATCTCGACCACCAGGCGCAGAACCCCGTGCATCGAGGGGTGCTGCGGCCCCATATTCAGCACCATGTGCTGATCGTGTGCGCCTTCTGCAACCGCGGCTTGGAGGATTGGAGTGCCGACTCTCTCAGCCATCAGCGGTATCCCTCCACCGGATAGTCCTTGCGCAAAGGATGCCCTTGCCAGTCGTCGGGCATCATGATGCGGCGCAGGTTG
Source organism: uncultured Occallatibacter sp. (assembly GCA_964452615.1). Lineage (GTDB taxonomy): Bacteria > Acidobacteriota > Terriglobia > Terriglobales > Acidobacteriaceae > Telmatobacter. The sequence continues at coordinate 3,410 of CAYVMS010000211.1, forward strand.
GGATGCTCCTCAAAGCGTATCCCGAAGAGGTCAAAGACCTCGCGTTCGTAAAAATTGGCCGCCGGCCAGACCGTGACAATCGAATCGACCGATGGGTCGCTGCCGTCCACAAGCACCCGCAGCCGGATACGCTCCTTATGGGTGTGCGACACGATGTGATAGCTCAGTTGGAATCGCGGCGTGGAAGGGAACCAGTCGACAGCAGTCACATCCTCAAAGAAGTTGTAGCCGGCCGCCTGAACCGTAGCCGCCGCTGCGCAAATCTGCCCGGAAGCGATGGTCAGGGTCAGTTCGCCCCGGTCAAACTTGGCGTCAACCAGAGCATCGGCATTCCAGGCCAGAAGTGCCTTGACCGCGGGATGCTCCGGCAAGCCCTCCAAAACCGCGGCCTTATTTGCCAAAATCCTCGGAGTTTCGGCCACTATAGGTCCGCCTTGTCCCGGCTCCAGTTCAGGATGCCTTTGCGCACGATGTAGTAGAGCCCCACCCCGACAAATCCCAGGTAGACCACCATCTCCCAAAAGCCGAATAGCCGGCTGCAGCCGGTCAGGGCTGGGAGTTTACGGTAGACCACCGCCCAGGGCATCATGAACACCGCTTCCACATCGAAGAGAATAAACAGCACCGCGACCATATAAAAGCGCACGCTGAAGCGTTGCCGCGCATCGCCTACGGCCTCAATCCCGCATTCGTAGGCGGCCAGCTTTGTCGGCGTATTACGATGCCGCCCGACAAACCATGAGGCCGTCACCATCACAGCGCCAAGTCCAAACGCTGCAATAATTTGCAGGAGTAGCGGGAGATATTGCCAGTGGTAGGGAATCATCACTGTCCAATCCGGAAAGCGCCTTGGGAATTGCACCCGGCCCAGCGAAGCTGCCAGAGACCCCGATAAAGCAGGATGCTGGTTTGAGCTTAGGTTTCCGGCGTCGTTCCGTCAAGGCGCTGATGTTATTTGAGCCCCGCAATTCTCGCCGCGCCTGCGGATTTTGGGGCAGCTGCAAATGCGACTGCACAAACACTACTCCGTTTATCCATCTTCCCGACATGGGGTAGCTTCGAGCTATCCCTTATCCCAGCGGCTGAACAGCCCCTCTTCCCACTAAATCCTCGACCCGTTCCACCCATCCCTTGTCCGCAGCCACGCTCATCCCATCCGGCTCAAGGATCACCGCATATTGGTTCTTCATCTCTAGATGCATCATCACCTTGCCCGGCCCTGGCGCAGCGTCGGCCGCACTCTTCAGGCCGGTAAACATCTCCTCCGTCGCTCGCTCCAGATTGATGCGAATCCGCACTCCTGAAGGAAGCTTGACCTGCACCTCTTCGAGCGACTGAATCGAACTTACAGCAATCTTCATTGCATCCTCGTCGCCGCTTAGCACCCCACGCAACAGCACTGGCGCCTCCATCTTTAACTGGCCCGCTAGCTTTTCGTAGTCCCGCGGGAAACAGACCAGCTCAATCTTCCCGGTCGCATCTTCGAGCGCCGCGGTTGCGTAAAGCTTCTGGTCCTTCTTGGTCTTCTTCACTTGCAGTGCCAGAATCATTCCCGCAACAACTATCTCGTCCGCCGGGTCCGACTGCGCTCCCCAGCGCTTCTCCGGCGGCTTGCGCTCCAGCGCATCGGCTACAGAGATAACCCCCGTCAAATTCCGTAGCTTCTCGGCGTACTTATCCAGCGGATGTCCTGAGACAAAGAATCCCAGTACTTCTTTCTCGTTGGCCAGCCGCTCGCTCTCTTCCCAGTCAGCGGTCTTCGGTAAATCGTCGCCGTCCCGCCCAGCTTTGGGGCCTTCATCAAAGAGCCCAAAGAGCCCGCTCTGCCCCTGCGCCGCATCCTTCTGCACCCTCTGCGCTCGCTCCATCGCCTTGTCTACGGCCTTCATCAGCGCCGCCCGTGAACCCAGCGAGTCCAGAGCGCCAGCCTTGATCAGCGACTCGATCACGCGCTTGTTCATCACGCGCAGATCGACCTTCTCGCAAAACTCCCAGAAGCTCTTGAAGCGCCCGCCCGCCTCCGCGCGCGCCTTCATGATCGACTCGATCGCGTTGCCGCCCACGTTCTTCACCGCTGCCATGCCAAAGCGGATGGCCTCTCCATGCGGCGTAAATTGCGCCCCTGAGACCTGTACGTCTGGCGGTTCAACGCTGATGCCCATCTCCTTGCACTCGGCGATATACTTCACCACATTCTCCGGCTTGGATGTCTCCGAAGTTAGCAGTGCCGCCATGAACTCTACCGGGTAGTGCGTCTTTAAATAAGCCGTTTGGTAACTCACCAGCCCGTATGCTGCCGAGTGCGACTTATTAAATCCGTACCCGGCGAACTTCTCCATCTGGTCGAAGATTTCGCCCGCCGTCGTCTTCTTGTGGCCCAGCTTATCCGCTCCATCCATGAAGCGATCGCGCTGCTTTGCCATCTCCTCGGGCTTCTTCTTGCCCATCGCCCGGCGCAGCAGATCGGCCTCGCCCAGCGAATAACTCGCCAGCACATTCGAGATCTGCATGACCTGTTCCTGATAGACGATAACTCCCAGAGTCTCCTTGAGAATCGCCTCTAACTCAGGCAGCATATACTCAACCTTGCGCCGCCCCCACTTGCGCTCGATGAAGTCGTCGGTCATGCCGCCCTGGATCGGTCCCGGCCGGAAGAGTGCCGTCAACGCCGTCAAATCCTCCAGCTTGTCCGGCTTGTAGCGCCTTAGCATGTCACGCATGCCGTTGGACTCAAACTGGAAAACGCCCGCCGTCAGCGCAGTTTGAAAGACTTTCTTGTAAGTCTCCTCGTCATCCAAGGGTATGTTCTCGATGTCGACCTTTTCACCGCGGCTCTTCTCGATCAGCTTCAGGCAATCGTCAATCACCGTCAGCGTCGTCAGCCCTAGAAAGTCCATCTTGAGCAATCCCATCTTCTCGACGGCCTTCATATCATAGGCAGTTACAATTTCGTCGTTCTTGG
>CAYVMS010000212.1:0-6355 GCA_964452615.1 uncultured Occallatibacter sp.
GCGCTCTTTCTTTGCGTGATCTGCATTCGCTGGCAGATTGCCCAGGAGGATCCGTTCGTTACCTTCTGGCAAACGGTGTTCCAGGATCATCACGCGTTGCTTTACGTGCCCCCATCGACCTCTGATGGCCCTCAGGCGCTTGCACCCGTGGACAGGATCGAAGACACTGCCCCATTGCTCAATCTGGCCGGCCAGTTTCATGCCGGTATCGCTCTCACCCGCACACTTGCACCCACGGATACAGAGCAAATTCTGATTCTGATCGGGCCAATCCCTGCATCGCTCAATGATTCCGCGCCCGATTCTTCGGTGCTTGAGCGCATCTCGTCCGACGAGGGAGGCAGGCTGGTGATCAGTAACACGTCTTCAGGCCGGCAGATTATCGATCACAACGCAAGTAATTTTCTTGTCAATTCCTATGGCCGGGCAGGGTTGCTCACCATCGTCAACGGGACTCAACGCTCCATACATATTGATGGCACCGACGATGCCTCCATCGATTCGCTCATCAAATCGATCTGCCAGCCCAACGCATTTCCCGATGGACTCATTGACAGCTTCCAGCAGGGAACGGTCACACAGATCGTTTTTCCTATGGCGCCCCGTGCACAGGCAGTGGTCTTTCATGAATCATTGCCCGCCACCCAAACGGCGTTGAGCGTTATTCCGTGATGACGGAAGCCAAATCCCTGTCCGATTCGCGCAATCAGGTATTCCTGTCAGCGTGGATTCTCTACGCCGGTTACTACATCTGCCGCAAGGATATTAGCCCAACAACCGGACCGGGAATCTCACACTTCGCCCTCAACCTCATCTGTTTTGGGGCAGCCTACGCAATCGCCCAGTTTGTCGGCGGCACGCTGGCAGACAAAATTGGTGCGCGCCGTACAGCCCTGGCGGGCGCAGCCATTTCTATCCTGTGCACCGGCCTGCTGGCCTTCCATTCCCTGTCTGCCTTGCAGTTGATGCTGCTGTTTGGCAACGGTCTCGGCCAGGGCCTGGGATGGCCAGCTATGCTTAGGCTTCTTGGCCAGTGGTTCCATCGCAGCGAACGGGATCGTGTGCTTGGCTGGTGGAGCACCAGCTACATTCTGGGCGGAGTGCTTGCTACCGCGCTGACCGCATGGCTGATCGTTCACACTCGGGTTGTCGTACTTACCGGGTTTGAGCCTGCTTACCTGGTTTCCTCCGCTGTCTTGCTCTTCGCGGCACTCTTCTTCTTCTTCGGAACTGCGCATCTGGCGCAGCCGGTGCGAGGAGATTCTCAATACTCTGCCTCCGCACTCGTAGACTCGTCCGCCATTGAAACGCAGGCCCACGCGTGGCGCCAGATCCTGACCAATCGTAGAATTCAGGTCATCTCCATCGTGTATTTCTTTCTCAAGATGACGCGTTACACCCTGCTCTTCTGGTTGCCTCTCTACCTCACATCGAGCCTGGGTTACACGCAGCATTCCGCCGACCACTTCGCCTCCTACTTCGAACTCTTCGGTTTTCTTGGTCCCCTTGTCGCCGCCTACTCTCTGCGCCGCTGGCTTGGGGAGCGGCGCATGGTTCTTGGCGCAGGAATGCTCTTCGCGCTAGCCTTTATCTGTCTTCTCCATCCTGTCCTTGCAGGCAGCGGATGGTTCGGAACAGCCGTATCCATCTCTTTGATGGGAATCCTGATCTATGGCGTTGATGTGCTCATGTCCGCCATGGCAGTCCTTGACGCTGTTCCCGATCAGTTGCACGGCCGCGCGGCCGGGTTCGTCAATGGCATCGGGTCCATCGGGCAGACTCTCTCTCCCTTTCTCGTCACGATCTTCGTCTTGCAATTCGGATGGGCAAAGCTGTTCGACCTCTTTGTCTTTTTTGCTCTCGTTGCCGGCGGCGTGTGCGCCTTCGGCACCCGCCTCCAAACAGATCAGCCCCTCGCAACTAACCGTTAAGTGATTGGACTCACCCGCTTTCCAACGTAAACTTCATTCATGAATTCACACAATGGCAGTCGCGTAATTTGCGCATTTAACGCACAAGCAGGCAGAGCATGAAAACTCCTCTTCACATTCGGGCCATCATGCTGGACTGGGCAGGCACAACCGTCGATCATGGGTCGATGGCGCCAGTACTGGCGCTCCAAACCCTATTTGCCCAGCATGGCATCACGCTGTCCGCTGAAGACGCCCGTCGCGATATGGGGCTGTTAAAGCGGGATCACATTCAAGCTATTCTCTCTCTGCCCAATATCCGTGCAGAATGGAAATCGATTACCGGCCGGGAACCAGGCGAGGCAGAAGTTCTCTCGTTGTTTGAGGAGTTCGGCCCGCTGCAAATGAAGATCATTGCGCAGCACTCGCAACTGATCCCAGGCGTCGCGCAGGTCGTGAAAGATTGGCAGAGCCGCGGAATCCGAATTGGCAGCACCACTGGCTATACTCGCCAGATGCTGGCCCCGGTATTGGCCCAGGCCGCCCAGCAAGGCTTTCAGCCCGACGCTTCTGTATGCCCGGATGAAGTTGGCGCAGGACGCCCGGCTCCGTGGATGTTGATGAAGAATGCACAGCTTCTGGATGTTTATCCACCAGCCACCTGCGTCAAGATTGGGGACACAATCGTCGATATTGAGGAAGGCAGAAATGCAGGTATGTGGACTATTGGGCTCACCCAAACCGGAAATCTGGTTGGGCTCGATAGCGAACAATGGGAGCAACTGCCGGCAGCAACCAAGAAGGTCCAGCTCGGTAATGCGAAAAAGATACTGATCGAAGCCGGCGCTGACTATGTTGCAGAAGACTTGACTTCATGCAATCAAGCTCTGGCGAAGATAGAAAAACGTCTTCGCAACGGAAAATGACCTGGTGCGAAGCATGGTCCTACGGCAAGCACAATGCATGAAACCGGTTCAGAACTTGCAGAGATAGCGAGGCTCCGATGACTTCGGCTTTCAGTCAAGCCGCGCAGAACAGGAGTGCTAAAGGCACGTGGAAGCATATCGTGGTTGCTCGCTGCCGCGGCTCGATTCGAGATTGCCGTTCTTCCGGTTCGCGGTTGACCCGTGCGGATTGTCACTCAAATCCAGTTCGGCTTCTTTTCTACTGTATCCAGCCATTCTTCATTCAGTTGCCCGATCGCTATCGGCTCACCGAACGATCCTGTCTGCAGTTGGAAGATCGCTTTCAAAGCTGTTATGCGTTCAAGGAGTTACCGCTTCGTCCAGGAAAACGCGATCGGATGTTCTCGCAGGTTCTGAAACTTGTCCAGATAGGTATCCCAGTTGGCCTGTGTTGGCATATCGGCCTTGGACCACCCCGATCCCGCAAAATAAGTAAAGGGCTCACCCGAATGCCGCTCAAAGATCATCAACAAATGATTTGCCGCAGAGAGCGTCTTTGCCTGCTCGGCAGGTAGCGATACCAGACCAGTGGAAATTCTCCCGGCCGACGGATCCTGCGGGGTGTCCCAAACGGATGCGATGCCTTTCCCACTGGGCACGGTGACGGCGCCTCCATCGTGGATGGCGATCCCCGCCGCCAGCTCGATGGCCTCAGGTCCGTCAAATGTGTAGGTCGACACAATCTTGTTTAAATGCGAGCCTGCATCCAACGAGATTCGCTTAGTCTCCGAAACCGTTTTTCCGCTCGCCTGCCAGGGAGCATAGGACAGTTCAAACTCAAACCGGATGGGTCCATCCGCGATGATCCGGGCGGAGGTATAGTTCCTGGAAACATTCAGCTTGCTATCGGCCCATACGGCAGTACCTCCACAGCCTCGGGATGGGCCTACATCATAAGAGTCAAGTCCTTGACCATTGTCCTTGTGGTAAGTGAAATCAGGATTGTGCGTGAGGCTCGCTTTCTGGCCTCGCTCATAGAAGTCGTTCACCACAAAATTCGGAATGCGTTTCGACCATACATCGATGCCGGACGATATCTCGCCGGTCGCTTCCAGCGCCGGGCCGTAAACCCGGTAGGCCACCACTTCGTTCTCCCACGCGAAGTCGTCCTTGCGCTCAGGGACCGCACGCCCAAACACCTGTGGCTTCAGGGGAGGCGCTGCCGGATCCAATTGAAACGTTACGTCCAATACGCCATGGGCCGGCAAATTGACCAGAAGCAGCAGAGTATCGGGTTCAGTGCGTTGCCGGTCGCTCCACAGTTGGCTCGGGATGCGCTGTTTGCTTCGAGCGTCAATCGCAACCAGCGCCTGCAACTGGGCCGGAGTAGAGTGAAGGCGTTCGGCGACTTGCTTAAGCGGAACTTCAACGACCTCTTCGCCGCGGTCGATGTTCAATGGATTGGTAAGGCGCAATTGCAGCCCCCATACGGCCGGCTGCAGCGCGAGCACATCGAGCTCCGATGCAGCCAGCAGAAATCCTCCCACTCCGTAGACATAGCTTGCGGACGGCTTGAACTTTCCTGGCGCTCCATCAATCGGTTGAATCGATCCGAGCCTGCCGTCCGCATAGATGTGTGCCACCATCCCTGCCCATGCGCGGCTAACCACCGGTTCAAACTTTGCTTTGTTCAGCAAACCGTGGTTGATGCCCCATGCCAGCGAATAAGTGAAAAATGCCGAGCCTGAGACCTCGGGTAAATCGTAGTTCTCGGGATCGAGAAGTCCGCTTCTCCATAACCCGTCCTTGCCTTGGATAGAAGCAATCCGATTAGCCATTTCATTGTATTGGGCAATGTATTTACCGCGGTTGGGATAATCTTCGGGCATTGCCGCGAGCACCTTCGCAAAGGCGCCCATCACCCAGCCATTCCCGCGCGACCAGAATAGCTTCTGACCATTCTTCTCTTTCCGCGCAAGATAACTCGCGTCGCGCGAATACAGATGTTGCACCGGGTCATACAAACTCGCTGAAGTCAGCCACCACTCGTGATCCATGTGGTCCAGATAGCGCCTGTCGCCCGTCGCCTCAGACATCTTCGCCAGTACGGGTGGAGCCATAAACAGCGCATCGCACCACCACCAGAGCAGCTTGTCAGGATCATCGGGCCGCACCACGAGGCGATCCAGAATTGCCTTCGAATCGGCCATTCGAACAGGATCCCTCTTTTCGAGATAGAGGTCGAGGTACGACTGGCCCAGGGCCATATCGTCCGCGTGGGGAAAGCGTGCATCGAGCAGCTTCCAGCCGAAGCCCTCAGACATTTTGGCCGTTGCATCGCGATAGCGTGCATCTCCGGTCGTCTTGGAAGCCGCCAGAAAGCCATCGTACAAAACAGCGTAGGTCCATTGCTGGTTAAAGACCGGCTCCGTGCGCGCAAGCTGCCAGTCAGCCACCTTCCCGACTGCTTTACGTATGGCGGCGTCCGTCAATGCTGGAGAGAGATCTGTGGCCAACGGACCAGCGTCGTCCGGCGCATCTCCCGAAGACGACCGGTTCTCAGGCGATGATGTCATCTGCGCCATAGAGGATTGTGGAGGCTCGGCCATTTGCGCGCTGGCTGGCCATGCCGTCAAACTGGTCGTCGCTGCAAGTACACATAGAAATCGCCGGACGTTATCATTCAGCCGTACAGTCAATGCCATCTCGTTTCCTCTCTCTGTTGCCGGTGGAGAAATTTTTGCGCTTCAATACACAGACGCATCTTACCTGCGATCGCAAGGCAAAAGAAAGAGACAAACGGTTAGACACCTGCAGGTTTCTTCTCATCAAGCAATCCTGATTGTGCCGGAAAGGCATCGGAGACCCATTGCGCAGCAGTCTTACGGCGACAGCGCTGGGAAGAAGAAGACTCTTGAAAGCGTTGACAGCGGCCAGTTGTTCCACGGCCTTATAGCATTTTCGGATTTACTGTAGACTCGCGTGCCCCATCCATTCCGCGTTTTTCTGCGGAATGGATGGGAAACCTACAAAATTCCGGTCTACACATTTCCCGAAAATGCTCTAGCCAGGGTGATCTCAACGATGTAATGCAGCAAGGCAGGGTAGCGCTTGCTGTTGCAAAAGTGAGGGCCGGCCAGAATCTCCGCTAACTCCCGCAGAACTGCGTCACGGTCTTGCCTCGTTTGCGGGTGCCATGCTTCTCGGATTACATGGGCTCGAATCATAAGTTTATTGGATCATACTCGACCCTTAATGCACCGCGCGGGGACGTTTGACACAAGAAAGGCATAGGAGCCAACACCTAGATTATAAATAAGGGAACCTCTGAATAAGTAGATGTTTTGAAAGGGTACGACTTTACAGGCTGCGAAAAAACTCATCGGGAACGCTTACAAGTGTCAGGGCACGACTTCAGTCGTGCCGCAAACGCAACAAAACAAGTGCTGGGCTTTAGCCCCTGAGGGAATGTCTGATTATAAGAGTGACTTGTAGAGTCGAGATGTGGCGCGGTGGTTTAGGTTTGGCCTGTCTGTATCC
>CAYVMS010000213.1:0-6307 GCA_964452615.1 uncultured Occallatibacter sp.
ATTCCAGCAACATGGGCCGGTTCATGTGTATGCGTCCGAGCAAGTCAACCGTGTACTTGCTCGGACGCATACGCTTGAAATCCCGTTTGAATAGACCGGAACGATGAAAGAAAGTTGCGAGTGCCCCTGAGTTATCTCGCCGCTTTGATTCCCGCGTCGACCGCCGCTTTCATAACGCCGCACTCAGAGAAGAAGCGAACCAGGTTGCCGGTCAGCGGCTCTAATACCTCGGCATTGCGCCCCGGGGCTTCACCGGGCTGCGCTGCTTGAGCTTGATGCAGCTCGCCGGTTCCCTGTGCGTCGAGGACGAGAGCCGTGAGCTTGCGGGCCAGATCGAGGGGGAAGCTCTCGGCGACGAAGACCAGCTTGTCGCGCGTTGTGATCACCACCGGACCTTCGTTGGTGGAGTAGACCTGCTCTCCGAGCGGCGAAGCGGAGTCTGAGGGCGCGGAATCCTCGGATTCCCCAGGCGATGAAGCGGCGGGCGGAAACACGGAAAATTTAGAGGGATGGTTGGCCTGTACGCCGCTTCCAGAGGCCGAAGCGAGCTTGACGCCAGAGTATTTGCGGCCCAACTCATCGGCATAGAGCCCGGCAAAGGATCGAGCGGAGGCTTCATTCTTCCAGACGGAGAGATAGAAGAGGGCAATGGAGTTTGTGCTAGCCTGCTCTGCCTTCGTCTTGGCGCTGAGCTGTTGGCCGGCCCAATAGAGGCCTCCGTCCCAGGCTGGCGTCAGATTTGCGGCCGCATTGTCTCCGCCAAGGACCTCAGCGAGAATATGCACGTCGAGCTCGCCCATCTGGCCAATATCGTAGGGCTTGTAGAGCTTGTCGACCAGCGGATGGATATTGGGAAGCAGCGGCACGGAGGGCACATGCCTCTTTTCGTATTCGCGCGGATTGATGATCTCCCAGCTCGATGTAGGCGGATGGTCCAGGGTTCCGGTGAAAGCTGCCTCCTGGCCCTGGTCCATCCATACATCCTGTTCAAAGCTGAGCCCCTCGCGATAGGGGAAGAGAAGCGATTCGGAGAGCAACAACGGCGCGCGTGCCAGGATGGGGGAGTCCTGAGAGCCTGACATCTTTTCCTTCAGCACGTCCATCAGCTCGGGATCTTTCACCAGGCTCTTGCCCATCGGCTTGAGAACGTAATCCATCATGACGGCCGTGGCCTGGCCTTCGACGACAGCCTGGCGCGCGGTGTCCATTTCGTCCTTGGCAAGGTGATCGGTATCCTCGGAGTGGTTGAGCGAAACGTCTTCGGGTGTCTGGCTGTTCCACTTCTGGAGGTCGGAGTGCTGGTCTTGCAGGGCGTGGGTCAGCTCGTGGGCCAGCACCGGCTTCTGCTCCTCGATGTCCACCCAGTCCATCATGTAGACGGTCTTGGTCTTGAAGTCGTAGTAGGCTTCGATCTGCTCCTTAAGCAACTGCAGCAGAAAGGGCGTAAGTGCGAAGTCGCGGTCGAGCAGACCAAACTTCTTCAGCACGATCTCGCCGCGCTGCATGCGCTTGGCGCTTTCGTCTTCAGCGAACTTCTGTTTCAAATTGCTCTCGACAGCGGCGCGCGATGTGATCTCGCGCTTCACGTCGCTTTTGATCGGTAGACCTGTCTCCTGGGATGAGAACTTGATCAGCTCGTCAACCAGGGCAAAGAGCTGGCGCGCCTGTTCGGGAGTAATGTGGCCGTCGGCCTTCGGCTTGCTGTTCTCCGGGAGTTGGCTCTGCTCGCCGGTCTGCGGAGCGGTTGAGGCAGGCTTTGCCGGCTGTTGCGCAGAGGCGAATGCCGCGAGGCACAACGCCGCCGCGAGAATCCAGCTGCGCCTATCTGTTGCCGTTGCTCTCCGCTGCTCGCTCATCGTCCTCCCCGGTTGGCGTAACTTCATCTTCCTCCAAGGCTATAATCAGAATGCAACATATTGCGGAGATCCCGCGGGAAATCCGTGCCCAAGCCAGCGAAAAAGATCCCCTATGACGGAAAATGCCATCTCCCAAGCCCTTTCGGCCGACCATCCAACGGATGAGTCGCAGCCGGCAGCTCTGGGCACGCTTGCCGCGCTACTGGCTCCTGCTGACGCAAGGATTGATCTGGCCGCCTATCGCGGCGTGGTGACCCCTCTGAAGTTGGACGCGCCAGAGAGTGAAATAGAGGCGCTGCTATCGGGAGCTGCGGTCCATGATCTGGGCTGGCTGCGGCGCGTGGCCGTGCGCGGAGAGGACCGCTTCCGCTGGCTAAGCGGAATGGTCACCAATATGGTGAACGATCTGGGGGAGAACGCGGGCGCGTGGAATCTGGTGCTCAACGCGCAGGGTCGCATCCAGGGCGAACTTCACGTCTGGCGCGAGGGCGACGCACTCTATCTTGAGATAGCCGCCGATCAATTTGACCGCCTTCTCGCCCACTTTGACCGCTTCATCATCATGGACGATGTGGAACTTGTTCCCCTGAGCCTTGACTCAATCGACGGCGAGATGGCTCTCGGGGTGACTGGACCGAAGGCCGCCGACCTGCTCGCCGGACTAGGCCTGCCGGTGATCAAAGATCCGCTAACTAGCACGCTCACTATCTGGGAAGGCTCTGCGATGCGTGTCGTCCGGGCTTACGGCGTGCTTGCACCGCATTACGAACTTTGGGTACACGCAGATCAAATTCCCTCGTTGTGGCAGGCGCTGATCGAGGCAGGCGCAACTCCGGCGGGGGCGGCATCTCTTGAGGCACTACGGATCGCTGAGGGGATCCCCGCCTATGGCATCGACATCGCCGAGCGCGACCTGCCGCAGGAGACCTCGCAGATGCGGGCGCTTCACTTCAGCAAAGGCTGCTACCTGGGCCAGGAGATCGTCGAACGCATCCGCTCCCGGGGCAGCGTGCACCGCCACTTGAGGCAACTTGAGCTATTCGGGCCGGTCCCGGCCATTGGCGCCGAGTTAACCTCTGAGAACGGAACGGTCGCTGGACAGATCACCAGCGCCGCAGAATTGCCGTTAGCAGCAGGCCACCGTGGCTTTGCCCTGGGCATGATTCGTGGCGAGGCGGAGATTCGCAATCAACCTCTCGCTTACATTGCAGGAGAATCCATGGGCACAGCAAGCATTTTGACCGCGCCGCCCCAGTTCGAAGCAAGTTAGCAAATTATGCAGTCAGCAGAACGGACAGGAAACCAAAACTATGAGCGATACCCCGAAGTTCACCGTGATTGACCGCCGCAAGATCAAAGCGGACGAGGAGCACGAAAGCCAGCAGCACCCTGCGGAGACCGCGGAATCCGCACCAGAGCCGGTTGAGTCGGGCGGCGGGCCACGGCTGGTCGTCAACGACTCTAAGCGCGAAGCCAAAAGTGAGCCCCCTACCACCCAGGCAGCGGCTTTAGAGGCCGAAGAGGGAACGCCTCCCCCTCCCACAGCCGAGGAGAGCCACGAGCAGAAGGTGGCCTACGATGCCTCGGCACAGCGCCTTGAAGACCTGGTGCGTGCGCAGAATCCCGCAATGGGCGCGCAGCCGCCCGTGGCCTTTGAGAATCTGGTGCAGCAGTTTTACGTCTCCGCCATGATCCAGATGGGCGCCGGCGCACAGGAGGGTCAGCGTCCGAGAGTAGACATTCTCGGCGCGCGAACCACGATCGATTTGTTAGGTGTCCTGGCTGAGAAGACGCGCGGCAACCTGACCACGGCTGAAGACAACACCTTGCAGACGGTGCTGTTTGAGGTGCGTATGGCCTTCCTCGAGCTGACCAACATGATCAGCTTGCAGGCCATGCAGCCGCCACAGCCTCCCCCGCCACAAGCAAAACGCTAGACAAGGGTCAGTGATCAGAGATCTGGAATAAATCACGAGCCGATCTCCTTAAAAGTCTGGGTGCCCCAACCTCGCCGCGTCTTTGTTTTTGCGGCTAGGCTGGGAAACTGAGAAACTCAACCCGCATCTTTAACTGAGAGCTATGGACGGTTTGCTCACATTTCTGGGAACGGGAACCTCGATGGGGGTTCCCACGCTGGGCTGCGACTGCCAGGTCTGCACCTCAACAGACCCACACGACCGGCGGCTGCGCCCCTCGGTGCTGCTGCGCTGGCGCGAACCCGGCGAGTCACGTGAGCGCGTGGTTGTGATCGACACCGGCCCGGACTTCCGCGAACAGGCTCTGCGCAACGGACTTACCCGCGTGGACGCAGTCTTTTACACCCATTCCCACGCCGACCACATCATGGGCATGGACGATCTGCGCCCGCTCAGCTTCACCGTCTTTCGCGAGGGCGGCCCCATTCTGCTCTATGCCAGTTCGGAAGCAGCAAAGGTGCTGGAGCGCATCTATGACTACACGCTCTCGCCGAGTGCAACCTATCCTAACCGCGCACGTGTCAAACTCGAGCCGCTGGCCGATTCCACCAGAGTGTATGGTGTTGACTTCCTGCGCGTGCCGCTTCTGCATGGCGAGATGGAGATTTCCGGCTTTCGTTTTGGCCGGGCCGCCTACTTAACTGATGTGAGCGCCATCCCTGAATCGAGCTTCTCGCTTCTCACGGGCCTCGACACTCTTGTCGTCTCAGCGCTGCGCCACAAGCCGCATCCCACCCACGCCACTGTCGAACAGGCGATCGCCTGGGCCCGGCGCATCGGCGCGCGCCAGACCTGGCTCACCCACATCGCCCACGAACTCGGCCACGAACAGACCAATCGAGCCTTACCCGACAATATCCGCCTGGCCTACGACGGCCTCAGCCTGCCGGTGAATCTGGAGCCCGCCAATCGATGAGTGACCGCAGCGCAGCTCCTATTGACCGCGAACTCATCGTCTTCCGCTCAGTCGCTGAGATTCCTGGCAGCTTTGGTCCCACAGTGGCCGCCATCGGTAACTTCGACGGCGTGCACCTGGGCCACCAGCGGATTCTCTCGGCGGTTGCGGCGGAGGCGCGATCGGTTGGCGCGCGAGCCGTCGCCATCACTTTTTCGCCTCACCCGGAGCAATTCCTCCGGCCCGCCCAGGCCCCGCGCCTGCTCACGCCGCTCGACGAACGCCTGCGCCTGCTCTCTCTCACCGGCATCGACGCCGTGCTTCTACTGCCCTTCGATGCGTCGCTGGCTGGATTGCCGGCCTGTGAGTTTGTGCAAGGCATTCTGGTCAACGCACTTGGTGTTTGCGGCCTTCATGAGGGCGGCAACTTCCGCTTCGGCCGCAACGCTGAGGCAGGCATTGCGGAGCTTCTGGAGTTTGCGGCAGAGTTCGGCTTTGGACTCCGCGTGCACCCCCCAGTCCGCGCTCACGGACTTGAGGTCTCCAGTTCCGCCATCCGCGAATGCATCGCAGCTGGAGACGTGACCCACGCCCGCTGGATGCTCGGGCGGCCCTTTGCCGTTCGTTCCACACAGGCCCGTGGCCGCGGCATCGGCACGCGCCTGCTCGTGCCCACCGTCAATCTCGCGCCTTACGGCGACCTGCTGCCAGCCTTCGGCGTTTACGTCACGCGACTCACCGTGGCCGGACACTGCTTCCAGTCGGTGACAAATGTGGGTAATCGCCCTACCTTTGGCGAGGCCTCCTTTGCTGTCGAGTCGCACATACTCAACTTCGAACCGGTCGAGCTAGGCGAAGACACGCCGATCGAACTGGAATTTCTGCTTCGCCTGCGAGGCGAGATCGAGTGGCCATCGCCTGAGGCCCTCAAGGCGCAGATCTTCAAGGACGTAGCTAAAGCACAACGATATTTCCAGTTGTTGGGAGCCACTAGCAAAGTTCCATAGTGACTGAAAATGTGTCAGGGCACGACTTCAGTCGTGCCGAAAGAGCAGCAAATTATGTTGGGCTTTAGCCCCTGCGATTCGTGATTTGAGTTGTTTGCTATGCCCCAGCGGCTAAAGCCGGAGTCTAAATCTCCCATTTGCGGTACGACTGAAGTCGTGCCCTGACACAATCTATAACCTGACCGTAATTTTGTAAGTGGCCCACTTAGATAGCAATTCTCCGGCTGCGTCGCAGGAATGAAAATCGCTCCGTTCCCCCCTGAGGCACCCTGCAGAGTAAGTCGCCGTCAGCCCTGCGCTGTCGCGGTAGCAGCGAGCCGCTTCGTCTTGATGTCGCGCATCGGAGGCTGGCCAAAAAGGCGGCTATATTCGCGATTGAACTGGCTGGCGCTCTCATAACCAACCTCAAAGGCTGCACTGGCTGCGTCGAGTCCCTCAGTCAACATGCGCACACGCGCGGCGTGCAGGCGTAGCCTCTTCTGGTATTGCAGCGGGCTCATCAAGGTCAGCGAGCGAAAGTGATGGTGCAGCGTAGAGACACCCATCTGCGCAACCGACGCGAGTTCCTCGACG
>CAYVMS010000214.1:0-6267 GCA_964452615.1 uncultured Occallatibacter sp.
GTGATGGTGCAGCGTAGAGACACCCATCTGCGCAACCGACGCGAGTTCCTCGACGCGCAGCGGCTTGTCAAAGTTTGCCTTGAGCCACCCTACAGCCTTAGCCGTGCGATTGCTCTGTTCGCCCAGCGTGGCGATGGCGCGCAGATGCTTGCCAAGCGGCCCTTGCAGCAACCGGTAGAGGATCTCGCGTTGCATGAGGCTTGCCAGGAACGGAATATCTCTCGGTGTCTCCAAAAGGCCGAGCAGCCGCAAGCAGGCGTCGAGCATCTCGGCAGGAGTCTTGCCAACAGCCATGCCCCGAACTCCGAATGCAACCTCAGGCACGAGAAATTCATCCTGGCTTAGAATTTCCCGGACGACGGGCATCTCAAGCTTCAAGCTCATGGCCAGAAACGGCTCCTCTTTTGAGGCCTTGGTGATCTGGCCAACCACCGGCAGATCGATCGAGGTCAGCAGAAATGTGGACCCATCGCAGATGTGCGTGGTGCCGCCAACTATGATTCGCTTTTCTCCCTGTACGCAAACCACCAGTTCGGGCTCGTAGGCAGCAGAATAGCATTCCGTTGGTTCGCTTCTGCGGGAGAGACGAAGGCCGGGCACATCGGTGGCAACTGGACCTTCCACTTGAATGTGCGCGGCAATTCTACGCGCCAATTCTGCCCTTGTCTCAGCCAATTCGTTCCGGGAGCTTCCAGTTTCCACGCTATGCACTGCCATCTTGTCCCCGCCTCTTTCCTTCAAAAACCAAAGTAGCACTAAATGCGAACACCGTACACAAAGTTGCCCGTATCGACAGAATTAGGCAATAGGTTGGCAGGATCGGGATACCGCTAAAGCGCCGGTTTTTCGTACTCTGATTTACGAGCAAGTTCGCCGGTATTGCGGACAACGGCGCAGCCGGTATATACCATGTGCCGAGGAGGTTCGAAAAAACATGTACAACGCAAAGGCCTATTCCGTTTCAAGTGCCACATCCCCGTTTGCGTCTACCACGATCGCGCGTCGCGATCCCACCGAACACGACGTGCAGATCGAGATCCTTTTCTGCGGCATCTGCCACTCTGACCTGCATCAGGCACGCAACGAGTGGAGCGGAGTCATGCCCACCGTCTACCCTTGCGTTCCCGGCCACGAGATCGTCGGCCGAGTTACAAAGGTTGGCTCCGCTGTCAAGAAATTCAAAGCCGGTGACCTGGCTGCTGTGGGCTGCCTGGTTGACTCCGACGGCACTTGCCCTGAGTGCAAGGCGGGCTTTGAGCAGTTCTGCCCTAACATGGTCCTGACCTACAACTTCCCCGACAAACACACTGGCGGCGTCACATATGGCGGCTACTCCGACAGCATCGTCGTCACCGAGCGCTTCGTGCTTCGCGTTCCGTCGAACCTCGATCTTGCAGGAACAGCGCCTCTGCTCTGCGCTGGCATCACCACCTATTCGCCGATGCGTCACTGGAGCGTAACCAAGGACAAGAAGGTCGGTGTCGTTGGCCTCGGCGGACTCGGTCACATGGGCGTCAAATTTGCGCACGCCATGGGAGCGCACACCGTCGTATTCACCACCTCGCCTGGCAAAAAGGATGATGCTCTTCGCCTCGGCGCCGATGAGGTTGTCATATCGCGCAACGCTAATGAAATGGCCAAACATGCCGGCAGCTTCGACTTCATTCTCGACGCGGTTGCCGCCGATCACGACATCAACGCCTACATCGGGATGCTGCGCCGCGACGGCAATATCACGATAGTGGGCGCGCCGGAGAAGCCTCTACCCGTCGCGGTCTTCGGTCTGATCATGAGGCGTCGCAGTCTTTCCGGATCCCCAATTGGCGGCCTCCCCGAAACCCAGGAGATGCTCGACTTCTGTGGCAAGCACAACATCACCGCCAACGTCGAGGTCATTCCGATCCAGAAGGTCAACGAAGCCTATGAGAGGCTGCTCAAGTCCGATGTGAAGTATCGCTTCTCGATCGACATGGCTTCGCTTAAATAAAAGTAACTGTTGCTATCGAACTGACAGCGCGCACGAATGGAGAACCCAAAGGAGAGGTTAAGCACATGAGGATAAAACTTTGCGTCATTGCTTTCGCAGTGAGCCTTCTGTTCGTCTTCCAGTCCCAGGCGCAAACAATGGACCAAGTTTTCCCAAAAGGTGAGCTATCCACAGCCAAGAATCACACAGGGAATATCTGGCTGAGTGAACTCAATGTTGGAGACAGTACCTTCGATCCCAGTATTGCTCAAGCAGTTTATGATGCCGGTGCAAAGCTGGATTGGCACATTCATCCAGGTGGTCAAGTTCTACTTATTACCGAAGGCACCGGCTATTATCAGGAACGGGGAAAGCCAATACGAATCGTTCACAAGGGAGATGTAATTAAATGCCTACCGGGCGTAGAGCATTGGCACGGCGCAGCACCGGGAAGTAGCTTTGCCTATATAGCGGTTACACCAACTCAAAAGGGAAAGACAATTTGGTTAGAGCCTGTGAGCGATAAAGACTATAACAGCGTGAAATGAAAGATCTGCGAGCTAACCGAGGCTGAGTTCCACCACTGTCTTCTGCTTTAGGCGGGTTGCCCGCATTTCCGCACTGGCTCGACGAGCTTTACCGGTGGCTGGAAGCGCACGGGCTGCCCCATCCACTGAAGTAATTCGCATCATCAAAGGAGAAACAATGCAAAAGCGCAAACTGGGAAAGAGCAATCTTGAGGTATCGGCTATTGGCCTTGGCTGCATGGGAATGACCTTTTCCTATGCGCCGTTTCCAGAGAAGAAGGATTCGATCGCGGTGCTCCGTGCTGCCGTCGAACGCGGCGTAACCTTCTTTGATACGGCCGAAGTCTATGGCCCGTTCAACAACGAGGAACTTGTAGGCGAGGCCCTTGAGCCTTTCCGCGGCAAGGTCGCCATCGCCACCAAGTTCGGCTTCGACATCAATCCCGACGGAAGCCGCGGCCCGAGGCCGACCAACAGCCTGCCCGAGCACATCAAGCAGGCTGTGGAAGGCTCGCTCAAGCGCCTGAAGACCGATATTATCGATCTCTACTATCAGCACCGCGTCGATCCGGACGTGCCAATCGAGGACGTGGCCGGAGCAGTGAAGGAGCTAATCGCAGAGGGAAAGGTCAAGCACTTCGGCATGTCAGAGGCCGCTCCCAAAACCATCCGCCGCGCCCACGCCGTGCAACCCGTCACCGCCCTGCAAAGCGAGTACTCACTCTGGTACCGCACACCTGAGGCTGAAATCATCCCCACCCTTGAAGAACTCGGCATCGGCTTTGTGCCCTACAGCCCTCTCGGCAAGGGATTCTTGACCGGCAAGATGGACGAGAAGACTACGTTCGAAAAGACCGACATTCGCAGCTCGATTCCGCGATTTACCCCGGAGGCCCGCATAGCGAATCAGAGGCTGGTCGATCTGCTCGCCAAGATCGGAGCTGAGAAGAAAGCCACGCCCGCGCAGATCGCTCTCGCCTGGCTGCTGGCCCAGAAGCCGTGGATCGTGCCGATTCCAGGAACGACGAAGCTGCATCGGTTGGAAGAGAATGTTGGAGCCGCTGCGGTTGAACTTTCCGCCGATGACCTGCACAAGATCGAGAGCGCCGCGTCGCAGATCGAGGTACAGGGCGCGCGGTATCCTGAACATATTGAGCAGATGACCGGCCGCTAGACAACCCAGTCGGTTATTTGAGGAGAAGTCAACAATGGAGATCAAGCGATGCGGTTCCCAGCTTTCACGAAAGGGACCGGCGGAATATTTCACAGGTACGGTCCGGGTCGATCCGCTCTTTGAGGCTCCCGAACCCGCGCGCGTCGTTGGTGCGAGCGTCACCTTCGAGCCGGGTGCGCGAACCGCGTGGCATACTCACCCACTTGGCCAAACCCTGATCGTGACATCCGGCTGTGGGCGTGCGCAGCGCTGGGATGGCCCAATCGAGGAGATCCGGCCCGGCGACGTCATCTGGTTTGCTCCGGGAGAAAGGCATTGGCACGGAGCGGCGCCGGGAACAGCGATGACACACATTGCCATTCAGGAGATGCTCGATGGCAAAACCGTCGATTGGATGGAGCAGGTGAGCGACGAGCAATATGGCGCGTGAGTAATCGTCAGCAACGGACGCTTGAAGCTCGCAGAAAGCTGGAGTTTCTTATCTCCGCTCTTTCGGTAGCGGCGGACTGGCGACAGAAGTCAGTGCAGGCTTGACGGCACCCGCAGGTTTGATTGAAGCGGGCTGCGGGGGCAGCGATGGCTTGATCGCTGGCTTGGCTGCTACGGCTGGTTGCACTGTGGGCTTAGGAACGGGCAAAGCTGGCGGTTTGGCTGGAGTGCTTGCCTTCACAGTCACGGCAGGCGGGGCTGCTGTTGCTCCGGGATTCGCGGGCGGCTCTACTGCCACTTTTAGCAGTGAAGGATCCTGCTCATCGCCGAGGAACTGCTCGTTCTCTTTTCCCGCGATGGCTTCGCGCATAACGGCCATCCAGATCGGCAGCGCAGCTTTGGCTCCGGTCTCCTTGTCGCCCAGTGACTCGCGGCTATCGAACCCCACCCAAACACCGCAAGTGATCGAAGGCGAGAAGCCCAGAAACCACGCGTCGGTGTAGTCGCTGGTTGTTCCCGTCTTGCCGCCGAGAGGGTGGTTGAGTTGCGACGCCGCCTGACCGGTGCCGTGCTGGATAACGGCCCGCAGCAGGGTCATCATGGCGCGCGCAGTCTGCTGGTCGATCACATCGTCCGCCTCTGGCGGATCCTCCCATAGTGTGATGCCGTCGGCGTTCTCAACCTTGCGAATGAGCCGTGGCTTCACGCGCAGCCCATCATTGGGAAAGACCGAGTAGCTGGCTACCTGCTCCTCGAGAGTGATCTCGGCTGCGCCAATCGCCGATGGCAGATAGGCGGGAATGTTCGACGTGACGCCAAAGCGGTGAGCCACGTCGATGACCTTGTGGATGCCGACGTGCGCAGCCAGCTTGAGAGCTGGAATGTTGCGCGACTCGGCAAAGGCATTGGTCAAGGTCATCGCGCCCTTGTAGTCGTTCTCGTAGTTGTGCGGCGAATAACCACCGAAGCTGACCGGCCCATCGACGATGATGTCGCTGGGTTTGGCTCCGTCCTCGATGGCGGCGGTGTAGTCGTAGATCTTGAAGCTTGAGCCGGTCTGCCGCTCGGACTGGATGGCCCGGTTGAACTGACTGACTGCATAGTCCCGTCCGCCCACCATCGCCAGCACGTCGCCGGTCGTGTTATCCATCGCCATTAAAGAGCCTTGTACTCCCGAGTCTTGCTCAAGCACGGCCCGGCGCGCCTTGCCGTCCATCTCCTCGCCGAGGTGCACATAGATCACATCGCCTGGCTTGACGAGGGCGTCGCCAAAGCGCTCGCCGGTCCATTTCCAATCGTCCGGTAAGAGCACGATCTCGCTGGAGCCCACGCGGGCGTGAATCTCAAGCGGCAGGTCGCGAGTGACCACAGCATGAACATAGTCTCCAGGCCCGGTCTTCATCGCCCAATCGGGATGCTTGTAATCCTCGATGGTGTTGCCGCCGGTGAGCACGTTGTCCAGTTTGCCTAACCAGCCACGCCGCCGCTCGTATGTGGCCAAGCCATCTAAAACTGCGCGGTTGGCTGTCTTTTGCAGGTCGAGATCGAGCGTGGTCTCAATCTTCAGTCCGGCCTCATGCACCTCTTCGCTGCCGAAGCGTTTCTCCAGCTCTTGCCTCACACTCTCCTCAAACCAGGGAGCGGCCGACATCTCCGGCTGGGCGATATGCAGGCCAAGCGGGGCGTTGCGCGCCTGTTCGGCTTCGCGGTGAGAGATAGCCCGGTCATCCTCCATCTCTGTCAGCACCAGGTTGCGCCGGCGAAGCGCCTTTTCGGGATTGAGAATCGGGGAGTATCCCACAGGCCCTTTAGGCAGGCCGGCAAGCAGAGCCGCCTCGGTCAGCGTGAGATCCTTGGCGTGCTTTGAAAAATAGAAGTGCGAAGCGGCCTCAAAGCCGTACATTCCGCTACCCAGATAGATCTGATTACCGTAGAGGGTGAAGATCTGTTGCTTGGTAAATGCCCGCTCGATCTGTATGGCGAGATAGGCCTCCTGCACTTTGCGACCCATGGAGCGCTCGGAAGAGAGAAACAGGTTACGCGCCAACTGCATGGTCAGCGTCGAGGCGCCCTGAGCGCGCCCGTGGCTGCGCAGATCGTGCCACAGCGCACCGGCAATGCGCAGCACATTGATGCCCCAGTGCGACTCGAAGCTCTTGTCTTCAATGGAG
>CAYVMS010000215.1:0-6213 GCA_964452615.1 uncultured Occallatibacter sp.
GCTTTTATGAAGGGGATCTCTTCCTGCATGGGCGTGGATACATCCACAAAGACGATGCCTGAAATACCGGCCGGATAGCGCGTGACATAATCGCGGATATAGAGTCCTGCGATCGAATGGCCCATCAAGACGATGGGACCGTTCACATTGGCCTGATGCAAAAGCTCATGCAACTCGCCCGCGATGTGGTCGGCATCGCGTGGGGCAGGCAATGCGTCGCTCCAGCCGTATCCGGCTCGGTCATAGGAACAAACCCGCGTGGTTTTCGAAAGCTCCGGCTGAACTCCGCCCCAAACAAGTCCGTCGTTTCCTCCCCCCGATTCAAGGACGATGGTAGGCGAACCACTGCCTGTGCAGTTGATGCGCATCCGGTGGCCGTTAACGGTGTAAAAGGCTCCGGGAGGGGGATTCGTCGCCCTGAAATGGTGAAGAGTGATCGCGTTGAACGAGCTGCTTCCCGCCACGACGGTTGCCACAAGGGCAACGATCGACAAAACGATGCGTTCGGCAACTTTGCGACCCACGCGATAGCTTTTTTTCGTGTGCGAACGAATGCGCTGTATGCATAACCACGCAATCAGAATTCCAATCACAAAAATGATTGCCGGCATCGCAACATAATCGAAATCCATACTTCACCTCGGTCTTTCAAATTTCATGGCCCGGTTTAGTAGCGGAGGCCAAGCTTGATGGGAAATTCTTCTTCGTCGTCATCGATAGTAAGCAACTCGCAGTGTTCCTGGACGATCCCGCGATGGCGACTTTGAAGTGCCAGATGCGCTGCGGCAATCATCGTTGCGGCGAAGACAAAATGTTGTGAGTTGATCTCGATCCATGGCTCGACTGCAATCGGAAGCAAAGCTACGGCGGGAACGAAAGCGAAGTATTTGAGCACGGAGAGAGCAAGGTTGGATTGCTCTCGAGGCTGCTCGCTGGTAAAAGGGATAGCTGTGACATTCAGGAAGAATATGTCGGTGAGCAGCAGGCACAGGCCGGCAGTCATGAGCAACTGGCTTGCCGTGGCCGGCAAAGAGAGCAGTTCAGGCGGAGCGATGGAGCGAAAAGTGACACAGGCCCCGACGATGATGAGCCATGCCCAGAGCAACACCCACAGTTTCGCGGCCTGCAACTGCTGCATGGCAGATCGGAAGTGCGTCAGCCTTCCATGCGCGATGCGAAAGATCCAGTTCCCCTGCCGGTTTCCCGGAGAGACGAAAGCCATGTGCAGTCCGGCGATGGTCCAGAAGGCGACGATGCCAATTGCCGAGCGCAGGCCGTCGGCCGATACTTCAATGCGAACCTGATGATGCACGATCTTCAAGCGGAGGATGGTGGCGACGACGACCGAGAGACCTACGCCTCCGTAAAGAACCAGATAGATGCGATTCCGCTGAAGGCGCATCATGGTTTGGCTGATGAAGTGGAAGACCGCGCGGCGAACCGGAAGTCGAAGCAACGTGGCATGAATAAGTTTATGCAGCGGATATGCAGCCCAATTGCGCGTATCGCGCGTGCCGGGACCTTCCACAAGCAGTCGTGTTCTTCGCAGATAGGCAAATGGATAGGTGAGCGTCGCCAGCGCAATCGCTATGAATAGGGCAATGCAGCCAGTTCGCGCGAGTTGAGAGTAGATGGGCATTGCCGATGTTCCCTCCAGCACTCGCTGGTAAACGCCCAGAAACCAGAATGGGGGGAAGCAACGCGCATAGATACTGCCGGATTCGAGGAACACGGGAACCGCCCCGGAGAGCACAGGAAATAGCAGCATGAGCATCATGAGGACAGTAATCGAAAGGCACTGAATCAGCAGAGAAAGCCGCCTGAATTTACGCTCTCCGAGAACGGCGAGTAGCACGCCTTGCACCGCCAGGATGAAGGCAGCGGAGAACAATCCGCTGGTGGCCACAGCCAGTAGTTGAGCCTCGAGAAAGCGCACCGGATTCGGCGGGTCGACAACCGCGAGGAGCACCAGAGGCGCCATGAAATTTGCGTCAAACAAGAATCCGGCGATGAAGATGGCAATGGCGGCCACCCGCCCCTGAAAGAGTCTGCGATCCGGGACAGGCAATGTCGTCAGTACAAAGAGATCGAGCAGATCGGGAAAGAACATATCCCATTCAAAGATCGTGACAACTCCCATCGCGACGAAGGAATAGAGCACAAAGAAAAAATGGTGATTGACCTGCAACCAATAGGTTGGCAGGCCCCCATTGGAGGGATGCCCCGGCGGCCATCCGGGAAAAGGATGGTAGGCAGGCCACAAGTACAAAGCAACCATGAATCCAGGTAGCCCCGTCGCGCACGCGATCAGAATCAGGCGTGCCTTAGCATCGCCATCGGGCGAAGCGGTTTCGTGGTTAAAGAAGCGCTCCAGAAAATGACGGACGAGTAGCGAGAACTGACTGCGCTCGGGAGACTGCGGCGGGCCCAAGGCTGCCTGGGCGTTCAATGAAAGTGCTTGGGGGCCTGACATCGTCAAAAGACGCTGGAACGATTCAGACATGGGTACTCCGCATTACATCAACTATTTTTTGCGCATCGCTCCTGGTGTCCTGCTGCTCGATCAATTGCGCAAAGACACTTTCGAGATTGGGCAGGCTCATCAGCTTCGTGAGTTCGGACGGAGGAGCGTCGGCGAGAATCCTGCCCTTGGCAATGACAATGACGCGACTGCATATCTGTTCGACGACCTCAAGCACGTGCGAGATGTAGATGACCGCTTTGCCTTCCGCCGCCAGCAGTTCAACGAGGTCTTTGAAGAGACGTGCAGAGACCACATCGAGACCGGAGAGAGGTTCGTCGAAGATCAGCAGCTTAGGATCGTGCAGCAGAGCCGCAGCGATCAGCACACGTTGGCGCATTCCCTTCGAGTACGAGGAGATGGGCGTGTACTGCCAGGAATCGAGATGAAGAAGTTTGAGAAATCGGGTTGCCTTGGCTTCGATGAGAGATTCGACGAGCCCACGAAGCCGGCCGACCAGTTGCAGATATTCCAACCCCGATAAGTAGTTGTAGAGATGGGCTTCTTCGGGAACATAGCCGAGGGCGGCGCGAAAGGCAACCATGTCGTCACGGACATCCCGGCCTTCGAAGAGTACACGCCCCTCGTTCGGACGTAGCAGACCGGTAATGATTTTAACCGTGGTCGATTTGCCTGCGCCGTTTGGGCCCAGAAATCCGGCGATCTCGCCGGACGCTATCGTAAAACTGACATTCTCGATGGCCGGAATGCCCCGGAAACTTCTGCAAAGGTTCTGTAGCTCAAGCATATTTCCTTCTTCCTGTCTCCAGAAAAACGAGTAAATGCATAGATCCGCTCCATTCAAGGACTAGGAATCTATGACTATCGAAGGAGACACAGAGGATTGAATTCTGAACAGACAAGTACGCGTCTGGACTGTTGCCCGGCCCGTCGTGGCGATAATGGAAAGCAGCCATGCAGCTTTCGGTACGGGAATTCTCGATTCCGAGGCCCGATGTGACGGTGCGAGAGGGTACCACTAGAACTCGATGCCGACCGATCGATAGAACAGCGAGCGCCAGCAATATTAAGAGAGGTAGCTTCATCCACAGTCTCCGGAGCGAGAAGATCTATACCCTATGTAGCAAGCGACATAAGGGCTTGTCAAGTAGAAAGCTACATAGGTAAAATGCGGCATGGCCACAGAGGTGAAACTTTCCCACACCGCGGCGATCATCCTCCAGGCGATTGATGCCGGGTTTGTCTACGGTTTCAGCATCATGGAAATGACCGGCCTGCCCAGCGGAACCGTCTATCCGGCGATGCGCCGGTTAGAGCGCGAAGAATTGATCTGTTCACGCTGGGAGAAGCAGTCCATCGCCGATGCGGAGCAGAGGCCGGCGAGAAAGTACTACAAGCTGACAGCAACAGGAAAGACGACGCTGGAGACATCGCGCAAACGTTATCCGCTCTTGGAACGGCTCATTCCTTCCGAGGAGGCGAAGTCCGTATGACACCTCCTGCCGAGTCGATCTCTCGCGTATTTCATCTAAGCCTGCTCGGTTGCGCCGCCTTGTTGGTGCCATCCGAGCTACGCGGGGAGTGGCATCGGGAGTGGCAGGCGGAACTCTGGCAGGTTTGCCAGGATCGCACACCTGCCGGCGGCTTCTCCTGGAATGGCGAGCGCGAGGTCGTTGAGTTTTGTCTTGGGGCGTTTCAGGATGCGTTTTTCCTGCGTAAACGCGGCTGGCAAGATCGATCGCCACTTACGGAAATGCGGGGTTCGGCCGCACAGTGCATTCTGATTCTGGCAGCCGTATCGTGCGCGTGTTATGCCGTTGCCTTACTATCCCCCCGCGTGCGCACCGAGCGCTCCTTGTCGGAATATCAGGTTTGTCCGGGGCTGGTGCTGATTCAGGATGCAGATTTTAACGGTCATTCTTTGCCTGCGATCTCACCGGCGCAATATCGGGTTTGGACGGCAAGCAGACAGAAGTATTTTGATCGATTTGCCTTCTATCGGGTCGTACAGGAGCCCGTATCGGTCGCGCCCTATGCATCGAAAACATGGGGAGTGGCGCACGCTAGTTCTTATCTTTTTGCGATGCTCAATGTCCCGGTGCAGTTTGCAGCGCCCGTCGGCGCGTCGGATGGCGACCTGACCAGTGTGATTCTGAGCTATGCGGCTTGGAAGAGAGAGTTCGGCGAGGATCCACATATCGTTGGCAGCATTGTGCGCGTGGGAACCAGCAAAGCGAGAATCGCCGGAGTTGCACCGGAGGGTTCCTGGAGGCTGCCTGGAAAGGTGGACGCATGGCTACTGGAACCCGACTCTGTATTCGTGCACGGTAGCGCCGCGGGATACGTTATTGCGCATTTGACGTCGTTGGGTAAATCAGAGCTGTGGACCTCAAGCGTGCAAATTACTTCGTACAATTCCGACGATACTGAGGACAGTCTTCTGGGCATTTCTCTTGATCCTGGGTCGTCGACGCCGCGGGCTGCGTTTCTCTTCGCGGTCTTTCTTGCCTTTCTCGCCCTGCCAGGCACAGTATCGGTCTCGATGGGAGAATACAGCTTCAGCGCTCACCCGCAATCGTGGTCGAAAAAACTCTGCCGTTGGGGATTTCTAGGAGCCAAGATTGCCTTGCTTTTACCCATTGCCTATTTTGCGTCGCTCGATCTGACCTATTCGTTTACCACGATCTATTCGCCGGCATCTGTGATGATCCATCTTTTCACCTCGTTTACCATCTGCATATTAGGCTTTCGCTGGGCGCTGTTGGATCAGCAGCAACGCTGCCCGATATGTCTCCGGCGAGTGGCGCATCCTGCGCAGGTTGGCTACTCGTCACAGAACTTCCTGGCATGGAATGGAACTGAACTGATCTGTGAGAGCGGGCATACTTTGCTGCATATTCCTGGATTGGAGACCAGTTGGTTCAGCACCCAACGCTGGTTGTATCTCGATACTTCATGGGAGTTTCTCTTTGCCGGTTCTAGCAAGTGATCAAGAGTCGCACTGAGCCGAGTCCGGTACGATTGATCAGCTTCAATCTTGTCTAAACTAGCTAAAAGCGCGATGCTAAAGCAGATTTGCTGTGCCCGGTTCGTTGTTAAATCTGACCCAATTGCCAATGGCCGGCAGACAGGTCCCCAGAAACGCACGCCCATCCCAACTCCGATCCTCAAAGCCCTGACGGCCGCGGATTCCAGTAGCCATGGCGGCCTTCCGCTCTCTATTTGAGGTCGATGAGCGCATTGAGGATCTTACATCATCGCTGATTTAATTTCCGCCGTGAACCTACTGATGCAATGAGAATCCGGACGGCAAAACTGCCTCAAGATTGATTTGTTCTCCGGTGACGGGGTGGTGGAATTTCAGAAATTGGGCGTGCAGAAAATATCCTCCATCGCCGGGGAGGCCGGGAAGATATTCAAGAGGTTGGCCGGCTAAGCCGTAGAGAGGATCGCCAACCAGCGGATGGCCGATAGATGCAAGATGAATTCTGATTTGATGAGGGCGGCCCGAATGCAGACTTACCTCAAATGTTGTGGTGCTTGTGGAGCGTGAAATCACCTTTGCGAAGGTCATTGACGGTTTGCCACCTGGGTTGGCGGCCCACACTGAACCGAGGCGCGGGTGCGGTACGAGGCCGATGGGTGTGAGGATTTCGTAGGCGTCGTGCTGTGCAATGTTTTGAGCCAGCGCCCGGTAGATTTTTTGAATTTTGGGTGTGTTCCAGTTTGCG
>CAYVMS010000216.1:0-6140 GCA_964452615.1 uncultured Occallatibacter sp.
CAAACAGGCTTGCCACCTCTGGCCCCCACTGCGATACTGCCACTAGCTCGCCCAGCGGGCTAAATCCTTTCCCCAGCGAGAACTGCCTTGGCCCGTGAACTATTTAACGCGCGTTTGGAACGCAAAGAGTGCATCTCTGAGGTCGCCCAGTGCTACCACTTCGACTTTGCCCTCGACGATGTTGAGAGTTTTGCCTTTACCCCCGGCCAATTCGTCTCCGGCGTGGCTCTGGACGACAACGGCAAGCAGCAGACCCGCGCCTATTCGATTGCCTCCGCGCCTGACAGGAACCACTTCGAGCTATGCGTGAACCGGGTCGAGGAAGGCTTCTTTTCCAACCATCTGGCCGACCTGCCCGATCTACCCATCGGCGGAACGATCCAGATTCACGGGCCGCACGGGCACTTCATCCTGCATCAGCCGATTACTGACTCCATCCTGGTGGCCACGGGCACCGGCATTGCGCCCATGCGCGGCTACCTGCAGGCGCTTTTTCCGAATGATGGCACAGACCTGAGCAACGGCAAGCAGATCTGGCTTGTCTACGGCACCCGCCACGAAACCGACATTTATTACCAAGCTGAGTTTGAGGCCCTGGCCGCGCGCCATGCGAACTTCCACTATCTGCCGACGCTGAGCCGCGCACAGGAGAGCTGGACCGGCCTGCGCGGACATGTTCAGGAGCACATAACTCGCATCGTCGAAGAGCGAGCCGCCCGCCTCGGCCAGCCGCTGCCCGTGCCCCCGGTCGATCCCAGCCGACTGCAATCGGAGCTGAACTTCGACATCTATGCCTATATCTGCGGGCTCAACTTTATGGTCTCCGGGGTACGCGAACTGCTGACCGGCTTCGGCTGGCACAAGAAGCAGATTGTGTTTGAGAGGTACGATTAGAGCCCTAGAGATTGAAGAGTTCTCTGAGCCGGCGGGTTTGGTTGCGGCTGACCGGGATCTCGGTCTGTTTCTTGTCGTTCATCCGCAACTGATAGCTGGACTTGAACCACGGCACCACTTCGCGAATGTGGTTGATGTTCACCACAAAGCCGCGATGGGCACGCCAGAAAACCGCTGGATCGAGCAAATCGAGCAGTTCTTCAAGCGTGCGGCACTTCGAGCTTCCCTCGAAGCTCTGCGTCACTACGCGAATTACGCCCTCGTCGATCGCCGCAAAACAGATGTCGGCCTGGTCGATCAGCAGCAGCCGGTTTTGCGCTTGCACAATGAGCTTGGCCGGCTGGGAGCTTCGCGCGGCGCCTTGCGAGCGGTTCAGCAGACGCAGCAGGGCATCGATTTGCGAATCCGGCAGCGAACCGCCATGCCCATCGGACGTTCCCCCGGATAACCGCCCACGGACACGCTCCACAGCCTGCTCTACGCGCGCGCGGTCAAAGGGCTTCAGCAGGTAGTCCACTGCGTTCACATCGAAGGCGCGCACAGCGTACTGGTCGTAGGCTGTGGCAAAGACAATCTGTGGCAGCGGCACCTGCGGTGCGGCCAACTGCACCTGCGGCGCGCCACTTGCGGTCGCCTTTACCATGCGCTCCATCAGCCGCTCGATCACGGCAAAACCGTCGAGCCCCGGCATCTGTACATCGAGAAAGACCATGTCGGGATGGTGCTCCTCGATCAGGTCCACGGCCTCGATGCCATTGGCTCCTTGCGCGAGCACGTCCACTCCGCCCACCTGGGCAAGCAAGTACGAAAGCTCCTCGCGGGCCAGTTGTTCGTCGTCGATGATGAGCGCGGAGAGGGTCATGCGGGCCGGGAACTCAATGCAGCTTGATTGTAGGAAGGCAGTGCGGCAGCGTGCAACCTGCGCCTGTGGCGATCAAGAGCGTCTCGCCTACTCGCCGATTGCCCTGAGCCGCGCCGGCATGTGATCCGCGGCAAGCTCATGGCCACATCGGGTGCAGAACTGGTCGGTCGTGCGCACCGTCCTGAAGCAGTGGCCGCAACTGGCCGCAAGCCGGTAATTGCATTGCGGACAGAAGTGAAAGTCGCTCTGCACATGCGTCGAGCAGGACGGGCAACGTGAAACCTCCGGCTGGCGCAGCAGGAAGTAGAGTACCGCTCCAATGCCGCCCGGCATCACCAGACAGATTGCGATCCAGAAGCGTGTGCTCATTGCCCGCCGCGGAGCGTCTTTGCTGACGTAGCCCACCAACAGAAAGTAGATTGCGGCCAGCAATCCCCAGGAGAGATTGAGATACACCCTCAGGCCCAAGGGCGGCAGATGATGCTGCGTCTCTGGCAATACCGCCCAGAAGTAGTACTCCACCAGCACAAAGGCGGCAGCAGCCACCACAATGGACCACACCGGAAGCACTCGTTCGTCTTCGTTGACAGTAATGGACTCTGGCTCGCGCATCGTCAGACCCGCTCTCAAGCAACAACTCAGAAGATTAAGCTCAGCTTAACCTCTTTCTTGAATGGACGGAAGTCATTTATGGGAAGTTGCGCGCCGGATGTGCTTTCGGCATGAATTTTGCAGTCAGGCCTTGCGGCGCAACCAGCCAGCCAGCACCACCGAGGCCAGTAGCGCCGCGCTGACGAAAAAGACCCACAGACATAACTGCCCGAGCGGACCGGTCAGCAGGTGCTCATCTTCAATCAGCGTATCGGCCATCCACCAGACCAGCGGGCCCAGCACAAGAACGATCACCAGCGTGGCCGCCAGCGCCACAGAGTGGCATCGCTTCCGCCCCGCCTTCTGCTCCTGCATCACACCCTGCGAAGCGCTCACCACGCGGCGCGTGCGAAAAGCCACGGCGCACTCATGGTCGGCCTGCTTTCCGCACAGAGCCGAAACCAAATCGCGGTCAACATCGGCTCCTTCGTCCGGCTTCATACCGTCCTCAACTCCGCAATCGCCAACTCTGGCCGCACGGGTGATTGGCGGCGCAGGCGGTCGTGCTCCATTTTGGGTTTGATCGCGGCCAGACCACGATAAAGCCTTGATTTTACCGTCGAGAGCGGAGAGCGCGTGACTTTGGCAATCTCGTCGAGCGACAGCTCCTCGTGGAAGCGAAGCACCAGCACTTCGCGATAAAGCGTGTCCAACTCCATCAGCGCCCCCGCAATGCGCTCCCGGTCTTCGAGATTTGCAAAGCGGTCAAAGGGCGTCGGATCGTCCCCGGCAACCTCAAAGGCCATCGGCCGGTCGTCTTCGTTATTGCCATCAACCAGCTCATCCAGGCTGGCCATGGTCCGCTTGCGCCGCTGGTCGATGACCAGATTGCGGGCGATAGTGAAGAGCCAGGTGCCGAAACGCGCTTTGCCGTTGAACTGCGCTCCACGCACCATCACCCGCATCCAGACCTCCTGGAAGAGATCCTCAGCCATCTCGCGGTTGCCCGTCAAATAAAGCAGATAGCGCATTAAACGGTGCTGATAGAGGACGATCAGCTCATCCAACAGCCCGGCATCCTGACGTTTAAGCCCGGCGGCTACAGCAAGGTTCTCCTGGCGCACCTGTTCATCTTGAGCGGTAGTCGAAGCTGAACCGAAAAAAGGGCGAACTGCGGCAAATGAACTCATCTCATTCCATTAGACGCGAGAACCCCCACCATGTTCCCCAGAAAGTCGGATTTGGCATGAAAACCTTTTCACCATGGTAATCAGATCGCGCTGAAGTACCGCATCTTGATATGAAATACGGTCTTTGACTGGCGCTTCTCATCTCGATTCCGGACAGTGGTACAGTCTCGGGTTGGTGCGGCAAAAGGTTTCGTACAACTTAGATGGCGCGCATTCCTGGAAATATTGCTGACAAAAGAGCCACTTGCAAAATTACCTTCAGGCTATCGCTAGCGTCAGGGCGCGACTGAAGTCGTGCCCCGACACATTTTGCAGTCTCTATGAAATTTTGCAAGTGGCTCAAAAGCTGTGTGATGCACAACCGATAGCCAGCTTCCGTAGGAAATACCCTACAAGACTCACACGGAAAGGCCTACATGAAAATCGGTTTTTTCTGATGTTACTGTAGTTTTTCCTTCTGTAACTTTATCTTAGAAACGCAATTAGCGCTTGGTGTGCATTTCTCAAGGGAGGAATCGAGATGAGACTATTCAAAATGCACTCGGACAGGAGACTCGCCAAAGTCTTTGTCGTTGACGATGATCCAGGGATTGCAGGCCCTCTGAACGCAATTCCAGAAAGCAATCCGAAGCCGATCGTCGTACCTGCGAGTCATGCCATTGCCATGAAATCGACTGAGACCGGATTCACTTGCAGGGTAGTCGACTTTGATATGGGGCCTCTGGAAGCTGCTTAATGTGCGCCTGACGCTGCAATCTTTGACAAGATGCTTTCTAATACACCGGCCGCGAGGTGGGGCTGCAATCGGGCCACTTTCGAGAATAGGTAGACACTCATTAATGATTGCTTCGCAGGCCCCCTCAATTGCGCTAACTGAACAATCAGCCGATCGCAATATACGCGAGTAATTGAAACAACCCATTGTGTTATAAGGCGCAAGATTCGTTTCGGAGGAAGATTTATGTCAGCCGGTCTAATTGCCCCAGAAAATGAAGTTACGGTCAAGAACCTTCTCAATGCTTTTGAGCGAGAATCGAATCTTCACGCCAAATACACCGCCTACGCTGGGAGAGCAGTTTCTGAAGGCCTACACAGAACTGTCAGCCTCTTCCGCGCCCTTGCGCACTCCGAGCAGGTTCAGGCAGACAACCATGCTGGGGTCATCCGAGGATTAGGTGGCGATCCCAAGGCGCATGTTCAAACAGCAGAAGTGAAGACCACCCTGGAGAACCTGACGGCGGCGTTGGAAGATGCCAGCGGATTTCACTCAATCTATTCGCGTTTTCTTGTGGAGAACCGGATCTCAGGGAACCGCTCTGCTGCACGCGTTTTTATTTGGGCTCTTGAAGCAAAAAAGACACATGTGCGCTTGTTGAGGGAAGAGATCCGGCAACTGCAGGCCGGTACTGCAGATCCAACAGTTGGGAGCCCGATCGAATTTTACGTCCGCCCTGTCTGCGGCTATGTATCGTGTGCGCTCGACCCGGAGCGTTGCTGGGTCTGTAATTCCGGCGTTCTGAAGTGGCCCACTTCGGCCATTTCTCCTGGTCCGTCAAGTGTACAGAAACGGTTCCTAATCTGGACTGAATGTGAGCTGGCTATGCTGCGAGAAGTTGGATTGGAGAACCATGGCGGACCGGTACGAGCAGATTCATCGCGAAATCAAGCGCTTGGACAGAGGCCATTGCTGGCAGTGACGGGAGTATTGGAGGCGTGAACTTATCACTCGGCCTTCTGTTCGGTGCCGGAATCAACTGACACGACTTTTACGTAAAGGTTGTCAAAGAATCCAGCCTTATCCGATTCATTCGCAACCTGCTCGTCGTTAATGTGGACTAAGAGACAGCAAATCTATAGGCGGATATTCTTCCGCGAGAGGGACGCCATGAAACAGGAAAAGACCTGGCGATCACGAATTCTAGCTGTTGACGACAAGCATCTGATCACTCCAACGCTAAGCGCGATTTTGGAAAAACGCTGGATATGAGATCATAGCTGCATTCAGCGGCGAAGATCGCCTGCTCTTCCGGGAAAATCTTTTGTGATTGCATATCCTTTCAGATCTTGCCAGAAGGAATTTGTCGAGTGTCCCAGAACCCCGGTCAAATTCGCGTTTTCGTGGTCGATGACGAACAGGTAATCGCATCGTCCCTCGCAGTGATTCTGCGGACTCGGGGATTTGACGCCTCGCCCTTTGCCAGTCCTCAGGAAGCCTTGCATACAGCATTTTCTGACCCGCCGGACCTTCTTATCTCGGATGTAGTAATGCCAATTCTCTCGGGCATCGAGCTTGCTATTCAAATCAAACAGCAATGCCCGAGTTGCAAGGTACTCTTGTTTTCCGGTCAAGCCGCGACCGTCGACATGCTGGAAGCCGCTCGTGCTGACGGCCACAGTTTCGAGTTACTTGCGAAGCCGGTCCACCCAACTGACTTGCTAAGAAAAATTCAGAAGACGATGAACGTCGCCACGCAGGGAACCTCTGAATAAGTAGATGTTTTAAAAGGGTACGACTTTACAGGCTGCGAAAAAACTCATTGGGAACGCTCACAAGTGTCAGGGCACGACTTCAGCCGTGCCGCAAACGCAACAATACAGGTGCT
>CAYVMS010000217.1:0-6062 GCA_964452615.1 uncultured Occallatibacter sp.
GGCTTCGCTACCCCTTCGCTTCCTTCAGGCTCATCCTTCGATTGGAAAAGACTTGCGGACTGTGGACTTGCAGATGCTACAGACAGCCAAGAATCGCAGCCCCTGTTCGGTGCCGGCGGAGCAAGTGAGCCTGTTCGTCCTTTGGGGGAGCCGACAAATCAATTTTTCAGGATCTATTTATTAGGGTGTGGCTACTGTCGCTTTGCCCGGGCGGAAGAGCCAGAGGTTAAGCAGGGTGAAGAGCAGGGCGCCTACCGTGAACTTGAGCCAGATGGGGGCATGCGAGGGGGAGAAGAATCCTTCGAGGATGCCGGCGATGACCAGCAGGGGAATGATGCCGGAGACGAGTCGGGTGGCTTCGATGCCTCCACGGGCGATCGACTCCTTCCAGCCAAGCGTGCCGGGAAAAATCATGGAGTGGCCGAGGCGGAAGCCGGCGCCTCCGGCGATGATGATGGATGGCAGTTCGAGTGAGCCGTGCGGGGCGACAAAGCTCCAGAGGGCGAGAGACATGTCGTAATGGCGGCAGGCCGCGCCGATGACGCCGAGCATGATGCCGTTCTGGAAGAGCGCGAGGAAGGTTCCCAGTCCAAAGACAATGCCACCGGCAAAGGCGATGAAGCTGACGGAGAGGTTATTGGTCATGATGGCGCTCGAGGCCAGAGGCGCGACGCTGACCACGGACTCAGTCCACATTGTGTGGCGTTCCATGGTGGCGATCATCTCGGGACCGACATAGTGGCGCATGAACTCGGGGCGCGCGCTAGTGAGAGCTGCGCCGAGCAGGCCGAAGGCGGTCGAAACCAGGAGCGAGGCTATGACATAGCCGATCTGGCGCTGGAAGATTGCTGGATATTCGTCGCGCAGGAAGCGAAAGATGGTGAGCAAAGTGGTCTTGCGACCGGAATAGATGATATGGTGGGCGCGAGCCAACAGTTGATTCACATGCAGCGCGTAGGTGCGGGAGGTAGAGTCCTGACGCAGCACGGAAAGGTCGGCCGCGACCTGACGGTAAAGAAGCGCCATCTCCTGCAACTCGGCGCGTGAGAGCTGGTCGAGTCCGCTTGCATCGGATTGGGCCAAGAGTGACGAGAGCCGGTCCCAGTGAGGCCGGCGCTTGGTGATCCACTGGTTGGAGAGGATTTGCGCCATGGAGATGAATTCAGATCAGCTTAACCCAGATCAGCTTAACATCGATACGCCGGAACTGGTGGATATTGAAATGCCGCTGGCCGGGATCGGCAGCCGATTCATTGCGCTGCTGATCGACTATCTGATCTGGGGCGCGGCATTCCTGGTCCTGGGAATATTGGCGGCGATTTTTCTGCCGGGGATCAAGGCGTTTTCAAATCTATCTGCGCAATGGGCAGGGGCAATCTTCATTTTCATTTTTTTCCTCTTCCACTGGGGATACTTCACGCTGTTTGAGGCTTTCTGGAACGGGCGCACGCCGGGCAAGCGCGTGGCGCGGATTCGCGTGATTCAACGGTCGGGGCGGGCGATTGGACTCTTCGAGTCGATGGCGCGGAATCTGGTGCGCTTCGTCGACCAGATTCCATTCTTTTATGCCGTGGGCGTGATTACGATGTTTGCCACGCGCCAGCACCAGCGGCTGGGTGATCTGGCGGCGGGGACGCTGGTTGTGAGGGACCGCGAGCAGGAAGCGCCGCTCTGGGGCGAATCAGGAGCGCGAACCTTTACGGCGCAGATTTTTGCTGCGAGGGCTCCGGCTCTGGAGCCACACTTGGCTTTCTCGCTGCCGGCTATCGGGATTGCGAAGCTGTCGGCGACGGACCTGGAGGTTCTGGAGGGGTTTTTCGCGCGCAGACTCGATATGCCTCTGCCGACCCGGGCTGCGCTGGCCGAGCGCATCGCCACCGCGATTCAAGCGAAATCTGGCGTAGAGCGGCCTGATGGGGCCAGTGTAGAGACTTTTCTAGAAGCTACGGCGCGACAACTGAGGGATGTGGCGCGGATGCAATAAAGGGGGGACGGCTGGATCAGGCAGTGGTCGTTTCGGGAGCGCGAGATCCCGCAGCCATTTCCATCTCCAGCAACTCAGCCAGCGCTCTCTCAGGACAGATGTGTCGAGTCTCCTGCCGATCCAACTCCGTGTCCGTCTCCACAGACGAGGCGATGGTCATGAAGCAGAAGAGGCAGCGGGTGTTGTAGGTCCCGTTCTCGTTTTGAGTGCGGCTATACATCGTTTCTGAAATTCCCCTGAGGATTTAATGATGTTAGACGGCATTTCGATTGCTGAACGTGACCTGTGTCACCGGGTTATGTTTGGCGGGATCGCGTCGCTTTGGACTCCGTTGCGGAATCTTCACAGGGTTGCTCCCTGATTGGGATTGCGGCGCAGTTGCCAGCATGGGCTTTGGCCTGCTTGAGGGAACAGGGAGATGGAACAGGGCACGTCGTTGGAGCCGAGATAGTCAAACTCCTGCCTGTTGCCTTTGAGCGGTATGGTGACGAAGCGGTTGATAGTCACTTTGGATTGAGGCGAGCCGCGCAGCTTATAGACGGCCCAATCACCGGCATAGACGGCTACAAATGCCACTGCCAACACCATCACGACCCGTTGCAGCCAACGCAGCAGAAGTCGAATCATGCGTCTTCAGCCTTTCTGAATCTGGTGCAGTTCTACGTTACCGACTTCGCAGCAGACGCGGTCGAGCTTCTTGCGGTCTGTGCGCATCTGCTTGTCATTTCCCAAAACATCGAGAATGGAGGCAAGCATCGAGGCGGTCTGCGGATCGGCGATGGAGCAGATGCTGTAGTGCATCCACTTGCCTTCGCGGCGCGCGGCAACGATGCCGGCGTTGCGCAAATAAGCGAGATGGCGGGAGATCTTGGGCTGGCTCTGGCCAAGGATCTCGACAAAATGGCAGACACAGACCTCTCCGCCGGTCATCAGGTTGAGCAGGCGCAGGCGGGTGGTGTCGGCTAGGGCCGCGAAGAGGCCGGCCAGTGGTAGCGGCTTGGAGCTGTGGGACACGAGTCGATTATATACGTGTTGACAAATATGAGCACAGAACATATATTCGTTTTAGCGAATATGAGGCGCTCGAAATGGATACAAAGACCTTGGTTCAGGAGAAATACGGTGCGGCGGCGCGTGAGGTGAAGAAGAGCGGCTCGGTCGCCTGCGGCGATCCGGCGCTGCGCTGTTGCGACCCCATCACGACCAACCTCTACGCGGAATCGGAAAAGAGCGGCTTGCCGGCCAACGCCGTGCTGGCCTCTTTGGGATGCGGCAATCCGACGGCGCTGGCGGAACTGAAGCCGGGCGAGACGGTGCTGGACCTTGGCTCGGGGGGCGGCATCGACGTGCTGCTCTCGGCCAAACGCGTGGGGCCTACAGGCAAGGCATACGGCCTGGACATGACTGACGACATGCTGGCGCTGGCCCGCGAAAATCAGCGACAGGCTGGGGTGGAGAATGTCGAGTTCTTGAAGGGCGAGATCGAGAAGATTCCCCTGCCCGACGACTCGGTGGATGTGATTATCTCCAACTGCGTAATCAACCTCTCGGCCGATAAGGACCGGGTGCTGCGCGAGGCGTTCAGGGTGCTGAAGCCGGGCGGGCGGTTTGCTGTCTCCGATGTGGTGGTGCGGGGCGAGGTTCCCGACGAGGTGCGCAAAAATATGCTGTTGTGGGTGGGCTGCATCTCAGGCGCGCTGGAGGAGCGGGGGTACGCGGCCAAGCTGGAGAAAGCTGGATTCTGCTGCATCTCGATGGAGCCGACGCGAGTTTATTCGGTGGAGGATTCGCGGACATTTCTTGTGGAGGCGGGTATCGATGTGGATGCGATTGCATCGCAGATCGAAGGCAAGTTCATCAGCGCATTTGTCCGGGCGATGAAGCCGGGAGCGGCGAAAGAGTCTGGTGGCTGCTGCGGCCCGGGCTGCTGCAACTAATTAGTGGGGTCGGTTTGGGTTCGAGGTCTCCCACCCTAGCCGCAAAGACAAAGACGCGGCGAGGGTGGGGCACCCAAAGTTCACGAGATTTCTGGAGAAAACGGTAATGCAGAAGACTTACAACATCCTCGTTCTATGTACTGGGAACTCGGCGCGGAGCATTATCGGCGAGGCGCTCTTCAACACGATGGGCGCGGGGCGATTCAAGGCTTACAGCGCCGGAAGCCATCCGACGGGCAAGGTGAATCCATTTGCGATTGAGCAGGTGCAGGCACTCGGCTATCCGGTCGAGGGGCTGCGCAGCAAGAGTTGGGATGAGTTTGCCGCTCCCGGCGCGCCGGAGCTGGATTTTGTGATCACGGTCTGCGACAAGGCGGCGGGCGAGATGTGTCCGTTGTGGCCGGGACAGCCGGTGACGGCGCATTGGGGATTTCCCGACCCGGCGGCAGTGGAGGGCACGGACGAGGTAAAGCGCGCGGCCTTCACGCAGACCGTCCATCAGATACGCAACCGCGTGCTGCTCTTCCTCAGCCTGCCGCTGGAGACGCTGGACCGGATGGCGATCGAAAACCGGATGCGGGCGATCGGGCGGGAGCCGCTATAACCGGGCTTGTCATGCCAGGGAGAATCGAATGGAAACTGAGTCGCAGCCTTGCTGCACGGCAACTGTGCCGGGCGGTGCATCGAAGCTCTCATTCATTGACCGCTTTCTGACGCTGTGGATCTTTCTGGCCATGGCGGCGGGCGTCGCGATGGGGAGGTTTGTGCCCGGCGCGCCTGCACTGCTGCAACGCTTCCAGGCGGGTACAACCAATATCCCGATCGCCGTGGGACTGGTTTTGATGATGTATCCGCCGCTCGCCAAAGTGCAGTATGAGCGGCTGGGCGAGGTCTTTCGCAATCGCACGGTGCTGGGGCTCTCGCTAGTGCAGAACTGGCTGATCGGGCCGGTGCTGATGTTTGCCCTGGCGGTGATCTTTCTGCGCGGGTATCCGGAGTACAGGACCGGGCTGATCCTCATTGGACTCGCGCGCTGCATCGCCATGGTGATTGTGTGGAACGAGCTGGCGCGCGGAGATACCGATTACGCCGCCGGACTGGTGGCCTTTAACAGCGTCTTCCAGGTGCTTTTCTACAGCGTCTACGCATGGTTCTTTCTGGCCGTGCTTCCGCCGCTGGTTGGGTTGAAGAGCGTGGTGGTCGATATTCGGATGAGCCAGATTGCAGAGAGTGTTTTTATCTATCTTGGGATTCCGTTCCTGGCCGGTATGATGACGCGCTTTGTGCTGGTGCGGGCCAGGGGACGGGCTTGGTATCGGACGTGCTTTTTGCCGGCAATCAGCCCGCTGACGCTGGCTGCCTTGCTCTTCACTATTGTGGTGATGTTCAGTCTCAAGGGCAACTTGATCGTCCAGCTTCCTCTCGACGTGCTACGCATCGCTGTGCCACTGCTGATCTATTTTGTCGTCATGTTTTTTGTCAGCTTCTGGATGGGCCGCAGAGTGGGCGCCGATTACTCGAAGACGGCCACGCTCTCATTTACTGCGGCAAGCAATAACTTCGAGCTGGCCATCGCGGTTGCGGTTGCTGTCTTCGGGCTGAACTCCGGCGCGGCATTTGCCGCGGTGATTGGCCCGCTGGTCGAGGTTCCGGCGTTGATTCTGCTGGTACAGGTTTCGCTTTGGCTGAAGAGGAACTGGTTTGGGGAGAGTGTACGGATTCAAGCTTGAGCGGCGTCGAGTGCCACGCCCCAAGAGTGGGACTGGACCATCGGTCATCGAAAAGAATATGCCTGTTTCCGCTAGATTTATGGCTGGTTGGTCGAGATGCGCAGTTGCAGCGTCTTGATGAGAGACTGCTGGAATTGAGGCTCGGCCGACAAAGCCAGCTTTAGAGCCTTCTGGTAGTAAGGGAGCGCCTCGTCGGCACGGCCGCTTGCATCGAGCGCTTTGCCCATCATGGCGTTGACGCTGGCCGAATCGGGCGCCAAAGTTTCGGCTTGCTGCGCCTCCGCGAGAGCCTCAGGTGCTTTGTTTTGCGCCAGCAGGAGGCCGGCTTTCTGGACGTGACTCAGCGCGGCGGCTAGCGGAATGTCGAAGTGCCCATCGAAGACGAAGACACCGTAATCGATGACCGCCTCG
>CAYVMS010000218.1:0-6054 GCA_964452615.1 uncultured Occallatibacter sp.
CCCATATCGTAGGGAGGCAACTTCATGCTCTGCTCTCACCCGGCGAGGGTACGAAAGGTGTTCGAACACTATAGCATATGGCAATTGATAAGCCTACCAAATGGAGAAGCCTTCGACCAGCGGCACGATCTCGGCCTCTCCCCCTGCCCACCACCTCGCTGGCGCCAACCACCGCATCCACCGCGCGGTCTCCGCCCTTGACGACCACCTCGGGCCGCGTGGCCAAGATTACCTCCAGCGACGTTGGCTCGTCGAACACCACCACCGCATCCACGGCAGCCAGCGCGGCCAGCACGCGCGCGCGTTCACGCTCGCCATTGTTCTCCTCCACAGCACCACCCAGTGCACCAACTCCTCGCAGGTCACCACCTTGTCTTCGCTGTGCAGTGAAATCTCCGGAGACAGCTCAGCCAGCAACTCGAGCGCATCCCCATGGACCGCCACGGCGATCTCTCCAAGATAGGGGCAGATCGTCGTGGAGCAGCGGTAGCGGCTGAAGTCCGCGCTCTTGGGAGCCACACATACACAGACCGGAACCCAAAAGCCTCTGGTTGTCGGAATATAATCCAACATTCAAGAGGAGGAGAATTCAGCTACTATTTGATTGCTGTGTGATTCCGGCATGCACAGTCCCTGTGAATACAAATCGATTGCTTAGAGCGTGAAAATGTTACTTGTTCAGGGGGCATCGAATCGGTTGTACCGCCCCGACATTGACGGAATCCGAGCTATCGCCATTCTGAGCGTGGTTTTCTACCATGCCGGCGTGCCGCATATCCCCGGCGGATTCACCGGTGTTGAAAGAGGGGAATCCGATGAAGACTGAGTGGTGGACGCCGCGACTCGCTGGTCCGGTCATCGCAGCAGCCGTAGTTCGCTTTGCGCTGCTGGCTGTTTCGCTTGCCCGTTCTGGGACCAGCGCCATCGTCTGGAACGACACAATGAGTTATCTCGAACCGGGACGAAATCTGTTGCTGCATGGTCGTTTCATAGCGGAGGGTGCTCCAGATGTGGTACGAACTCCGGGTTATCCGCTCTTTTTTGCCATTACAAGCCTTGGAGGCCTGCCCCTGGCGGCTGTGGCAAACGTGGTTCTCTCGGTGTTCTCCGTGGTCCTTGTTTGGAGGCTGGGGCAAAGGGTCTTCGCCGATGACCGCATTGCGCTAGGCGCAGCCTGGATCTTCGCTTTTGAGCCGCTTTCGGTCGCCTTTTCTATCCTTCTATATTCGGATACTCTGTTTCTTGCCCTCTTTCTACTCAGCACGGAGCGAATAGCAGAGTTCTTGCGCAGGCGTCGTTTGCGGGTGCTTGCGGTAGCAGGACTGTGGCTTGCCGCGGCAACCTTTGTACGGCCGATCACCTATTACCTGCCGGTTGTGCTGGCTCTGGGATTATTTCTCGTATTGGCGCGCGTGCCCGGCCTGCGCTGGAAGGCGCCCGCCGTGCTGCTGATCTGTGTGTTGCCGTGGCTGGCCGCCTGGCAGATTCGTAATCGGCTTGAGACCGGCTATAGCGGGTTTTCCAGCATCTCGGAGGTAAATCTCTACTTCTATAGTGCCGCCGATGTGATAGCGCGCGTTGAACACCGGAGTATGTGGGATGTGAGCATTGAGTTAGGCCATGCCCCGTTTACCAATCACAGCGCACCAAGTTATCTCAGGCAGTCTTACCTTGCGCGGCATCCTGAGCAGGTCGGCTGGAGCCAGGGTCAACGTCTGGCCTTCATGCACTCTGAGGCCGTCCATGTTATCCGAGCGCATTACGGAGTATATCTGCGCTCCTGTTTCGCAGCCTTGTTTCTTACGGTATACGACAGTGGCTTTGGAAATTATGTTCGCCATATGAATCCGGAAGACCCCAGCAGGTACAGCACTGGCTTACTAAAAGGCGGGGGGATTACACGGGCAATTTCACTCGCCAAAGGACATCCTTGGATTGCGGTTGAGAAGGCGGCTTTTGGTATCGTGCTGCTGGGAATGTACCTGTTAGCCGCACGAGGAATCGTCCTTATCGCGCGCGGTGTTTTCCGCGGTTGTATCTGCAACTCCTGCCAATGGATGCTGCTGGGAATATCGCTTTACTTCCTCGCCATCTCAGCGGCGGGGTCAGGAGGAGGAGGGCGTTTTCGGCTGCCCGTCATGCCAGTTGTATGCATTCTTGCTGCGGCGGGAGGCCAACGCGGACTACGCTCTTCGGGATTTCCACATACCGCCAGCGAGCCCTTGAGCGGTTCTGGCCGGAATGGGGCACCACTGTCAACAGCGGCACGAGAAATCTGATATGTTGTAGAAACCGGGACGGAACTGTAATGACAGCCTACATGATCGACAAATCGAGATTTGTCTTTGAGCAGTTTGATAAGGAGATGGTCCTCATCAATCTGGAAGATGGGTTGTATTTCAACATCTCCGATACCGGTACGGAGGTCCTGCATCTTCTGGAGCAAGGACTTTCCGTCGCGGAGATCCTTGACGTCCTCTCCGCACGCTACGTCAATAAGGATGAACTGCCAGCCCTGGTAGAGGGTTTTGTCGCCGAACTTGGCAAGCAAGGCATCCTTCTCCCGCTTCCTCAAGGTGCCCCGGCAAGCTCGGTAAGCACAGCGAAGGAGACTCCGCGGAATGGAGCGGAAACGAGCTTCGCTCCCCCTGTCCTGACACGTTACGACGATATGCAGGAGATTCTGCTGATCGATCCGATTCATCAGGTCAGCGATCAGGGGTGGCCGAACCGATGAATGCCACACTGATTGAAGGTGGCCGTCCAGTCTCCAAGGTAATTCCTCCCCAACTCATCGAGCGTCTATCGGAGTTCGTTTCTCACATCCGAGCGCGCATTCGGGAGACTCAGAATGAGCAATCTGTGAACTACGAGATTGCAGGTCTTCCGGTTCGTTTCCGATATCTCGACCCTCGGATCAAAGAGCAGGTCTCCCCGG
Source organism: uncultured Occallatibacter sp. (assembly GCA_964452615.1). Classification (GTDB taxonomy): domain Bacteria; phylum Acidobacteriota; class Terriglobia; order Terriglobales; family Acidobacteriaceae; genus Telmatobacter. The sequence goes on from CAYVMS010000218.1 coordinate 2,939, forward strand.
CCTTTCAGCATCTATGTACCGCGATGAACATCCAGCCGGAACTCACTGTTCTGCTGGACGGAGCTTCGTCACCACTCGCGAGCCTTCCGCAGTGGTTTGATTGGGATGGGTGGGGCGAGAGGGACATCTGGGTGGTAAAGGTCGCGGAGATGATGTTGATCATCCAGAAGAATATCCAAGCGATTGTGGCTTTGGACTATCTGAGTATGACGGGGTACTGGTGTGAACTTCACCCAATTGGAATGACCTATCTTGCGCGTGCCGCTCCCCTGCGCCGTTTGCTGGCCCATTGGTTTGGCAGCCGTGGAAGATATCTCTTTCATGGCGCGGCTGTTGGAGAATCGGAGGGTGGAGTTCTGATTCTTGGCGCCGGGGGCTCAGGAAAATCGACTACAGCGTTGGCTTGTCTAGAGGACGGGATGTCGTATGCAGGCGACGACCGTTGCCTGCTCTCGATGCATGGATCGCCCCATGTCTACAGCCTGTACGGTACAGCCAAGCTTATGGATATAAGCCAGTTTCCCTCCTTCGCTTCTGTAGTAGATATGGATGGAAAAACATGCGACGAGAAAGCAATGTACCGTCTGCATCAGCTCTCCGACAACACATTACATTGCGGGTTCCCGCTGCGCGCCATCTTGCTGGCCCACATCGAAGACATTCAAGAGACAGAAATCAGCCCGGCCAGCCATGCCCGGGGGTTCCTGGCACTGGCAGCGAGCGGAGCTCTCCACCTGCCGGAGACGCGCAAACAGGCCTTGCTCTGCTTTAACTCCGTTGCGCGCCAGTTGCACGTGTATGATTTAAAACTCGGAGCGAATATCCGCTCCACCCCTGGCGCGATAAGAAAGTTGCTCTGGGAACTCGGTTGAGGCTTGCATGATTGAACCGAAACTTGTCAGCGTGATTATTCCTGTATACAACGGGGAGTTGTATCTGGCTGAGGCGCTGGATAGTGTCTTCGCGCAGTACTATCGCCCCATCGAAGTGATTGTGGTGGATGATGGGTCCACCGATCATACGGCTGAGATCGCAAGAAAATATAACCAGGTACATTATTTTTGCCAGACCAATCAAGGCCCGCCGGCGGCAAGAAATACTGGTTTGAGTTACTTCAAGGGCGACCTAATTGCCTTTCTGGACGCCGATGACCTATGGATTCCAGGTAAATTGTCGATGCAGGTTGCTTATCTTGAATCACATCCTGAGGTAGGCTGTGTAATCGGACGAATGAAGAATTTTCTCCAAGAAAGCATCCCCAGGCCATCTTGGGTTAACGATTCCATATTTGCCAATAATCCGGATGCATATTCCCTAGGATCAATGCTAGCTCACAGGTGGGTGTTTGAAAGGGTGGGACAGTTCAACACCTCTAATAAACGCGGCGATAATATCGATTGGTTGATTAGATTGAATGAACTAAAGCTAATGTATTATAAGATGCCGGAGGTATTATTACTTCGACGTATTCATTCGAACAATATATCCCAGAAGTGCGAACTGGAGATCCAAGCTAGGCTTCGCTTCCTCAAGGAAGCAATTGATCGCAAGCGGAAAACTCAAAACTCTGCGCAGTGACAATGAACTCTCTCTCCGAAACAATAGAGTAGCAGGCTCCTTTCGCAACCTGGTCGATCAGTCTAGAGGTTTAAGAGTAATGAAGAAGGACATGACAGCAGTGCCACAGCTTATCTCAGTCATTGTTCCTGTACATAATGGCGAAAAGTTCCTGGGAGACGCCCTTGCCAGCATCTTTGCCCAGGACTACAGGCCAATCGAGGTGATAGTGGTGGATGATGGGTCCACGGATGGGAGTGGTGCAATCGCTCGGTCCTATCCTGAGATCCGGTATTTTTATGAAGAGAGACAAGGTTCTGCGGTGGCAAGGAACACAGGAATTGAGAACAGCAGGGGAGAACTTATTGCATTTCTCGATGCCGATGACATATGGCTTCCCAATAAGCTATCCATACAGGCTGCCTACTTAGATAAGCATCGTGAAATTGGGTACGTTTGCGGAAGAATGAAGAATTTTCTCGAACCGGGAATTACATGTCCGCCCTGGGTCGAACCGGACACGCTATTGCAATTCTACGATGACATGTCCCTCTGCACCACTCTGGCGCGACGTTCGTTGTTTAATGCGGTTGGGAAACTCAATCCCTTGTATCTACAGGGACAGATCACGGAATGGTTCATTCGAGTGAAGGAGTCTGGAATCCCTGTTAGTAGACTAGGCGATAAGGTCCTTTTGCGCAGAATGCATGACGGCAATATCTCTCACGATCAAAGCACTGTGATGCATAGAAAATTTCGCATGTTGAAAGAGTCCATAGACCGCAAGCGAGAAGCTCAAAGATCTGCATAGTGTCGATGAACTCCATTTACAATACGAGGAAGAGCCGGATGCATTTCGTAACCTGGTCGATCAATACAGAGGTATGCGAGTAATGGAGAAGGACTCGACAGCAGTACCGCAGCTTATCAGCGCCATTGTCCCCGTGTATAACGGCGAGAAGTTCCTGGGAGACGCCCTTTCCAGTATATTTGCCCAGGACTATCGGTCGATCGAGGTGATTGTGGTAGATGACGGCTCTACGGATGACACTGGCGCAATCGCGCAGTCCTATCCTGAAGTCCGGTATTTCTATGAAGACAGACAAGGGTCCGCGGTGGCAAGGAATACAGGAATTGATAACAGCAGAGGAGAACTCATCGCATTTCTGGATGCCGATGACCTATGGCTTCCCGATAAGCTATCCATCCAGGCTGCCTACTTAGGTAAGCATCCTGAAGTTGGATATGTTTGCGGAAAAATAATGAATTCTCTTGAACCGGGGGTGACATGTCCGTCTTGGATCGAGCCGGGCGAACTTTTGCAAGCCTCCAATGCCATTCAACTAGGAACCATACTGGCTCGTCGTTCGTTGTTTGAAACGGCTGGCAAATTCGATCCCACGTATTTGCAGGGGCAGGATCTGGAATGGTTTTGTCGTGTTAAGGAGTCTGGAGTCCCGGTCGGCTACATAACCGATACGGTTCTTTTGCGCAGAATTCACGGCAATAACATCTCTCACAATCAAAATGGCTCCATTCAAGCGAGGCTTCGCATGCTG
>CAYVMS010000219.1:0-6048 GCA_964452615.1 uncultured Occallatibacter sp.
TAGCGGGAAGCGCCACCAGCTCTTGGTCAAATGTCGCCGGTCCCGTGACAATTGGAGGGCCGACCGGTTCTATTCAGGTAACAGGTAATGTTATTTTTTCTAACCCGGCCACCGGTCCTCTTTATATTCAGATTGCGCCTTTGGCCCAAACGCCGCTCATTAATAGCCCTAACCAAGTCATATCCATCGCCAACCCGGTGAGTCCGCAGCATTACTCATTCCCGGTGCCTGCGGATGGCAAATACATTATTAGCGCGTTCATCGATCAGAATAATGACAATGCTTGGGACGATGGAGACATGTTCGAAGCACCTTATTCAGCGAGTGGTTACCACATAGCCGTCACAGGCGGCTCGGCCACGCAGGACATAACCATGGTGGGTGGCGGCAGTCGCTTCATCTCATCTCACATTGTGAATCAACAATATGCAAATTATTATGGCAGGACATCGCAATCTTATTACTTGGTTTTCTCAGCAGCGAACGGAAGCAAACAATTAGAGGGAGTCAAGCTGATTTCGGGACCGAATTTGATCGTTCCTCTGGATATTGGCCCATGCAGCAATCGGACCTCTTATTCTTTCTGCGGCTCTGTACAACTCGACGGTAATGCGCCAAACGTTGGCGATGCATACAACCTCCAAATCACCTATAGCGATGGCAGTCAGGAAACCGTGACCGAAACGGTCGCCAGTGTTCCTGGAAGCTTTGGTGCAAATCCTACTCCATCTGGTATCGGCACAAATCTGACGCCGAACTTTTCCTGGACAGATCCTGCCAATGCCAGCAGCTACCAATATAGCTTTGAGTTTGATGGAAATACGGAATGGTACATACCAAACTTCTCCAGTTCCATCGACTCTGTCACCTGGGGCGTCGATCCCACAGGGGCCGGTTACGCACCATATCCAGCGGTCTCGAGTCTGACAAACGGGAACAATTATGATTGGTTAGTAGCAGCTTATGACAGTTCCAGCAACGAATCGTCTATAGAAGTTGGTTATTATCCGGGCTACAATTACGTATATCTTCCCTCGACCAACCCAAGCACTTTGGGAGCCGCAACTGTGGGTCAAAACTATACCGGAACGATAGTCGCTTCGAGCGGAGTCTCTCCCTATGATTTTACGGTCGTTGGTCTCTGTGATGGACTCACTTACTCCAGCAATGGAGGAACGCTGACGATCACCGGAACTCCGATAGCGGCTGGCGTTATCTCCTTCCAGGTTATCGTGCAAGATAGCACCTTCTGGACATGGGGTCCAGTCACCTACACCATCAACGTTGGCAATTAGCAGAAGTTCCGTGCGGGCAGCCAAGATCCCAGGTCGCAATTCCGTGACCTGGGATCGGAACGCCCTACCTCGTTGGCGAGTCCGCCAGCGGGTTCACGACCTGAACCGCGCCATACCGCTGTCCCGTCGCCAGGTGCTCGGAGTAGAGGATAGATGCTCCGCAGCGTTCGGCGGCCTCCAAGATCAGCGCGTCCCAGAAGTAGACCCGGTGGCGCATCATGATCTCCAGCGCTTCCATCACCGACGCCGGGGTGTTGGGAACCACCTCCCAGGCTGAATAGTCCCGAATCAGCAGGCGCACCTCTTCTGCCGAAATAGGATTGACGGCGTTGCGGCAGAGTTGAATGCATAATTCGTGCAGAACCTGCGTGCTCAACGCGCCCCAGCCGGAGGCCCAAAGCTGCTCCAAAAGCATCTGAGCCCGCATGTGCTTGATTCCAGCGGATCGGTCGTGGGCATAAACAAGAATGTCGGTATCGACGAAACACTTACCGCTCATGCTGTTCACCCCGTGTGTGGCTCGGAGTCCAGCGCAGGTCAAAACCAGACCGCAGCCGGGCCAAGGCGCTGCGGCGCGCCTGGTTATATCCCTTGCGCTCGCGCACAGCCTCTTCCAGCCGTGTCGACAGCAAGGCGCTGATGGAAGAGCCCTCTCCCGCGGCCAAAACTCTAGCCTCTTGAAGCAGATCCGCTTCAATCTTCAACGTAACATTAGTCTTCATAATGGCACTTGTTTCCGTGTAGCACTAGGTTACGTGCTTTCCCCTGTGGAATTCAAGAAAGAAATCATTTGGGTCGCTTTTCAGGCAACAGCGCATCTTTAGCCCCATTTGGGTGAAGCATCTTTTATTCTTAGTCGGGGCTCTTGGTGCCCAGTTCTTAGAGCGGGAGACATTTTCGCATCCCGGCGGGGATCGGCCAGCATTTGGAAAAGGGGCGATTTTCCTGCTGTATACACTTGATTTTGCTCTTGCTGTAACCTCCTATTCACATTCGCCCGGTAGCCTGATTGAGGTGATAGCCAAGGTGCCAGAGATCCGCATCTCCCAAGCGCAATTTCAGCCCGGGCCCGGTGCTCCAGCGGAGCAGCGGCCTGCGGAGGCTCCTCCGCGCGAGGTCTCTGCGATTCGATCCTACCTGCTGGCGCGAGGCAACTCGGCAGTCGCGGACCGGGGCTTCCACTGGTTGATGGTGCTCTGCGCTCTAAGCATCTTCGGCATCGTTGTGTTGATTGCCGCCGAGCTGGTGATTCGCTCAAAGATGGCCTGGGGCCAGTTTGGCCTGGACTTCTTCTACAAGGCCTACATCGACGCCTACACCAAACAGACGATCTACTGGGACCCGGTCAACGGCCACTTCAGCGCCTTGCCGTTCCTGTATGGCACGCTTGTTTCGTCGTTTCTCGCGCTGCTCATGGCGGTTCCGCTGGCTATCGGAGTCGCTGTATTCCTCACCGAGATGTGCCCAGGCTGGTTGCGCGCGCCGTTGGCCTTCATCACTGAGTTGCTGGCAGCCATTCCCAGCGTGATCTACGGTCTCTGGGCGGTCTTTGTCCTCGTCCCGCTCCTCCGTGAGCATGTGAATCCCTGGCTCATCAAGCTGCTGGGCTGGACGGGCTTCTTCGCCGACGACAATCCCACAGGCCTGGGCTTTCTAACGGCCGGTGTGATCTTGGCCATCATGATTCTGCCCATTGTCTCTTCGCTTACGCGCGAGGTCATGACCGCGGTACCGCACTCGCAGCGCGAGGCCGTGCTGGCACTCGGAGCCACGCGGTGGGAGATGATCCGCATGGGCGTATTGCGCAATGCTCGCATCGGCATCGTGGGCGCGGTAATCCTTGGGCTCGGCCGCGCGCTGGGCGAGACCATGGCCGTCACCATGGTCATCGGCAACAGTCTCGACATCCAACGCTCGTTGCTTTCCAACGGAAATACGATGGCCTCGGCCATAGCCAACCAGTTTGCCGAGGCCTCCGGCGATCTGCATCTCAGCGCGCTGATGGAGTTGGGTCTGGCGCTGTTTATCGTCACCATCATTGTCAACGCCTTTGCCCAGTTGCTGGTCTGGGCGGTAACGCGCGGAACGCCGTCTTCGGCGCATTGAAGTACAGCTTAAAGACTTTAGCTCTTAGCCTCTAGCTAACAGCTAAAAGCTAAAGGCTAAAAGCTTGCACTCGGGAGAAGAGAAACTGAGTACCGAACACAAACTGAAGGCGCGGCTAAGAACAGTGACCGATGTCGCTGCCACCGGATTGGCTGTGCTCTCCACCGTTCTGGTGGTCACGCCATTGGTGGCCGTCTTCGTGTACCTCGTCTACCGTGGCGCAAGCTCGCTGAGCTTGGACTTCTTTACCCAGATTCCCAAGCCGGTCGGCGTGGCGGGCGGCGGCATGGCCAACGCCATCGCCGGCTCGGCGATTCTCTTAGGCCTAGGCAGCCTTATCGGAGTTCCGATGGGCATCGCCGGCGGCATCTTTCTCGCCGAGTTTGGACGCGGCACCAAGTTGGCCAACGCCGTGCGCTTTACTGCGGATGTACTGAATGGCGTGCCTTCGATCGTGATGGGCATTGCCATTTACTCGCTGATTGTGGTGCCGCAAGGGCACTTCTCGGCCTTCTCTGGCGGCGTGGCGCTGGGCATCATGATGATCCCCACGGTCTGTCGCACCACGGAAGAAATGTTGTTGATGGTTCCCAACTCGGTGCGCGAGGCGGCTCTAGCGCTGGGCGTGCCTAACTGGCGTTCGGTGCTATCGATCACGGTCAAGACGGCCTCGCCGGGCATCATCACCGGTTGCATGCTAGCCTTCGCACGCGTTGCAGGCGAGACCGCGCCATTGATCTTTACCGCCTTCGGCAATGTCGATTGGAGCGAGCGCCTCAACGAACCCATCGCTGCATTGCCCTTGCAGATTTATGTCTATGCCCTCTCGCCCTATGACGAGTGGCATCGGCTGGCATGGGCGGGAGCGCTGGTGTTGATTGTGCTGATCGTGACTGCGGTTTCGCTGGTGCGCTATGTAACCAGCCGCGGCGTTTTGAAGGGAGCAAGTTAAGTGGGCGTCGGCATCGAGGTAAGCAATCTGAACGCGTGGTACGGGACCAACCACAGTCTGCAGGACATCAATCTGAACATGCCTGGCAACCACGCGACGGCACTGATCGGTCCCTCAGGCTGCGGCAAGAGCACTTTTGTTCGCTGCCTCAATCGGATGCATGAGACCAATCCCATTGCGCGCGTAACCGGCTCGGTGCTCGTCGGCGGACTCGACATCTATGCCGACGCCAAGCCGGTCGAGGTTCGCCGTCGCATCGGCATGGTCTTCCAGCGCCCCAATCCCTTTCCCACCATGTCCATCTACGACAACGTCGCTGCGGGACTTAAGCTGAACGGCTACACCAATCGCCGCGTGCTCGACGAGATCGTCGAAAAGTCTCTGAAAAACTCCGCGCTCTGGGACGAAGTCAAAGACGACTTGAAGAAGAAATCCGGCGCCAGCCTTTCCGGTGGCCAACAGCAGCGCCTGTGCATCGCGCGCGCTCTGGCTGTGGACCCCGAGGTGTTGCTGATGGACGAGCCGGCCTCGGCCCTCGATCCCGTTTCAACTTCCAAGATCGAGGACCTGATCTTCCAGCTAAAAACGCAGTACACTATTGTGATTGTGACCCACAACATGCAGCAGGCAGCCCGCGTCGCCGAGAAGACGGGCTTCTTCTTGAACGGCCGGATGGTCGAGTTCGATTCCACGCACAAGATCTTCACCAACCCCAGCGACAAGCGCACTGAGGATTACATCACGGGCAGGTTCGGATGACGCGCATACGTTTTCAACAAAGCCTTGAGGATCTCAAGGAGCAGTTGCTGGTCATGGCGGGCCTCGCCGAACAGGCCATTCAGCGCGCTATCGAGGCCTATCGTGTGCGCGACCTGTCGATCTGCGATCTGGTCAACCGCAGCGAAGTCGCCATCAATCGTCTCGAACGCGAGATCGACCAGGCCGCCCTCGATCTGCTGGCGATGGAGCAGCCCATGGCCATTGACCTCCGCTTCATCCTGAGCGTCATCAAGATCAACGCCGATCTGGAGCGCGTCGGCGACGGTGCCAAGGCCATCAGCGACCGTGTGCGAGCCATGGAACAGATGGCTCAGGTCGAACTGCCCGTCGATATTCCGCGCATGGCCGCTCTGGCTGCCGAGATGGTGCGCAAGAGCCTGCAATCGTTCATCGAGGCCGACGCCGATCTGGCGCGCACCGTTCTCACCATGGACGACGCTGTGGATGGAATGAACCGCGCGGCCTACAAATCGCTCACCAAAGTGATGACTGAAGAGAGCCACCTGGCCCCACAGGCTCTGAATGCGCTGATGATCGCGCGCGCGCTTGAACGCGTGGCCGACCACGCCACCAACATCGCGGAAGACGTAATTTTTTGGGTGCAAGGCGACGACGTCCGCCACTTCAAAGCCCTAAAGACCGTCCCCGACCCCCATGCGATGGAATAAGCACCTGCGGTGCGGCCAACCGCTCGCTCTCCGCTCGCTTGAGGTTCGTGACTTTTCACCTCACAAGCAAAATAAAAAATCCCGAAGATTGCACCATTCGACAAAGCCGCATAGTCCGGGCGACTCGTATCCCAAAGAGCGCCCTAGTGGCAGGCGGCCTGATCCTGAAACTCGTGACTATCTGTCATGGATGCAAAGCCCTGTGCACAGGTCTGAATCTGATCTTCAAGTGCGCTGTTGCCAAAGC
>CAYVMS010000220.1:0-5990 GCA_964452615.1 uncultured Occallatibacter sp.
GGCATCAGGTGCAAGCCACGAGCGTGCGGCACAAGCATGTCGGCAAAGAGCGCCGTCCGCAGATGCGGCACGTTGAGCACCTGCTTGTTATCGAAGGCCGGCGTGCCCGTGTTGTCAGAGTTTGCCCGAATGGCCGCCGCAGATCCAGTCAGCCGCAGCCAATTCGTAGCCTTGCCTTCCGCGTTCAACTCGATACCATCGTGTGTCTCGCGGCCCTGTGAAACGAAGGTTGGCGCTCCGCCGATAATCTCGGGATAGAAAAAGGGCGCGCGCATATGAAAGAACGCTGTGGTCAGCAGGATCCGCTGGTTCGGCTCATACTTCGCTCCAGCCTCCGCCTGCCGCGTGAAAAACGGAGACAAGTAGTAGCTGCCCGCCCACCACGGAGCCTGCGGTCCGAGTGAAAGCAGAACCTCGTAGTTGCCGTAAAGAGTCAGGTTGTCCACAGGATTGAAGGTCACTGCGTATTGCGGCAGCCAGATCGTCTTATCGGTGAAATCGGGATCTCCCGACTCCGTTGTGCCAGAGTAGTTGTGATCGCGCAGCGAATCGAAACGTCCGCCGGCAATCACTTGGACGCGCCCAGGAATGTGGATGCGATCCTGAATCACCGCTGCCGACTGATGGTTGTCTTCATACAGAGTGCGCGGCCCGGCTTGGAGTCGCACGCCATCGGCATCTGTTGCACCGGGAAACGAGACATCCGGCTGATAGAGATTCTCTGAGCCGATATAGCTGTAGACAGCTCCATCCGTTACCCAGTCAGGCGCGTTGACCGGCGGCGCGCCGGGCTGCTGCACGCTGCGAAGAAACATCTCACCGCCGCCCGTCAGGTCGTGGCTGAGCACTCCGGTTCTGACGTGGCCGGTAACTATGGCTTCGGCTTGCGCGTCGATGTGCAATTCACCGGGGTCACGATAGTCGTAGATTCCATAGTCGCCACCCTGTGTAATTCCGGGGACTGCGGGACAGAAGAAATAAGCAGGCGCATCCGGCGCGCCGGGGCAATTGGGAATATCGTAAGCGTCATCGCCCGGGTCATAGGCCATCGGCGTGCCGTACGCATAAACCACGTTATCGTCGATCAGCGAATGGCTGTAACTCGCCGCGGCAAAGGCCCGCCAGCCGTGGGTCAGATCGTAGTCAACTCGCGCGCCGGTATTGAATGTGTCAAACGTATTCGGCTTGGCCCAGGACTGCTCGCCGAGCATCGTCGACGGATAGACCTCGTCGAGATCGGGCACTGTCGTTCCGCCCAGCAACTGATATCCGCAGACCGAGCGCTCGACCTTGTGCTGATACTCGAAGTCGCCTTTCAGAATCGCCTTCGGACTGATCTTCCAGTCCGCCGAACCCGCGCCAACCCCGCGCCATCCATCGGCGTCGTTCACATAACTCACGATCTTCTCGCCGGCTAAGTTCACACGCGCTCCCACCTGCTTGTGGCTGCCGAAAAGCCGTCCCAGATCGACCGCTCCAAATGCTGTTCCGCGATGGTCGGTTGCCAGATCCATAGCCTGGATGACCGCCGGCCGCTTGGTCACGTAGTCGATCAGCCCGCCCGCCGAGGCCACGCCGCTCTCCACGCCGGCGATGCCCTTGAGCAACTCAACACGCTCTTTGTTCTCCAGAGGTACATCCTGTTCGCCCGCAACGGTCATGCCATTGATCTGCAAACCAGTAGCCAGGTCGACAGTGAAACCGCGAATCTCGTAATCGCCGTAGTAGCCCACGGGCGCATAATCCTCGCCAATCGAGGCGTCGTTTTTCACTACATCTGAAAGCAGCCGCGCGCCCTGATCGTTGAGCAACTCGCGCGTCACCACCGTAGCCGAGAGCGGTGTCTCTGCGAGCGTGGCGCCATCCAGCGTGCCCACTGTGACGGCCTCGGGAAGATAATCGTCCTTCACCTCGCCATGAACAATCACGGTTGTCGTTACCGGAGGAATCGCCTGAGCTTGTGCTGCTTGCGTAGTGGCGGGAGGCAGCGGAGACGCCGAGGATGCCGCGTTTTGCGCAGATGCCGCCAGAGGCGCAGCCAAACAGCAGAGCAGTGCTGAGATCTTCAATGAGTTGGTCAAAAATGCGAAGCGAGCCGGATCGCCGGCTGTGAAACTGAGCATGAATTCCCCTTGTCTCGAGCTGGATGAAACAAGAGAACTCACGCTGCGATTCGAGGAAGAAGGCCGCTTGGCTTCGAAAGCTTCCCACGCCGGTATTATCCGGTTCGGGTTCGAGGGTATCTCTCAGCCCCACTGCGTGGAGCACCCCTGTTTCAATATTCAAATTGAAACATTCCTGGCCCCCTTTTGCAACTCGGCCCGGAATTTCATAGCAAAGGAATGCGTCCAGCGCAGGCGTGGGGTTTACTATCGTTCCGTGCCCTCTTGCGAAAGTTGAATCGCGCCCTGAGCAAGAGCTGTGACTGCTGTCACATACGGTATTTTGGACCGTGTTAGTCTAAAAAGCGGCCAGGGGGTTTCAAAAGCGCACGATGCTATCATTTCCCGCTGTCGATCCAATTCCCTTGCCGGCTCCGATCTGGCTCCTGAAGCTATTGCATATCGTGACGCTGGCACTGCACTTTGTCGCTGTGGAGATGCTGCTGGGCGGGCTGCTGCTGGCGGTTCTGCTCGGCCTCTTTGGACGCTCGCCGGAGTCGCGGGTCACTGCCCGGGCGCTGGCGCGCAGACTCACCGTAGTCATGACATTCGTGATCAATCTGGCTGTGCCACCGCTGCTCTTTGCGCAAGTGCTTTATGGCCGCGCGCTCTACACCAGTAGCGTGCTGATCGGCGCCTATTGGATCTCGGTCATCGGCCTGGTCTCGCTGACTTATTGGCTGCTCTACCGTTTCAGTGCACGCCTAGAGGCCGGCAAATCGGCTTGGTGGGTCGGGCTTTCAGCATGGCTGCTCGCCGGCTCGGTAGCACGCCTACTCTCGACCAATATGACGTTGATGCTGCGCCCCGAGGTCTGGCAACAGATGTACTCAGCCTCGGCGATAGGCGCGTTTCTGCCGCCTCACGATCCGACGCTTGAGCCGCGCTGGCTGCTGATGATGGCTGGCGGTCTCTTCGTTGGTGGCTTGTGGTTGGTCTATCTAGCGGGCCGCGCGACATTCACTGCAGAGGAAAAAAGCTATCTTGCCGGCCTCGGCGGCAAGGTGGCTGCGGGCTTTGGCGTCCTTTACCTGGCAGCCGGAGTGTGGGCCGCCAGTGTGCAACCCGACGCCGTCAAGGCTGGATTGGCTGGTAACTCGGTCTATCCCTTCTACAAGTTCTTCGGCATGGCCGGGTACGGCTGGATCGTGCTGGCTGCGGTGGCCGTGCTTCTCGGAGCGTATGCGGGATTCGCCAAGATCACAGCTAACTGGTTGGGCTGGGCGGCTGCTGTGGTTGTCCTGCTGATCGAGGTCATGCTCACTGTCTACCGCGATGGCGTCCGCGACGTGACTCTGCTCAGCAAAGGCTACGATGTCTGGGATCGCGCCGTGGCTACAAACTGGTGGGTCGTGGGCTTGTTTCTGATTCTTTTTGTCGCCGGCCTCGGCGTTGTCGGCTGGCTTATCTCCGTTGTAGCACGCGCTAGAAAAGTAATGGAGGGCGCGGCATAAATGAGCGAATCAACGAATCTTCTTATCAATGGACAACCGAATCTTCCCGTGAATATCGGCGAGGAGCCGAACGAAAAGAACACCCGCCGCGCATTCCTGGTTGCCGCCGGGGCCGCCGGATTGGCCTACACCGCCGCGCTGGCCTATCCCATCTATCGTTACCTCGCCTCGCCGGAAGAGATGGCCATGGAGGCTACCGCCGTCACCGAGGTGACTCTTAAAGACGCGCAAAAGCTTCCTCTCGGCTCTGTCCTGATGTTCAAATTCGGCTCATCGCCGGCTTTGCTCATCCACCATGAAGATGACCGCTGGATCTCGATGACCGCCGTCTGCACGCATCTGGGCTGCACGGTGCAGTATGAGCCGCAGGCCGACCGCATCCACTGCGCCTGCCACGGCGGCGTCTATGACCCGTATACCGGCGCCAACGTCAGCGGCCCACCACCCCATCCGCTCAAGCTCTACAAAGTTGCCGTCAACGAAACCGGCGTGAATGTCTCGCGCGCGTAACTTAGGTTCACTATTTCACTCATTCACTTTTTCACTCTTTCACTCGTTCACGGCATTAGAGGATTCGGTGCATGACCAAAAAAAACACTGCCATCTATAACTGGATCGATGAGCGGCTGGGCCTCAGTGAACTGGCCGCCTTCGCGCGCCACAAGACCGTCCCCGTCCACTCCCAATCCTTCTGGTACTACTGGGGCGGCATCTCGCTCTTTCTCTTTCTCGTCCAGTGCTTCACCGGCGTCCTGCTGCTGGTCTACTTCCGGCCCGGCGCCGAGGCCTACGAGTCGGTCCGCCAGATCACATTCGTCATGCACTTCGGCTGGCTCATCCGCTCGGCGCACGCATGGTCGGCGAGCTTGATGATCTTCTCCATCATGGTGCACATGTTCTCGGTCTACTTCATGAAAGCCTACCGCAAGCCGCGCGAGTTTGGCTGGCTCAGCGGAATGGCGTTGCTCGGCATTGCCTCGGTCTTCGGCTTCTCCGGCTATCTGCTGCCGATGGATGAGCTGAGCTACTTCGCGACCAAAGTGGGGTTACAGATTCCGGCGGCAATTCCCTTCGTCGGCGAAGCCATCGCCAACATGCTGCGCGGCGGCCCTGATGTCAGCGAATTCACCGTGCAGCGCTTCTTCGCCCTCCACGTTGTGGTCCTCCCTGCCATCTTTCTTCCTCTTCTTGGCTTTCATCTCTGGCTCGTTCAACGCCACGGCAACGCCGCACCGCCGTGCATCGAGGCCCTGCCGCCCGAGCAGCGCAAGTCCATGCCTTTCATGCCCAACTTCCTGCGCAAAGATCTGGCCATGTGGCTGATCTCTCTTAACATTCTTGCCCTGCTGGCCTCGGTCTTTCCCTGGTCGCTCGGTAAACAATACGATGCGCTCGCGCCTGCCCCAGTAGGCATTCATCCCGAGTGGTACTTCATGAGCCCCTTCGAGATGCTCAAGTTATTAGGCATGGTTAAGTGGTTGCAGGGGGAGCCCGGCGAGATTGCCGGCATTCTGCTCTTCACGCTCGGCATCACGCTCTGGGTTCTGATTCCTTTCTATGACAACACCAGGGAATCCGGCCAGCGAGCCCGCGCCGCGCACTACTTCGGCCTGATCGCCGTGATTCTGTTGCTGACCACCACTGTACTCGGTTACTGGACGATTCGGTGAAGCGGCCTATAGCTGCTAGCTTTTAGCTTTCAGCTTTTCTGCTGGTCGTTCGAACAGACTCCAGCAGAACTGAGTTGAAAACAAGGGCTAATAGCTAAAAGCTAAGAGCTAGGAGCTAAAAGTGAACTATCCATTCTGGGACATACCAATTCTCGGCTCGGGCTGGGTGATCGGCATCATTGCCATCTTCCACGTCATGATCTCGCAGTTCGCCGTGGGCGGCGGACTCTATCTACCGTTGGCCGAGCGCAAAGCTCTGCGCATGCCCGAGGGACCGCTCCGCACCGCATGGCTCAATCAACTGGCCAGCCACTCCAAGTTTTTCCTGGTCCTCACCGCCGTCTTCGGCACCGTCAGCGGCGTGGGCATATGGTTCGCCATTGGCCTCACCCATCCTGAGGCGACGAGCACGCTGATTCACAACTTCGTCTTCGGCTGGGCCATGGAGTGGGTCTTCTTCCTCGTTGAACTGACCACCATCGCCGTCTACTACTCCACATGGGGCAGGATCGACGACAAGCTACACCTCAAAGTAGGCTGGGTCTACGCGGTCGCATCCGCCTGCACGCTGATCATCATCAACGGCATTCTTACCTTCATGCTGACGCCGGGCGACACTTGGCTAGCCGTCGCCGGAACTGGCCACGAGGCCAGCAAATTCTGGTACGCCTTCTTCAATCCCACCTACTGGCCAAGTCTCTTTC
>CAYVMS010000221.1:0-5872 GCA_964452615.1 uncultured Occallatibacter sp.
ATGGAGATCAAGAAGCGGGAGGGCTATTTCTAAAATGGCGACTCTTACCGCACAACCATTTTCGGTCGGCGAGTATCTAGCCGAGGACCGCGAGAAAGATCTGCTGCGCTTCTCCACCGCGGGCAGCGTGGATGACGGGAAGTCTACACTCATTGGCCGCCTGCTCTATGACACGCAGTCGGTCTATGAAGATCAGGTGCGCTCGATCGAGGGCAAAGGAACGACTCCTGGGCAGATCGATTTTGCGCTGCTCACCGACGGCCTGCGCGCCGAGCGCGAACAAGGCATCACGATCGATGTTGCTTACCGTTACTTTGCGACGCCGCGGCGCAAGTTTATTATCGCTGATACGCCGGGCCATGAGCAGTACACGCGCAATATGGCCACAGGCGCATCCACCGCCGACGCGGCCGTGGTGCTGATTGACGCAAGCAAGGGCGTTCTGATTCAGTCGCGCCGCCATGCCTATATCGCATCGCTGCTGCGCGTGCGGCATGTGATCGTCGCGGTCAACAAGATGGACCTCATTGGTTACGACGAAGCGGCCTTCCGCGCGATCAAGTTGGATTTCACTTCCGTTCTTGGTCAGATCGCAGCCGACACCGGCAGCCCTGTCGAGGCAATCTTTGTGCCGGTAAGCGCATTGGCCGGGGATAACATCGTGCACAAATCGAAAGCAATGCCATGGTACGACGGTCAGTCGTTGCTTGAGTTATTGGAGTCTCTGCCGTCATCGCTGGATACACGCACCGCGCCCTTCCGCTTTCCTGTGCAGCGGGTTCTTCGGCCCGATCATACCTTTCGCGGATTTGCCGGTCAGATTGCGTCGGGAACAGTCGCGCCGGGCGACAAGATCACGGTGCTTCCATCGGGAAGGAGCGCGGCGATTGCACGCATTGTGACCTTTGATGGAGAGCTCGCCGAAGCTCATGCGCCGCTTTCGGTGACACTGGTGCTTGATCGAGAACTCGACATTAGCCGCGGCGATCTGATCGTTTCCACACATGCGCCGGCCACGGTCGCCAGACATTTAACAGCCGCCTTAGTCTGGATGGATTCGCGACCGCTTCAGCGCAATCGCCGCTATCTTCTCAAGCACACCAGCCAGACGGTGCCTGCATTTGTCTCGGCAATCGAGCATCGCACCAACATCGCTACGCTCGCGCATGAAGCCGCATCCACGCTCGAAATGAATGCCATCGGCGTCGTCAACATCGATCTGCTGCGGCCGATTGCGCTCGACCTCTATGGCGAGAATCGCTCCACCGGCGCATTCATCCTGATCGACGCGGAGACCAACAGCACCGTCGCGGCCGGGATGATTACTGCTGCCTCCGCTGCGGTTGCGTTGGCATCAGGTCCGGTGACTGCTGAGGAGAGAGCCGCGCGCTGGGGGCATCGCGGCGGCGCTCTCGAATTGACCGGGCCAGTCGAGCTGATTGATCGCATCGAGCGCTCACTCTTTGCACGTGGTGCGATAACGGCACGGATTGAGGCCGATGCCGCACCATTTGCAATTCACCCTGGCTTGGTCGAAATATTGATCGCGTCGAAGGCGCTTTCAGGAGTGATTGCGCTGGTCATCAACCTGACCGGGGAAGAGACTCTGACCGCGCGGGCCGATGGCGAAGAGATCACGCTCGATGCAAATGACTCGACGCAGGCAATCGCGGCTGTGCATGAGCTGTTGGGGCGCGCCGGCATTCTAGTATCGACCGGAAGTGCGGATTGGGTGATTTGAGCGTTGACGAAACAGGAAGGATTCAGGCAGTGAGTACATCAGAGATTCAAACCGAGGTGAACGCCAAGCTCGATGCACTGCGCGCAACGCTCGTTCGCGAAGTGACTGGCAAGCAAGACGTGTGTCTGACGTGCAGCTTTCAAGCCGAAGATGTGCTCCTTGCCAAGCTCGCGATCAAGTTGAATGCGCAGATTCCTATTCTCTTTCTCGATACCGGGTATCACTTCGCAGAGACTTATGCCTATCGCGATCGACTGGCGCGCGAATGGCAACTCAACCTGATCAATCTGTTACCGGAAAAGACTGTCGCCGAGCAGGAGGCCGAGCATGGGCTCCTCTATCAATCCGCGCCCGATCAGTGCTGCAAGCTGCGCAAGGTCGAGCCGCTCTTCAAAGCGGTTGCCGGATACCGTGTGTGGATTACCGGGCTGCGCCGCGAGCAGGCGAAGAGCCGCACAGAGCTTGAGGAGTCGGCGCTCTTCACACTTCCCAGCGGCCAACAAGTTCTAAAGCTGGCGCCTCTCGCAGCATGGACGACGCGCGACGTCTGGTACGCCTGCGAAGAGCTTTCCATTCCTCTGCTGCCTCTCTACGAGCGCGGCTACTCCTCCATCGGTTGCGAACCATGTACGACGCTTCCGCTCGATCCCAACGATCCGCGGTCGGGGCGCTGGGCCGGCCGCAAGGTTGAGTGCGGCATTCATATCGAGGTCGCGCCCGCGAAGTAGATTGTGCAGCAAATCGCACGAAGGTTTGATGCAGCATGGGATCTACTTCGCGGCCGGCTGTGCCGTATCCGCTGCCGGTTCGTCGAGGCGGCTGGTGTGGACGCTGGCTTGGGTCTCAGGCACTGAGCCGTCGTTGACCTGCACCTCGGTGGGCTTGCCTTGGATGAGAATGCGCACGGTCACGTCTTCACGAGCGGGAACGCGGACGCGCTGGGTGACGGAGCGCGCCTCATTGCCTGAGCCGGACCGGACGATCACCGGAACCTCGGCAGCCACATAGCCAGCGTTGGCAATCTTGACGGCGACCAGCCAGTTTCCGGCCAAGGCAGCCGTGGGAAAGACGCCCTGAATACTCAGGTCGGGCAATCCCTTATCAGCATCGACCCAATCGGCAAAGAACCACGAGAGATCAGGGTGGTTTTCGGTTCCTTCGAGGAGTTTTTTTAGGACTCCGGGGGCGGCAGGATTGTTCGCCTTTAGCGCGGCAGAGAGCGCCTGCTCGCCAACAATGTCGCGCAACATCCAGAGGACATAGGCGGCCTTGGTGCGGTAGTAGACAGGCGAGATGGCCTGTGCCAGCGGCTGGCCGGGGCCTTCGCCAGGGCTGGCCGGCTCGGCCAAAGCCAGTGCGGTGCGGCCGGCTTCGAGAGTGCCCAAGGCCTGATCTCGTCCGTTCAGCTTTTCAATCCACAAAGCGTTCATGAAGGTTGCCAACCCCTCATTGAGCCAGACAGGACGCGGCTCAGGCGAGGTCGCCGACGAAAGCCAAGCATGGGTCAGGGCGTGAACCAAAGCGCCGTCCAATGCGCCCGGCTTTGCCTTGGAGTCGGGCTCACGGAGCGGGGTGGCAAGCAAGGCTCCGGTCTCGAATGGAGCGTCGCCGGGATCTGGCAGGTCGAGAAGGAAGAGCGGGGAGCGGGGCTGCTGTCCGAGCCAGCCTTCAATGAACGGCTTGACCGCACCCGCCGCCTGAATCCAGAACTCAATGGCGACATTGTCTTCGGGTAGGGTAAAGGCGGAGAGGTTGGGTCCGAGGTGAGGAGCGCGAATAGCGACAAAGAGGCTGGGGGCCTCGAAGCCGAGGATCGTGCTGCCAGAGTCGCTGGTGGCCACTCCATCCACCTCCTGGCTTTGGTCCAGCGCGCTGGAGGGCTCCGTAACTTCAAGCGGCAGCGCATGGCCATTGACGAGAGCGACTGTTGGGGCTTGGCCGTGGGGGAATTCAACGGCAAGGCGAAGTCGGAAGCGCGCCCCGCCAAGCCGGAGCTTGTGTCTGCCCATCTCGTCGAAGAGGCGCGCGCCGTCACCCAGGATGACCGGAACGCTCGACACCGGGTACCAGACAACATTGCCAAAGCCACGCAGACCGGTGAAGGGCAGGCTGATCTGGTCCCAATCCGAGTGGAGCGCCACTTCGGAGCGGGCACCGATGGAGATCAATCGTTGGGCGGAGAGGTCGATCTTGCCCGAATAATTCGCGTCGATCTGGATGCTCTCACCGGGAGCAAGCGGCTGGGTGAGCGGAACGACAGCCTCGTGCAACTGGCCGGTGTGGTCGGCATCGGAGTTAAGCGTCGCTACCTGGAAGACCGTCTCTTTGCTTTCACAGCGGATTCGTTCCCAATTGAGCGAAGAGGAGATTTGCAGGGGAATACGAGTGAGCGATGATTTGCTGTCGTTGCGCACGGTGACCTGAGCGCGAACCGCGATCTGCTTCTCGGCTGGGTTGAGATGCACATCGAGATCGAATGCAGTGAATGTGACAGCCTGGCGTTCGGCGTCCATCACAGTGGGCGCGGTGGTAACTGGAACGGCGGGCTTGGACTCGATCCCTGGCGATTGGGTGGTGGTCTGGCCATTCTCGTCGATGGAGCGGGAGAAGATGACCTTTCGCAGGTGAGGCTCGTCCGGCGAAGAGGCTGGCGGTTGAGCCGATGGTGAAGATTGCGCCGCGCAGAAAAGGGTCGAAAGACAGAATACAACCGCAGCCACAAGAGCAGCAGCTTTGAAAGGGCGCGCGCACGAACTCCACGCAAGCGAGAGCTTCATGAACCCAGGCCTTTCTGCTTCTTTGGCTTGCTGCTAGCGGTAAGCCCGACCTTGCTAGCGGCGTTACCTGCTGAATTCGCAGCCATGCGGCGCTGACGAAAGGCTTCGTAGAGCACCACGGCTCCGGCGGTGGAGACGTTGAGAGAGCTGACGCCGCCGGCCATGGGAATGCGCAGCAGGTGATCGCAGGTGCGGCGGACGAGGTCGTGGAGGCCCGCGCCTTCGCGTCCGAGTACGAGAACGCAATCGCCAGTCAGGTCGAACTGGTCGTAGTCGCATGTGCCGCGCTCGTCGAGTCCGATGATCCAGAGATTGCGGCGCTTGAGCTCTTCGAGGGCACGCACGAGGTTCACCACCCGCGCAATGCGCAAGTGTTCGGCGGCGCCTGCGCTGGCCTTGACCGCGACCGGGCTCAAGGGGGCCGAGCGTCGCTCTGTCAGCACGATGCCGTCGACGCCTGCGCCGTCGGCCACGCGGAGCAGCGCTCCCAGGTTCTGCGGGTCTTCGACCCCGTCGAGGGCGAGCAGCAGGCGCGCACTGCCTGGCCCGGCCGGCTCGAAGAGGTCTTCAATTGAGAGAGACTCCTGCCCGTGGACGAGAGCTACGACTCCCTGGTGAGTCGGGCTCTGCGCGAGCTGCGTCAATTGGTCGCGCGTCTCCTGGCGGACGCGAAGACCGGCCTCACGGCAAAGAGTGACCAGGCGTTCCAGGCGCTCATCGTGGCGCTCGCGTGCCACCAGAACCTGGTCAAAACGCCGTCTTCCGGCCTTCACAGCTTCCTCGACCGGGTGCAACCCATAGAGAACTTCCATAGTAGATAGTGTAGAAGATGGAATGAAGGCGGAGATTTTTGGGCTGAGTTGGAGCAATCCAAGACCATGGAGCGACCTTGAACACCGCATCCACACCCGTCTCCGTTGGGTGGTTGCGCGGGTTTTCTCAAAACCGAGATCCTCGGCCCTCGCTTTGAATGTAGTAGAATTCTGGCAACCAAAGAGTCTCTTTTCAGATGAGTCTGCCTCAAACGCCTGCATCGTTGGTTGACGGAAACACGGAGGAATGCCTGCGCTTCAAAGCGTCATTCGCCGTCGTAGATATACCGCTACGATCCAGGTGCGGGGTCCGGACTAGATCTGCGATATGCAACTACGACGAAGACCACTTGCAACTACGACAACTGCCGGAAACGTTGTCAACGCGGCCATTTATTGCGCCTTCTGCTGTCTCCCGCCTCAATTGCGGAACCTCCTGGGGTGCATGTACGAAGCGCGAGTCCATCTCTATGACGCAACCCGCCATTTGTTTAACCAACTCGCGTTTTTATCGATCCCGGTACACCGGCAAAGAACGCGAC
>CAYVMS010000222.1:0-5871 GCA_964452615.1 uncultured Occallatibacter sp.
CTTAGACGGAGAAAGACTTGAAAATGTTGCATACCATCTGGGCCGGATCAGTAGTATCTAGCTATCGGCAAGGAACCATCCATGAGTTGTTCTTCAAGGATGGAGCGACGGAAGCTCAATGGTTCTTGGCGATTTTGACCCTACTGCTTGCAGTGGTGACGTTCCTGCTTGTTACTGACAGTTGGCGAAAGGGCAAAGAACAGCGCGAACGATGGGATCGAGATGAAAGACAACGCGACAAGGATCGTGCAGAAGAACGGGAACGCTGGAGTCGGGATGATCGATTCCGTCGGCTGCTGTGGCTTGAAACCAGGTTTAACTCTCCTGGTATGATCACGGCGCGAAAGTACGCGGCAAGCGAAATGCTGGAGTTCAAGCTAAGTAGGCTGCTTGGAAAACCTACTTCCCCCGTTCGGCCAGTGATTGCTTTTCTTACTCAAATTGCAGCGTTTTGCAAGGAAGGTTTGTTGGACATTGGCGAGGTCGATCTCGCGTATAGGGATCATGTGATGGTTGTCTGGAATGCATATGGCAGTTTCTTGGAGGAATCATTCCAAAACGAGCGGTATTCTGCTCTTCGCTGGCTCACGGACGAACTATCAAGAGCAAAAGCATCATCCAGCGCTGCCATTGAGGACACGTTGACGGCAAGCATTTCCTTCATCGAGCAGGAATTTCTAGAACGAGAGGCCAATTTGTGATTCAAGTGAGCCGAATAGACGAGTCGGATATGCCGAACAGGAGGCAAACACTGTGGACTACATCGAAATTGCGAATCAGGCTGGCATTACTTTAGGTGATCTCGATTACCTTATGGCCGGCCACGCGTCAGCAAATGTCGCAAGCCGACCAGGTGTAAATATTGGAGATGTTGAAGACTTTATCCGCGGGTCGGCGTCGGCGAATATGACTAAATGCCTGGGATTAAGCACTATCTCCGCGGCCGAAGAACTGGCCAAATGTGGCGGCGGCATTGCGACTGGCATTATCATCGGATTACTTCTGGAGCGCTGACAAGCATCCTTACCGGATTTTCAAAACCCCTCCCTTGAGACCTCGACCTACGCGCGAATCCCCGGTAGGCAAGCCTATGCAGTCTTCAGTTGCGCTTCCGCGATGACAGCGGAGATGACTCCGTCCGCAATTCCATGCTTGCGCAGGCTCTCGGTAAGCGCGTGCACCTGCGAATTTTCCATCCGCGCCTGATCCTTGCGCAGCCCCTGGCCGATGTAAGCGCGGATGAGCGGTTGGTAGCCTGAGAATCCGAGCGACGGCGCGATCTCCTTCAAGTCCTCGATCACATCCTCGGGAATGCGCATGCTGATGACCGTCATCTGACGATCCTTTTTGAGCCGCTGTTGCACCCGTTCACTCACCGTCTTCATAAGTTCTCCGTTCCTGCGCGGTTGCCTGCCGCGCTGAAATGACTCGGATGGTCTCGCCTTCTCGCAGCAGGTGCACGACAAACAGCAGAGCCCAGTCCTCCGTGAGCCCGATCGCTGCATCCCGCTGTTCTTCGCCTGCACTTGCATCTTCTACCCGAACAAAGGGATCGAAGAAGACCTGGCATGCCAATTCAAAGCTGACGCCGTGCTTTCCGATATTGCTGGAGGCCTTTTCCGAATCCCACACAAAGCGCTGACCGTGGTAGAGAAAATGGAGGTCCATCGCCTAAATATATATACGTTGTATATTTAAATGTCAAACGTCCTCAGTATTACGGCCCGAGCGCCATTGCCTGCCCTCTGTGCCTTTCACGCCGTGCTTTTCACCAGTTCGCCGCACTTGCTGATTGAATTTCAGCACATTTGGCCGTATGATAACGATGCAGACGAATTTGTCCGCCTGAGTTGCCGTGGGTTCGCCGGCTGGCGGAGAGATGAGTGGGCTTACAGCCCACTTTTTATTTGCGGCAAACGCCTTGGTTTTTTGGCAGTTTTTGGGGGGATGACCCCGCTTCGCGGCCGCCGTTCGGGCGGTCAAGGGAACGATGGCAGTCAAGCTGGAAGCAATTCGATCGGCGGCAGCAAGGGTGGCCGCTTCGCACGGGCTGGACGTGGTGGACTTGGAGTTCATTGGCCCCGCGAAGGAACGCACCCTGCGCATTTTCCTCGAGAAGAACGCCGAGGGCCGCGCACATCTGAAGGCGGAGATTGCGGCCGCGGCCGCCGGCGAGGGAAATGAGGCCCTTCCGGAGCGGCTGGTAGAGGAAGTGCATGAGGGCACGCTGAGCCCGGACCGTTTGGAGCAGCTCTCTGGCATTACTCACGAGGACTGCGCCAGTTTTAGCCGGGATTTTGGCGTGTTGCTGGACGTGGAAGACCTGGTTCCGGGTGCGGAGTACACGCTCGAGGCCAGCTCTCCGGGGCTGGACCGCAAGTTGACCCGGAAGGAAGATTTTACCCGGTTTGCGGGTTCGCTGGTGAAGGTGCAAACCTTCGAGCCCATCCGCAATAACCGGCACTGGCAGGGCCGGCTGATGGCCGGCGCCGCATCGGGAGCGGGTCAATCGATCACGCTCGACCTGAACGCGGTGAAGCAGAACAGCAAGAGCCGGAAGGCCGGCGTAAGTACGGTGGAGATTGCGTTCGACAACATCGAGAAAGCGCAATTGGTGCCGGAAATCTAAGTTTTTGGGCTTCCCGGTTTTCGATATGAGGCCTGGGACGCCCCAGGATTCTGGGCTTCCCCACCCTTTTCGCAAAAAGCGGGAAGAACAGGGCGCCCGGCATCTTCTTCGTCAGGCAACGGTAGTTAACCCAAACTGAACCGGCGCAGGCCCAAAAGGCTTCCGCCGCACGGGAATCTCCGAGAGAGCAAGCAGAGTATGGCCAGCGTTTTGTATCAGAGTATTGAGCTTCTGAGCCACGAGAAGGGCATAGACCCCGAGATCGTCGTTGGCGCCGTAGAGGAGGCCATCGCCCTGGCCACGCGCAAGTTTTACAAAACACAGGAGAACATGCGCGGGGAACTGAACAAGGAAACAGGCGAGATCCTGGCCTACATTTACAAGACGGTGGTGGCCGACGATGAGGTTATCGAGGACCCGCTGAACCAGATCACGCTCTCCGAGGCCAACGCATTGGCGCCCGGCGCCGAGGTCGGCAGCGAGATTCGGCTCTATCGAGACACGACCCCACTGGGCCGCATTGCCGCGCAGCTGGCCAAGCAGGTCATTTTTCAAAAAGTCCGCGAGGCCGAGCGCGACACCGTCTTCAACGAGTACGCGCACCGCGAAAAGGAAGTGCTGAACGCGACCGTGAAGCGGATCGAAGGCCAGGACATCATTTACGATCTGGGCAAGGCCGAAGCCCGCTGCCCCAAGCGTGAGCAGTCGCGCCTGGAACAGTTCTCCATCGGCGAACGCGTGCGGGTGGTTCTGCTTAAGGTGGATCGCGCCGCCAAGGGACCGCAGGTCATCGTTTCCCGCGCCGCGCCGGAGCTGGTGTCGAACCTGTTCCAGTCGGAAGTGCCGGAGATTTACGACAACACGGTGGTCATCAAGGCCATTGCGCGCGAGGCCGGCGAGCGTACAAAAATCGCGGTTCAGTCGCGCGACAAGGACGTGGACCCGGTGGGCGCCTGCGTGGGCATGAAGGGTATGCGCGTGCAGTCGATCATCCGCGAGCTGCGCGGAGAAAAGATCGACATTATCGAGTTCTCCGACGAGATCACCACCTTTGCCGAGAAGGCGCTACAACCGGCCAAGGTCAGCCGCGTTTCCATCGCCGACCTGACCGACAAGCAGCTCGAAGTGATCGTGGACGACACGCAATTGTCCCTAGCCATCGGCAAAAAGGGCCAGAATGTGCGCCTGGCGGCCAAGTTGCTGGGCTGGAAGATCGACATCAAGAGCGAAGAGGAAAAGCGCCAGGAGGTGGAGCAGCAGATGCAGGCTCTCACCGGCGGACCCTCGACGCCCATTGAACAGGTTTCGGAACTGGGTGACGGCATCATACAAAAGCTGGTTGCGGCGGGCATTACCACTGTCGAAGCGCTGGCCGACATGACGCCGGAGCAGTTGGAAGAGATTCCCGGCATCGGCGAGAAAACGCTGGAACGTATCAGCGTCGCCGTGCGCCACTATTTCGGCCACTTTGAAGAGGGCGAGGAAGGCCACGTGCCCGAGACTGCCGAAGCAGAAGACGGGGAACCGGCTGAAGGGGAAGAAACAGGCGAGGCGGAAGTGGAGAATGCGCCTGCGGTTGAAGCCGACGCGGAAGCGGAAGCCGAGAACGCCGCCGAAGTTCTGGAAGAGTCGGAAGGCGTTCGCGCCGCCGAGGCGGAAGACAATCTTGCTGAAGCAGACAATGAAAGCCTGGATGAAAGCCTCGCCGAGGGCGACGTAGAAGACGAAAGTCTCACCGCGGAAGAGATAGCCGTGGAAGATGTTCCCGTAGCCGACGAGGCGGAGACGCACGAATTGGAAGCTGCCGAGACGGCAAGCGAAATTGAGCACGACCATGCGGCCAAAGAGGACGGCGCGTAAGATGCGCCGCACTCTTCAAGGTCAATCAAGCGATAATGAAAGTTTGAAGAGCAGCCAATGCCATGAGGTAGCTATGAGCGACTAAGGGCTTTGGGTAGCAAATTTCGAAAAGAGGCGGATGAGTAAGGTTCGAATCAACGATCTCGCGCGCGAGATGGAAGTCAAGAGCCGTCAGATTCTTGACATATTGGCGGAGCTCGGCTTGGGCGCCGGCAAGACCCACTCCAGTTCGCTGGAGGACTATGAGGCAGACAAGGTCCGCGCGCATGTCGAGCACGGAAGCCGTTCTGCCAGCCAGGGGAGCAGTGCGACATCGCGCGCCCCTCAGGGCATTACACCCAAGATCGACCTCTCGCATATCTCCAAGCCCGGCGATGTCATGAAGGCCATTCTGGCCAAGCAGCGGGAAAAGGAAGAAGAAGCCCGGCAGAGCCATTTGCCTCATCGGCCGACCGTCGTCCCTCCACCCGCGCAGGCGCCTGTGCGCCCAGCGCCCCCGGTTGTGGCCGTAACTGCGCCTCCCGCGGCGCAGGCTCGCCCGGAGCCGCGCAGAATCTTCCCCCAGCCCCGGTCCGCGCCGCCTATTGTCATTCCTCCGGTTCAGCCCGCCATTGCCAGCCGGCCGCCGGCCAACCCGGTAATCGCCAAGGCTCCGGCAGGCGCCACTGTCGCTCCACGCCCGGTTGTCGTTGTCGCGCCGCCTGCAAGCTCTGTTGCGGTCAAGCCGGCAGCGCCTCCAGTCGTCCACGAAGCCCAGCCGCATTCCGCCGAGCCGGCCGTTCACGCGGTCAAGCCACCGGCCGCGGTCGTGGCATCCCCGGTTGCAACTCCTGCCGCTCCTGTGGCTGCTGCGCCAACGGCCGCTCCAGCGCATCCCGCCGAGCCTGTCGCTGTTGAAGCTGTTGCGGCTCCTGCTGCGCCTGTGGCCGCCGTGGCTCCTGCCGCTGAAAAGATTGCGCCTGCGGCTGTTGCGGCTCCGCCTGTTTCTGTAGCCGCCCCGGCCGTTCCTGAAAAGGAAGCCGCAGCTCCTCCCGCCGCAGCGCCTGCGCCTGTCGCTGCCGTCGCGCCCGTTCGGGAGGCGCCGCATCGTTTGCCAGGGCATACCCACACCCTTTCGCCCACCGCGGCGCTGCCCACGCGGCGCGTAGTCATGCCGCAAACCGGGCCTCGTCCGGTATACAAGGCGCCCATCGTGGTTCCTCCCCCGCCCCAGGCCAACACCGGGACGGCTGCCGGCATTGTGCGCGGCAGGCCGATCTTCGACCGCAGGCCCTCGGGTCCGGGCGGCTATCAGCGCACCCAGGGAGGCCCTGCCGGAGCAGCAGGTCAGTTCCCCGGCGGTCCGCGACCCAAGCATCCTACTCGCACCACCCCCGGCGGCT
>CAYVMS010000223.1:0-5871 GCA_964452615.1 uncultured Occallatibacter sp.
TGAGCAGGATTGGCAGAGCGTTGTCAGCTAGATCGAAGGTAATGAGCCGGGGCGCAATCCACGAGGCCAAAGGCAGTGCGAACCACGATTGTACCTCGATGAGAACGAGAAAGAATTTGGCATCGATGGCCAGACTCTGGGGACCACGGCCGCCAATCAAAGCTCGCGCGAGCGGATTGTTCGCCAGATAGATCAAGATCAGAAAGACGATGGGTGGCAGCAGGCAGAGCGTGAAGAGCCCGATAGTGATCTTCGACGACCAGGCCTCTGCAAAGCCGTACCGCGCGAGCACAAAGACACGCGTCCACACTGGAGTTACCTTGCCGTCGTAGGCGCGATAAATGTGTTTATAAACTGACATTGGCCCCTCGCATCGATTCGTTATCCATCGC
This sequence comes from uncultured Occallatibacter sp., assembly GCA_964452615.1. Classification (GTDB taxonomy): domain Bacteria; phylum Acidobacteriota; class Terriglobia; order Terriglobales; family Acidobacteriaceae; genus Telmatobacter. The sequence continues at coordinate 393 of CAYVMS010000223.1, forward strand.
TCTAAGGAAGATATCTTCAAGCGAATCGCGACGCCGGTTCATGCGCCGGATCTGAACCCCTTGTTCGGATGCAATCGTGTAGAGATCCCGCACCTCGACATGGTCGGGAATCACGAGCTTGATGCGCCCGCCGGGGAAGCATGCGCACTCGCAGCCGAGCCCGCGAATGCTCACAGAGAATTTCTCAGTGGCGCCGACCGTTTCAAGTTCCATGAAGCTGCGGTTGGAGCGGCGCTCTTCTTCGATGTTGCAGAGAGCGGCGATGCGCCCGCCTTTGAGGATCAGCACCTCGTCGCAGGTTTCGTCGATGTCGCGAAGCAAGTGAGACGAAATCAGCAGCCGCACGCTGCCCTGCTTGCGAATCTCTTTAATCAACTGAATCATGCGCTGGCGCGCCATCGGGTCAAGGCCATTGGTAGGTTCGTCAAGGATGAGAAGCCGTGGGCCTTGCGCGAGCGCCTGGGCCAGCTTGATGAGCTGTTTCATCCCCAGCGAATAAGTGTTGACTTTGCGGTAACGCACCTCGCCCAGTCCGACGTAAAAGAGCGCCTCGTGCGCCCGCTCCAATGCTTCACCGGCAGGCAGGCCCGCGAGTTCTGCCATATAACGAACGAAGCGCACGCCGCTCATATTTCCGATGAATGAGTCGTTCTCCGGCATGTAACCAATGCCGCCGCGAACCTGCGCCCTGTCCCGCTGGCTATCGAGCCCAAAAACGCTGGCTGTTCCCTTTGAAAGCGGATGAAAGCCGAGCAGCGTGTTAATCAGCGTGGATTTTCCGGCGCCGTTGGGGCCGAGCAAACCAATTGCCTGGCCCTCCAGCGATCCCGTGAGTCCATCGAGTACGATGCGATTCCCGAGCCGAACTTCCAATCCATTGAGATCGATGACGCCCATGTCACTGTTTTACGCTTGCGTTGGCGTGCTTGTTCCCGGAATCGATCAAAGCTCCAAGCGTTAACAGGTCAAATCCGAAGAGACGGCTGTCGCTTGCCACCTCGATGCGGCTGTCTTTGCCCCACGCGCAGATTGCAGTCGGCTTGGCATCCGCGGCTAACTGACTGAGCGCCTGCTCCGATTCTCCACTTAAGTTGGACAGTAGTGGAGTTAGCACCGGGCTCAAGTTCTGGTAAGCGACGGCGGAGTAATTGTCATTCTCGTCCTTGGGAAGCAGAGCCTTGAAGGCCGCCGACCGGGCGAGTGAATCTCCGCTCGCATGAGTTTGCAAAGCCTGCATGAGTAGAGCGCGGCTGGGCGCCAAAATCATGTAGCCATCGGAGAAGGTGTATTGCGCCACAACGATGCCAGAGGTTTGATCTTTGACTGAATAGAAGCGCTGGCCGCCGGCGTCGCTCGACTCGATGACAATCGAGTGGGCTCCGTTGCCCTGGGTCATGTCGCGAATCGACTTAGTCAATCGTTCGAGGGTTTGCTCCAGTTTCGCCGAATCGTGAACCTCAATGACAGCCTTCCACGAAGGAGTGGGCAGGACAGGGCCATCGAGCGACAACAGGAACTCGCCACCCAGGCTGGCAGCCAGATCGTCGCGGAAGTTGATGTTGAGCTTGGCTTCGACTGCGCTCAACTGCGCATTTTCAGCGCCTTTCTCCTGACCGGTCATGTTGATGATGTCGTTGGCAATCTCTTTCGGCTCTTTTGAAAGCACAGCAATCGCAAAGGCCGCGTTCGGCGTAACGAATTCGAGCGAACCCATTGGAGCAGGGGTGGCGAGCCATGAGGCCACACGTTGCCGTGTCCCTGCGAATTGCATATTCAGGTGATTCTCGGGCTGGCCATTCAACTCGCGCTGCTCCGCGATCAAGTAACTGAGATCCCCCATCCCGCTAGTTTCGAGTATCTTCTCGCCTTGACCATTGGGCTTTTGCAAGTTGGTTCCGTTTGCAATCATCTGATGCAGATCCGCGGCGAGGATGACTCCGGCTCCGCGGCTATAGGCTGCTGTGATCTGTTGTCCGAAGTCTCCGGTTGCGAAGCCGCTCGCGCCTGCATTCAGTTGCGCATTGACCTGCTTCAGCAATGTGACGCTGTTTGAAAAAACAGCCTCATGCTGCCGGATGAGTGCGTAGCCTGCATTCTTCGCCGGGGATGAGACGGGAGCTGCCTTGAGCGAACTCTCGTTGAAGACGATCAGCCGATGGGTCGAATCTGAGGCCGGGAACTGTGTCTTAAGGAAGTTGTTGAGGCCACTCTGTTTCACATCGGCAACTACGGCGAAGCCTGGAAAACCGGGCTGGTTCACGCCAACGATGACAATCTCATCGCCGAGAAACTGGCTCATCTGATGAATCTTCCCCACCAGTGCGTCCAGTTCCGCCGTGTTGTTGTGCCCCTGCGCCCACCACTGTTGCAATGCCGGACTCTTGCTTAACTGATCGTGGAGGATGTTGTTTGCCTCGTTAAGAAAATCGCCGAGGTTGGGGATGCTGATGTAGAGCAATGTGCCGACAGGAACACGCGCCAGCAGATCGCTCGAATACCGGGGCTGCGGAAACGGAATCTGCGCGATCCGGTTACGAAGAGCGGAGATCTGCGCCAGCAAAGGCAGGAACTTTTCGCGGTCAGGGCTCCAGGAGATCTGCTGATCGACCGTCGCAGGTTCAAGGTTGTCGCTTGTCGATAACTGATCGCCCGCTTGCATGAGCGTGTCGACTCCAGCATGTGCAACGTGAACAGACCCTTGCAGCACCGCGACGCGCGAGCCCTTGATGCCGGAGTTGACGGAAAAGACAGTGCCCGTGACAGCAACGCGGCAGTCGGGCGTCTTCACATATAGATGGCCGAACTCGCGCTTGGCGGCCTCGACGATAACGGCTCCGTTGTCGAGCACGATGGTCATGTTGTGTCCCTTGACGCCGACGCCGAGAACGCTTCTTTCATTCACTTCAACGGTCGATCCATCGCTGAGACGAAGGACGGCATGAGATCCACCGCTGGTGCGCAGGTGATCGCCCTCTGCCAGTTTGTCTCCGGGAGCGAGTTGACGATCACCCGCATTGGAGATGCTCCAGGCCGAGCCATCGATCGATTGCACCTCCGCACGGACTCCCGGCGGTACCTGCCAGTAGGCCTTGTAGGCGTAGAGCGTGCAAACCATCAGCGCGAAGGTTGCGGCCAGGGCCCAGCCGAATCGCTGGGGCCGCCAAGCAGAAGTGCGTGGCACTGAAGGTGCGGTCCAATTTACGAGCGTCGGGCGCGATGCATTGCTGAAGCAGTTGCGGCAGGCGCTGCACTCGCGCAGATGAGCCTCGATCAATAATGTACGCGCGGCTGGGAGAGTTCCCGCCCGGTAAGAAGGCAGCAACTGCGCGATGTCGCCGCAGCCCTCAATGGCGCTGGCCTCGAACTCAATATCGAGGCGGCTGGCCACTCGCCTGGCGGACTCATCAAACTGTGCGGCATTGGGCTCGTCGGCCTTAACCGCCTCTACAGCAGCATTCAAACGGACCTCGTCATCTAGTCTCATTGTCTTCCCAGCTCCAATTCTCTGAGTCGCTTCTTCAGTCTGGATCGTGCATGATGTAGGGTCACGGCAACGACTGCCTGCGAGGTGGACATCATGACGGCGATCTCTCGATTTCCTAGATCTTCCAGGTATCGCAAGGTAAACATCTCAGCAGCACGCGGAGCCAATTCGCCGATCGCAAGCCTCAGCCATGCGCCTAGTTCGCGATTTGAAGCGCTCGCCTCGGGCGAACTGCTCTGCCCGGCTGAGGCCTCGCCCGCTGCTTCTTCCAAAGGCTCTGCTGGAGCGGACTTTTTCCGCCGCAACAGATCGAGAGCTCCGTTGATGGCAGCCCGGTAAAGGTAGCTGCCGGCGTTCGCAATTGGCGGAAGCTTGCCGGTGGCCAGGCGCAGAAACACCGCTTGGGCAATATCCTCCGCATCGGCCATGCTGCCGGTGATGCGCCAGGCCGCAAGCAGAACGCGCCGATGATGTTCCGCGAATAACTGCGAAAGGATCTCGCAGCCCTCTGTTGACGGCATGACTTGACTCGCAGCGGCCACTGGCTCACCTTCTTGCCTGTTCATAGAGATGACGGTCCTTCCGGATTATTATTAATCCGGCTTAGAAGGTTTACGGTGGGAGAGCCCTGTGGGTTCCGGGAAATCGGAATCTTGCGCGGGCGGCAGGAGCTTACCGCGTGACTTCCCTGCCCATAACGAAAACGCGCGGCGATAAAGTACACAAGTTCGCGCACAATCGCGTTGTCATACTCTCTCGCATGAATCACAGCTTGATCTGCCGAAACCGATATTCAGGATTCTACCCGCCCATACGCAGCCTCGTTTGCCTTTGCCGTCAGTTGCGGCAAGCCGCCGCAACTCATTATGCCTCTTTCGTGCCGGATACTCTTGTTGAATGCGTTCCCAATTTTCCTGAAGGCCGCGACGACGCCTGAACGGCAGAATCTTGAAATTCTCAGGCGCGGTCAATTTGAGAGAATTCGCGACGAGATTGGCACCAATCCAGCGCGCAAACCCGGCTTCGGCAAACCGCGCATGCATCCCACCGCTGGAGCAACCCAACGGCATCCAGCTTATCTTTCATCGGTTTCATCAGTTCTATTATTTCGTAGCTGGGCGAGCCCCGTAGGGTCTGTCAGGAAAGCCATCGAAGAGCAGCCGGTCACCGTCCGGGGTTGGAGATGGATCGGCGACGATACACTCGGAACTCTAATTGCAGCCTCTGTGATAGCCTTGCGGCATGTATTGGACGGCGACAGGATTTCGTCTCTTCTTAGCTCTTGGGTTGTTCGTAGCGCAATCACACTCTGGACTTGATCCAGGGGCCGCGCTGCCAAACCAAAGAGGTCCGGCTCAGCCCCAACAAATTACAGTGAAGATTCGAAACGGCAAGACTGGCAGACCAATCTGGCTTGCATCACTTTACGTTTTCTTGGGCAAACCTGATCCACAGCATTTTAGAGAGTCGTACCGAAGGACAAAGCTGTGGAGTGATGCGCGTGTGGATGTGAGCGGAATTGCGCCCCATGAGGTGAGAGTGTGGATCGATTTCATCCATCGAGATTGCAGGTTTGGTGATGGCGACAATCGGTTTCGGACTTTCGATTTTGGCGGTAATACGCTCAATGGCATTGGATCGTTCGATCTCGATACGATCCTATCCACGGGTATCGTAGCCCCAAACATGTGCAGCACCAAGACGCAACAGCCTGAGCCAGGAGTGCTGGTAATATACGTCATTCCGGCTACATTCAAAGAACTCTGGGACAGCTAGACTAGCGTCGGGCTGCAGCAGACTCTTTATGGGAAGAAGGTTCCTGGCGAGCGACCGGCAATCCGGAGGCTGCACCACTCTTATAGATTCTGCCCCCCATTCCGCCCCTAAGTTACAATGATAGATGGGCCAAGGCCGATTCTTTTGCGCAATGCGCGCAACCTAAGCAAGGAGCTTCAACTTAGATGTCGATTCCCGCCACACAAATGCGTCCCGGCA
>CAYVMS010000224.1:0-5792 GCA_964452615.1 uncultured Occallatibacter sp.
GGCGAACGTCTGGCTCCACGGCCACAGGCAGGAATCGCCAAACTAGAGTAGTGTACCGGTTTTGCGGGGCGATGGTCAATTCTGCATCGTAAGCAGTGCACTTTCGCTGCACGAGTTTTTACTCACGGCCGCGCCAAAACCACGTAAAAGAAGACAGCGAAATAGTGGGCCACGCTGCCGGCAAGCACAAACAAGTGCCACAAAGCGTGGAAGTAGCGCCGCCGGTCGAGAGCAAAGAAGACGATCCCAAGCGTGTAGGCCATGCCGCCGGCGCCGAGCCAGACGACGCCGTTCCAGCCGAGTGAGTGGACCAGCGGCACTGCTGCGACCACCACAAACCAACCCTGCGCCAGGTAGATAAGCGCAGAGGCTACCTGAAAACGCCCCACAGCGAAGCTTTTGAAGACGACCCCTGCCACGGCGAGCCCCCACTCGATTCCGAAGATCGTCCAGCCCAGCGAGCCACGAAGAGTAATCAGCGTAAACGGTGTGTAAGTGCCAGCGATGAGCAGGTAGATGGCCGAGTGGTCGAGGATGTGAAATACGTGCCGTGCCCGCGTCCGCACAAGCGAGTGATAGAGCGTCGAACAGACATAGACCAGCACCAGCGTTACGGAAAAGACGGAGCAACTCACAACGAGCCATGCCGAGCCACGCGTCGATGCGGCGATCAGGACCAGCGCGCCGATGATTGCCAGCACCGCGCCGATGCCATGCGTGATGGCATTGGCCAGGATGTCGCCCAGATGGTCGTGGGTCTGCACAGATCGATGATAGCGCCGGCGCACGGGAAGCCCGGAAGGACCGGGCACAAAACCCATTTCCTGATTGGGAATCGGCTCTGCAAAAGAATGGAACAATCGCGTCGAACTGCCGATGAACGAATTACATCAGCAATGAGGAAGCGCGAACTCAAACGCGCGGCCGGGGCGGTGCGACCGCCTGCAAGCGGAGGCAAGAAATGGAAGGCCAATTTCAGGTGGATCGCGGCTCTTGCGCAACCACGCCAGAAGGCTATGATGCGACACCTGCAATTGAGCCGAGTCGACGGGGGCAGACCTGGCAGTTCGTTGACGAGTTTCAACGGCTTCTAGGAGAAGACTCTGAACCCGACATCCGCTTCTTCGTGGATAGCTGGACCGCAGGCACGGCCCAGGCAGTAAAAAGCTTCCAGCAAAGACAGCAGAGGCAGCCGGAGCGTCCCAGGCGCGCATCCTATGAACTCAATAGTGTCGACACCCTGTCCTTCGTGCAAGAACGTGCGTTGCATGAGGAGTTCGTTTCTTCAATTACCGCGCCTGCGGTTGCAACGTATTCCAACGCCACTTCGCAACCGGAATCTCTGGAAGACACCACATCGCAAACGCAGGAACAAGCTTGGCAGGAATGGGAGAAATTCACTAAAGAGTGCGGTGCGAGTTCCATTGCGATCCACCCCAAGGCGCAACAATATGCTCTCCTGCTCTTGGGAGTGAACTCGACCAGCACACGGAAGCAGATCAAAGCTGCGTACCGGAAGATGGTCAGCGAGTGGCATCCTGACCGGCTCAAAATCGCGACCGAAAAGTCGCGCCGGCTCGCCAACGAACGGATGGCCGCGATCAACGAGGCCTATCATCTGCTGATCAGCAATCAGCGGTAAGTGTCCGCCAGAGGCCCCGGCCCGGCTGGCTTACGAGGCCTTAATTTGAAGAGAACATTCTGTGCGCGAACCGGGCTGTGCTGCTCGATTTGATGAGAAGCGAGGTCTCGCCTTAGTCTTGGGCGAGAGGCCACATCTTGACCGACTTGCGATCTGCCGCAGCACCAACTGGCCATGCCAATGGAAACACACCGTCGCTGCTGCTGCGCGGGCTACGGAAGTCCTTTGAGGACGTGGTCGCGGTGGATGGCCTGGACCTTGAGGTGGCGCGCGGTGAGTGTTTCGGCCTGCTGGGACCGAATGGCGCGGGTAAGACGACTACGATCGAAATCTGCGAAGGATTGACGGCTGCCGATGCCGGAACAGTAGAACTGCTGGGCCTCAATTGGCAGACGGGTGCCGCGGAGTTGCGCCAGCGCATCGGCATTCAATTGCAGGAGACGCAGTTTCCTGAAAAGCTCACCGTGGAGGAGACGCTGCGCCTCTTTCGCAGCTTTTACCATCGCGGAATTCCGGTGGATGAGTCGATTCGGACGGCGCAGCTCGAAGACAAGCGCGGCGCTCGCATCGGCACACTCAGCGGCGGGCAAAAGCAGAGACTTGCGATGGCCTGCGCGCTGGTCGGCGACCCAGAGTTGCTCTTCCTGGATGAGCCGACGACGGGCCTCGATCCGCAGGCACGACGCCACCTCTGGGATCTGGTGGACGCGCTGAAGCAGGCGGGACGCACCATTATTCTGACGACGCATTACATGGAAGAAGCAGAACGGCTCTGTGATCGCGTGGCCCTTATGGACCATGGTCGAATCATCGCGCAGGGAACAACGCGCCAACTGATCGCGCTAGTGGGCGCAGAGCACATCGTCGAGTTCGCTGTCGCGGAGCGCAATGCAAGCAAGGTGAATATCGCGCTGCTGACGGCGATTCCGGGCGTTCAGTCGCACCGCCTGGATGCCGGTCTCCATCAGCTTTCTGTGAGTGAATTGCACACTGCGGTGCCGCTCATCTTTGCTGCGCTCGAAGAGCAGGGGCTCAATTTATGCGAGTTTCGTACCCACTCCGCGACGCTTGAGGATGTTTTTGTGAGCCAGACGGGAAGGACGCTGCGCGATGAGTAGATTTGAAACCAGCTCCCTCTTTCAACTCACAGCCATGCGCATCCGGCTGTTTCTGCGCGAGCCGGAGGCCATCTTCTGGACCTTCGTCTTTCCGGTTCTGCTGGCGGTGGGGCTGGGCATCGCCTTTCGCAATCGTCCAGCGGACGTCTTGAAGGTGGGCGCGACGACAATGCAACTCACTCAGTCACTGGCAGCCGACAAGGGGCTGATAGCCGAGACGATGGACGAGTCCGCAGGCATACACGCGCTGGCGACGGGAGAGATCGTCCTTCTCGCAATCCAGAGGCCGGATGGAGTAGCGTACAAATTCGACGACACTAACCCCGATGCGCGAGTAGCTCGCCTGATAGCCGACCGGGCGATTCAAGTGGCCGCCGGGCGGCAAGAACCGGTGCGCGTTGAGAACCAGTTGGTGCATGAGGCGGGTGCGAGGTACATCGACTTCGTTGTGCCGGGACTATTGGGCATGAACCTGATGATGTCGGCGATGTGGAGCCTGAGCTTTGCCATTGTCGATGCCCGCCAGAAAAAACTGCTTAAGCGGATGGTGGCTTCGCCGATGCCGCGCTGGCAATATCTCGCTTCGTTCTTACTTTCGCGCCTGACGCTCTTGATCATCGAGGTTGCGGTGTTTCTCGGATTCTCGAGGCTGGCATTCGGCGTGCCATTTCGCGGCTCGCTGTGGCAGTTGGGATTTCTGTGTGTGCTCACTTCGCTGGCCTTCTCAGCAATGGGGCTGCTTTGCAGCTCGCGCGCCAAGACCATCGAGGCCGCCTCAGGCCTGCTAAACCTTGTCATGCTCCCCATGTGGATTCTTTCCGGCATCTTCTTTTCGGCCACGCGCTTTCCCGCGAGCATTCAGCCGCTGGTGCGGGCTCTCCCGCTTACCGCGGCCATCGACGCACTGCGGGGCAATATGCTGCAAGGGATGAGCCTAGTCCATTTGGCCGCGCCGATCGCCATTTTGCTGACGTGGCTGGTCGTACCGTTTGCCGTCTCGCTACGGATCTTCCGCTGGAGGTAGAGGCGGAGAAATAAAACTGATCGGTAGAGCCACTTGTAAAATTGCAATCGAGCTGCAAAATGTGTCAGGGCAAGGCTTTACAGGTTGCGGATAAACTCACCGGAACGCCCACAAGTGTCAGGGCACGACTTTAGTCGTGCCGAAAGAGCTGCAAAATCATGCTGGGCTTTAGCCCTTGCGGTTTATGTTTTCAGCTATTCGCAATCCAACAGCGGCTAAATCCGGAATCAAAATTGGCCAGATGCGGCACCCTTCGACTTCGCTCAGGGCAGGCTAAAAGTCGTGCCCTGACACAAACGATAGCCTGAAGGCAATTTCGCAAGAGGCTCAGTAATCAATGCAAAGATCGGAATCGCCACGCCAGCTTAACTATTGAAGTTAAAGAATGTCTCAGAGGCTCAGCGTTCACACACTCCGCAAGGCAGGGTCCGACTCTGGTCAATCGGTCTCTTGATGGGAGGCCACTGAATTTCTGGCCGAGTGCCTTTCTTTGAGTTGTGCGATCACACCGAACACCTCGTCAGAAGAATTGATCACAAAGCTGTCGGCACGGAGACCTATTTTGTCGGCCTTGACCTTGCGGAGAGTTTCCAGCAAAGCTACCTCAACGACCTCGTATCTCCGTCCCCACAATGCAGGCTTCATCTCTAGAACTGCGTCCCGGACGCGCCTCGCATCGTAGTCGCTGGTGAAGAAGCGGATTGGTCGGCGACCGGGAAAACGCTGGTCAGGAATAGCAAGGAATTTTCCACTCCCGGCCCTGATCGCCCAGACGCGTTGCTGCTCGGTGTATTCCCCAAGAAGCACATCAAGCGACTGCGGTTGGATCATTCGTGGCTGCCTCCTCTAGAGCAAAACCGGAGATAATGTAACCTGACTAGCCGTTTAGAAGGTTACGGCTTTCTGTTGGTTGCGTCGACTTGAGTGCACTTGTTCCGGGATGCAATCCCTGGTCTTGCTCGAATCTCTACAGCGGCCCGCTCCATCCCCCCGAGCCATTCACGAAGTGGATCGTATTGACTTCCAAGGCCTTGTCCGTGAGCTCCGAACTTCTATCCATCACATTACTGCAAAATCGCTGGATCGTCATCCTTCAATTCTTCAGCGGGTGATAACTGCGGCGATACCCCCTTGCGATGAGTTCTGGCAAGAGCGGCAGGAAGTGGCCGGCCAAACGCAAAGCGGCCGCCCCGAAGGGTGGCCGCTTTGCAGTCTTGATTTGGAGAAGCTTCTTACCGTTCGCTCTTCCAGTTGATGAGGTCGCCAAGGGTCGTGGTTGAGCTGGAGACGGGGGCTTTGTGGGCCTCCTTTTTGTAGCTCTCGACTTGGGCGCGGCTGGCTTCATGGCCAATCGAGCGCAGGCTGAGGCCTACCTTCTTCTCTTCCACGTTGATCTTGATGATCTTGAATTCGTGCTCGAGTCCAGTCTCAAGCTTGGACGGTCCGCCGCCTTCGTCGCCTGCCTCGGAGATGTGGCAGAGGCCCTCGACTCCCTCGGCGATCTCGACGAATGCGCCGAACTGCGCCGTGCGCAGCACCTTGCCATGAACCACGTCGCCTACGCGATGCGCGGCGAAGAAGCTCTCCCAGACGTCGGGCTGAAGCTGCTTGATGCCCAGGCTCAGGCGGCGATTCTGCGGCTCGACGCCGAGAACGACAGCCTTGACCTTTTCGCCCTTCTTGACCACTTCAGAGGGATGCTTGACGCGCTTGGTCCAGCTCAGGTTCGAGACATGGACGAGGCCATCGATGCCGTCTTCGATCTCGATGAAAGCGCCGAAGTCGGTGAGGTTGCGTACACGGCCCTCGACAATTGTTCCGGCGGGATAGCGCTCGGTGAGGTTCTCCCAGGGGTTGTCGAGGAGCTGCTTCATGCCGAGCGAGATGCGGCGGTCGGCCGGATTGACGCTCAAGACAACGGTCTCGACTTCGTCGCCGGGCTTCACCAATTTAGAGGGATGCTTGAGGCGCTTGGACCAGGTCATCTCAGAGAGGTGAACCAGGCCTT
>CAYVMS010000225.1:0-5787 GCA_964452615.1 uncultured Occallatibacter sp.
AACAGGCAAGAACTTCAGATCGAATTCTACGATTGAATAGAGTGTAGCACGGATTCTGTGAACAGACCGGGAATTTCTCGCTGAGCCGATTGGAGATTGCCGGGAGGAATTTTCGGTTTGGGGTCCGGATACCGGCGTGGGATTTCCGGTAGAGATGTCGGTTGACGGGACCAGAGTAGACTCAATTTGGCATTGGAGGGATGGCTCTTGACCGACGAAAACCGGCGCGTGCTTGTGCTCAACCCCGGAGGAACCTCCACGAAGCTAGGGGTCTACTCCAGGGAGGGCGCCGAATGGGTTCGTGCGATCTGGCATGGGGATGAAGAGATTGCGCGCTTCCGTGGCGAATCCGTGCTGGCGCGGCTGGACTATCGCGGCGCGCTGATCGAGGAGGCGCTCAAAGGGGCTGGATACTCAGTCACCGATTTTGCCGCTGTGGCCGGTCGTGGCGGGCTGCTGCCGCCGCTGAGCTGCGGCACTTATTTGGTCGACGACGCGATGGTAGAAGAGTTGCGGCAGGCACGCCGCGGTGAGCACGCATCCAATCTCGGTGCTTTGCTGGCTCTCCGCTTTGCTCACGCGGCCGGCGTGAATGCCTACATTGTGGATCCGGTGACGGTGGACGAGTGGCAACCGTGCGCGCGGCCCACCGGTTCGCCGCTGGTCGAGCGCACCTCGATCGGCCATGCGCTCAATACCAAAGCCGTGGCCAGGCGCTATGCTCGCGAGCAGGGGCGCCCCTATCCGGAACTGCGGCTGATCGTCGCACATATGGGGAGTGGTGTCACCGTCTCGGCCCACGAGAATGGCCGGATGATTGACAGCAATTCGCTCGGAGAAGGCCCCTTCGGCGCGGACCGCTCCGGGGGACTGCCGGCGCGGGCGCTTATCAAGCTTTGCTTCGGCGGCCAGCACACGCAGGCTCAGCTTGACCGACACGTCTTCGGGGACGGCGGTCTCTTCGCTTATCTAGGCACACGCGACCTGAGAGAGGTGGAACGGCTCATCGACGCGGGCGACCGAGAGGCGGCTCTGATCTTTGATGCTATGGTCTACCAGATTGCCAAAGAGGTTGGAGCGATGGCAGCGGTGCTCAAGGGCAAGGTCAACGCCGTGATCCTGACTGGCGGAATGGCGCATTCAGAGCGATTGGTGAGTCTGTTGCGCTGTTACATTGAATGGATTGCGCCGGTGACGGTTTATCCGGGCGAAGACGAGTTGCAGGCCCTGGCCGAGGGTGTCTTCCGCGTGCTCATCGGAGAGGAGCCTGCAAAGAGATTAACCGAATCAGCAAAATAGGCTGCCTGCCCTCTCTTCCTTTAAACTTAGCCCGAGCATGACGCACGCCCTGGCACAATCCGTGGAGGCGCTGACCACTGTGCTGGCCGTGGCCGGGATCGGCTACTTTCTGGCTGCCTGGATCGCGGCGCGGGTCTTTCTGGCTCTCCGGCGAGCCCCGCTGCCAATCTTCGCTCCAGCCGTGAGCGTGCTCAAGTCCCTCAAGGGGATTGACCCCGGCATGATGGATGCATTCCGCAGCCACTGCCGCCAGAGCTATACCGGCGAATACGAGCTTCTCTTCGGCGTCTCATCGATGGATGACCCTGCTGTGGCATCTGTAGCCCAGTTGCAAGCCGAATTTCCTGAGCTGACGATCCGTCTCATCGAGTGCCCTCAGCGGCTGGGAACCAATGGCAAGGTCAGCACGCTCGTACAACTCGTCTCTCAAGCCCGCCACCCCTATCTGCTCATCAACGACTCGGACATCACCGTCTCCCCGCGCTATCTGGAGCGGGTGATGGCCTGCTTCGCTCTGGCGGCAATTCCATCAGGGGCTAAAGCCCGTGTCGATCTTGCGGCATCTGCGGCACGACTGAAGTCGTGCCCTGATACAGGAGAGCGTTCTTCCGCGGGCGATGCTTTTCCAACGCAAGAAGTTGGCTTGGTCACAGCGCTTTATCGCGGCCGCGCTCACAGCACCCTGTCTTCAAGATTCGAGGCTTTGGGCATCGCAACCGACTTCCAGCCCTCCGTATTGCTCTCGAAATGGCTCGAAGGCGGTTTGCACTATGGCCTTGGCTCCACGCTGGCCGTCAGCCGCCCGGCGCTCGACAGCATCGGCGGCCTCTCAGTGCTGGTGGACCACCTGGCTGACGACTACGAACTTGGCGTGCGCGTATCACGGGCTGGATACCGCGTGGCGCTCAGCCCAGAGGTGGTCGAGACCAGCATCCCTGCCTACCGTTGGCGGGCCTTCATCGATCACCAGTTGCGCTGGGCACGCACCGTCCGCGACGCGCGCCCGTGGGGATATGTCGGCCTCATCTTCACATATGGGCTGAGCTGGGCGCTGCTCAACGTGCTGGCCAGCGGAGCGAGCCCGTTGAGCCTATGGCTGCTGGGTTTGAGCTTTTTTTTGCGACTCACGCTGGCCATGACCGTGGGCGCCGGAGTGCTGGCCGACCGCCAGATATTGCCAAGTCTGTGGCTGCTGTCTCTGCGTGATCTGGTGGCGATGGGAGTTTGGGTGGCAGGCTTTGCCGGCAACACAATTGTCTGGCGCGGCCAGCATTTCACACTCAAAAATGGAAGGCTCGAAAAGACGAGCTGACGAACTTCTCCACCAAGTCTCAATCCCCGGTAGTCACCACAGCCGGATCCTGCGCTCCAATGGCGGCACAGTCGATCGTGAGACACGTTCCTAACTCGCAGAAGCTCTTGTCCCAGCGCGGGCGGTCTTCGGCGGCTAGCGCGGTGAGAGCATAGCTTGTGGTCCGCAAGATCTCGTACCAGATGTTCTGCGCCTGCCAGAGATTCAATTCAAAGGGTAGCTCGGTCATAGCGCGCGCCAATGTCAACGCCCGCTCCAACATCTCCAGCGATCCGCCTGACATCTGCAGATCGATCATGGCGCGCTTCATGCGCAGGTCTGCGATGTAAGAGAGCGTGGCCGTCTCCAGCGACACCTGGTCGGCTTTGGCCAATGAGAGGAAAGAGCGCAGTTGGGGCTGGTCGATGGGATCGCTCTCCAGAGTGCGGCGCAGGCCGGCATTGATTGCGAAACCTGCGGCCAGCGTGAGCGCCGGTGGCTTGGGCAGTCCGGCCTGCGAGAGAAAGTGCAGCAGGCTGGCGTGGTCTTCATAGATGGTGGTAAGCGAGTTCTCAATGTCAGAGAGTGTGGAGTTGAGAATCACCTGCATGATGCGCCGCTGCTCGTCGCTGAAGAGCGAAGTGAGCGAGTAGTCCATGTGGCCGTAGTAGCGATCCAGCAGGCGAATCACCTCGGGAAAGTCGGCGCGTTGCACATAGCCGGCGGCCTGGGCAGCGAAGGCCTCGAAGGCCAGCGCATCCTCTGGCTCATAGCTTTTGACGGCGGCGGTAATGTTCTGATCGCCAAAGTGCAGGACCGCAAACGAGAAGTTCCGCTGCTTCCCGGTGACTGCGCCGACAATCTTGACTCTGCCGAGCGCGAGCCGTCCCCGGCCGGAGGTGTACATGTCGTAGGAGTTGCGCCAGACGCGGAAGCTGAAAAGGTCAGTCTCCTCGGCGTAGGAGGAAAAGATGGAACTGATGGCGTAGTGGGCCGCGACCTGCTCCAGGCCCAACTGCTTTGTGCTGACCTGCTCCTTGTAGATCTGAGCGCCGTCGCCGGCCGCGGCCACGTTGGAGCGGGCCTCTGCCAGGCGAGCCAGAAACGCGGGCTCCAGGGGCGCGGCCAACTTAAGTGAGACCTCCCGGGCCAGTTGCAGCACCCGAGCGGCATAAGCAATTACCTGCACAGTTTCGAGGCCCGAGATGTCGTCGAAGAACCAGCCGCAACTGGTGTACATGAGCTGGCTGTGGCGTTGCATCTCCATCAACTCCAGGCCGCGAATGCGTTCCGGCGGCGTGAGGACATGAAGTTGGTGCTGGCGGAAAAATTGCTCCACCGACTGGGGGCTGTGGTCGAGCACGGCCTCGATGTATCCGTCGCGAGCGGCCCAGACATCCTTGAAGAGCTTCGCGCCCTCCAGTTCGGTCAACGGAACAAGTCCATCGCGCAGCTCGTCTAGCGCCTTGCGCAGCGGAGCGCGCCAAGCCTGGTTCCAGCCAGGGTGGCCAGCGTTGCAGCCGCAGTTAGAGCGCCAGCGTTCAACGCCATGAATGCAGCTCCACGAGGTGTTTTCGACGATCTCGGCCTCGTATTCCGGAGTAAACCGCTCAAGGAAGCTGCCGTAGTTGCTGAGGTGGACGTTCTTGTCACTCTCAAGCAGGCGCAGCGCGTACGCCAAAGCCATTTCGCCGTACTTATGGTGATGGCCGTAGGACTCGCCATCGGTTGCCACATGCACCAGTTGCGGCTGCGCGTTGTCTTTAAACCCCGCTTTGAGCCGCCCGACATAGCCGTCGCCAGAGTTGAGCAGCCCCTCGAAGGCAATGGCTCTCGATGTTGGCCCGTCGTAGAAAAAGACCGCAATCGAGGCACCAGAGTTAAAACGAACAATGTAGGGGTGGGTCGTGTCGACAGTCGCGCCGGGCGTATCCGTCCAGCCTGCGCCGTCTTTCAGCGGGCGAATGCGTTTGCACTGATGCGGCGCGAGAACAGTGAACTTGATCCCGTGCTGGGCCATCAGTTCCAGCGATTCGCTGTCGGCGGCGGTCTCGGCAAGCCACATGCCCTCAGGCGCGGAGCCGAAGTGGCGCTGGTAGTCGGCGATTCCCCAGCGAATCTGGGTGATCTTGTCGCGGCGGTTCGCAAGCGGCAGAATGATGTGATTGTAGACCTGCGCCATTGCCGAACTGTGGCCGCCAAAGGCCTTGCGGCTGCGTCGCTCGCCATCCAGAATCATGCGGTATGTACGCGGTGCATTCTCTACGAGCCAACTCATCAGCGTGGGACCAAAATCGAAGCTGATGCGCGCGTAGTTGTTCACGATGCGCATGATGCGGTTCTTGTTGTTGAGGATGCGCGCCGCGCCGTTGGGCGCATAACACTCGGCGCAGACGCGCTCGTTCCAGTCATGGTAAGGCGCGGCCGAGTCCTGGGTCTCGACCGTCTCCAGCCACGGATTCTCGCGCGGCGGCTGGTAAAAGTGACCGTGAATGCAAATAAAGCGCTTACCTGAGGGCATGAACCTCTTCCGTCGCCGCCGGCGAACCGGCCGTGTTTGACTATTGTAGGCTGGATCGCCCGTTGGGCGCAGTGTTCCGGGCCAGATCGCAGGCCCGCCAGAGGTACCAACTGGCCACGGAGCGGAATGGCGCCCAGCGCTTTCCCCTTTTGAACAGCACCTCAGGCTTGGGCAGATCTTCGGCGGCCAGGGCGCGGGTTTTGGGCCGGCGCTGGAAGGTCAGCGCGAAGCCCTTGCGCACTCCGTAGTCGGTCACGGGGAGTACGTCAGGCCGGCCCAGGCGGAAGATCAGCAGCATCTCGACCGTCCATGGGCCAATGCCGCGAACCTCGGTGAGCCGCTCGACGATCTCCGCGTCAGAGAGTTTTTTGATCGCCGCATGAGTGGGAACGGTTCCGTCCAGTGTGCGTGCGGCCAAGTCGCGCAGCGCCCGGATCTTGTTGCCGGAGACGCCGGCGGCGCGCAGCGGCTCGTCTGGCGTGTCAAGCAGCAATTGCGGCGCCGGGTCGCCGCCAAAGTATTCGCGGACTCGCCGATGGATGGTAGCCGCGGCCTTGCCGTGCAACTGCTGATAGAGAATCGATTCCAACAGCGACTCGAACGGAGAAGGTAACGGATCGAGTTTGAGCGTGAAAGGCCCGGCGCAGTCAATCAGCGCGGCCAGCTTGGCGTCGGC
>CAYVMS010000226.1:0-5759 GCA_964452615.1 uncultured Occallatibacter sp.
AAGCTCTTCATTCCCACTCTTCGCGAGGCCCCGGCAGATGCCGAAGTGGCCAGCCACAGGTTTTTGGTTCGCGCCGGCTACATACGCCAGCTCGGCGCGGGCATCTACAACTACCTCTTCCTCGGGCAGCGGTCGATCAATAAGATCATTGGCATCGTCCGCGAAGAGATGGACCGGATCGGCCAAGAGTTCTATTTGCCGGCGATCCAACCGCGCGAACCGTGGGACAAGAGCGGCCGCTGGAGCGTGATGGGCGACAACATGTTCCGGCTCAAGGACCGCAAAGGCGCAGACCTCTGCCTGGGAATGACCCACGAAGAGATCATGACCACCATCGCCTCCAACGAACTGCGCAGCTACAAACAGTTGCCGCAGATCTGGTACCAGATTCAGACGAAGTTCCGCGACGAAGCGCGTCCCAAGTCGGGGCTGATGAGAGTGCGCCAGTTCACGATGAAGGACAGCTACTCCTTCGACATTGACAGGGCAAGCCTCGACAAGAGCTTTGATCTGCACGATGCGGTCTATCGCAGGATCTTCACGCGCTGCGGGCTAAGGTTCGTGGCCGTCGAGGCGGACTCCGGCTCCATGGGCGGTTCGCAATCGCAGGAGTTCATGTGTTACACCGATGCCGGCGAAGACCTCATCGCAAGCTGCCCGCTCTGCGGCTATGCGGCGAATACGGAAAAGGCGACATCGACGCTCGCACCGGTTACAGATTTGGAAGCCACGGGCGACGGCAAGCCGGAGTTGGTGCACACACCCGGTTGCGGCGCGATTGCCGACGTTGCTGCTTTCTTCAAGATGGCTGAGTCGTCGGACATCAAATGTGTGGCATATATGGCCCTGAAACCCGGCAAGGCTGGCCAGCCGGATGTGTGGCGCGGAGTCGCGGCCTTCCTGCGCGGCGACCACCAGGTCAACGAAACAAAGCTTTTGGGCGCAATCGGCGCAACAGAGCTGCGGACCATGCAAGGCGAGGAGTTGGAGAAGTATTTCAACGGACCTGCTGGATTCCTTGGACCCGTAGGACTCAAGCCCAATACGAAGCCGCTCGAAGACGGACTGACGGTCGTCGTCGACAGCGCGCTCGAAGGCCGCAACAACCTGGTAGCCGGAGCCAACAAGCTCGATTATCACCTCCGCAACGTCACGCCAGGCCGCGATTTTTCGTGGACGCTGATGGCCGAGATCCGCACTGTCAACGAAGGCGAAGGCTGTCCGAAAGACGGCTGCGCGGGCAAGCTTGTCGTCGGCAAGGCGGTCGAGATCGGCCACATCTTCAAACTCGGCGACAAGTACACCGAGTCGATGGGCGCACGAGTGCTCGACGTGAACGGCAAAGAGGTGACGCCGATCATGGGCTGCTACGGCATCGGCATCGAACGCATTCTTACAGCTGCCATCGAGCAGTCCAATGATAAGAATGGCTTCTGGCTCCCGGCGTCGATTGCACCCTTCACCGTGGTAGTGACGGTAACCAATATGACCGACTCGTTACTTGCCGAAACAGGCGAAAAGTTGGCTGCGGAGCTTGAGGCCGCAGGTCTCGATGTATTGCTTGATGACCGCGACGAGCGCGCCGGCGTCAAATTCAAAGACGCGGATCTGGTGGGATTTCCCTACCGGATCAATGTCGGCAAGAAGGCAGCCGAAGGCAAGGTAGAGTTGGTAACGCGCGCCACCGCGACCAGCGTTGATGTTTCGTTGGCCGACGTAGTCGGGCTGGTAAAGGAACGCGTCGATGAGGATGGGTTGTTCGGGGCGGTAGGAGCATAGATTTAGCCTTTAGCTACTAGCTTCTAGCTGTTTTCAAGGAGTAGTCATGGCATTGAAGGTCATCATTCCGAGGCAGATGCGCCAGCATAGCTTGTCTACCCTGGCGGTGCGCGTGGTCCTGCTTGGGATTGCTGCCTGCGCTTTGCTCTTTTTCGCGGTCACCGGCTACTACTACTTCAAATATCAGCGCATAGTAGACGACCGTCTGAAGCATCCGATCTTTGCCTCGACCGCCAAGATCTACGCAGCACCGCGCCAGGTGCGGCTGGGACAAAAGTTCTCTGTGCGGCTGATCGCCAACGAACTGAGCGAGGCCGGTTACTCAGCCGAGGGCGCCGCGCAGACCTCCGAGCTTGGCACTTACAAGCAGGGCGCGCAAACCATCACCGTGCAGCCTGGCCCACAGTCTTTCCACGCTCCAGACCGCGCGGTGATTCGAGTCAGCGATGGCGTTGTCGCCTCGATCACCGACGAACACAACGAGGCGCTGGCCAGTTATGAGCTTGAACCGCTCCTGATCACCGGCCTCAGCGACGATCCCAACCGCACCAAACGCCGCCTTCTCACCTACGACGAAATCCCGCAGAATCTGGTGCAGGCCGTGCTGGCCATCGAGGATCGTCGCTTCTTTGAACACAGCGGCGTCAATTACATGAGCATCATCGGCTGGGCCTGGCACGACGTGATCGGCGATCGCAAGCATCGCGGCGGAGCCTCAACAGTGACGATGCAACTGGCAAAGATGCTGATCGTCGCCGACACAGGCACAATTCGCTACAAGATCTCCCAGATCATCGTCGCCTTCCAACTGGAACATCGTTTTACCAAGCAGCAGATCTTTGAGATGTATGCCAACCAGATTCCGATGGGCCAGCGCGGCAGCTTCTCCATCAACGGTTTTGGCGAGGCCGCGCAGTCCTATCTGGGCAAAGATGTGCAGAAGATCGATCTATCAGACTGCGCAATGCTGGCGGGGATGATCCAGCGGCCAAATTATTTCTCACCCTTCCGCCACGGGGACCGGGTGATCGACCGGCGCAATCTTGTCCTCGACTCGATGGTTGAGACTGGCGCGGTGACCAAGGAGCAGGCGGAGCAAGCCAAGGCCGAGCCCCTGCACCTCAGCGACCAAAGCGTGGACGCCAGCGAGGCGCCCTACTTTGTAGATCTCGTACATGAACAGCTAACACAAAGGCTCGGGGAGCAGGACTTCAACGCGGAAGGCCTGCATATCTATACTTCGCTCGACCCCGATCTCCAGCGGGAGGCAACGGCTGCCGTCGAATCCACCGTGCACGTGGTCGACGAACAGGTGGACAGGCTTCATGCCCGCGACAAAAAGCGCGGCATTGCCTATGCTTATCCGCAGGTGGCGCTGGTCGCGCTGAACCCTCACACCGGCCAGGTGCTGGCGCTGGTCGGCGGCCGCAGCTACGGCACTTCGCAGTTGAATCACGCGGTGGCCAAGAGGCCAACTGGCTCCATCTTCAAGCCCTTCGTCTACGCCGCCGCCTTTGCCACCGCTGCCGAGGGCACCACGCTCCCCGGACTAGACAAGCCCTTTTCGCCGGTGACGATGCTGAGCGACGAACAGACCACCTATGATGTTGGTGGTCAGGAGTACACGCCGAAAAACTTTGAAGGCGAGTATCACGGACAAGTAACGGCGCGCTACGCCCTGATGCGCTCGCTCAACAACGCCACTATCGGCCTCGCCGGCATGGTGGGCTTTGACCGCGTGGCAGCGCTGGCTCGCGACGCCGGCATCAAGAGCGCGCGCGGCACTCCTGCGGTCGCCATCGGCGCCTATGACGCCACGCCGCTCGATATGGCCGGGGCCTACACTGTCTTCGCAAACAGCGGCCTTCACATTGATCCCTGGATGCTGGCCAGCGTGCGCACCTCCACCGGCGACGTGATGAACGACTTCGCACCGAACTCCAAACAGGTTCTCGACCCGCGTGTAGCCTATCTCACCACCAGCCTCATGCAGAACGTGCTCCAAGGAGATGGAACCGGCGCTGGAGTGCGCGGCATGGGATTCATCTCTCCCGCCGCAGGCAAGACCGGCACCAGCCACGACGCATGGTTCGCCGGCTTCACCTCAAACCTGCTTTGTGTCGTCTGGGTCGGGAACGACGACTACACCGACATTAAGATTGAGGGCGCACACGCCGCCGCGCCCATCTGGGCCGCCTTCATGAAGAAGGCCGTCACTCTGCCGCAGTACTCCGACACCAATGAATTCAAGGTTCCCGATGGGGTGGAAGTCGTTTCGCTCGACAAGGCGAGCAACCTGCTCAGCGATGCTTCCTGCCCGGACGACTTCGAGGCGGCATTCCTCAACGGCACCGCCCCCATGGAGACTTGCGACCATCCGGGCGAGCACCGCAATATTCTGCAGAAGATCTTTGGGCTGGGTAAGGGACAAAATTAACTATCCTAAACAGCCTCCCACCATTCCGCTTCTTTCTGCGAAATGGTGGAAGGCAATGCTTCCCGAATCCAGGCAAATTGTTCTATAGTTCCCTTGCCATGAATTCCAGAATCCCTTCCCACCTTCCCCGCCTGCTCGCCTTCTCCACAGCCCTTTTGTGCGTCACCGCCGCAACAGCGCAAACCGTGACCGCCGCCAAGCCGACCGTCGCCGAGGCTCTCTCATTCATCGACAACGCTGAGAAAGAGCTCGGCACGCTGAACGTCGATTTGAACCGCGCTCAGTGGGTTGAGGAGACCTACATCACAGACGACACCGTGGCCTTACAGGCCCAGGCCAACGACCGCGTTATCGCCCGGCAAACTGCCCTGATCGGCGAAGCGCGCAAGTTTGACGGCCTGCCTCTGCCGCCCGATGCCGCACGCAAGCTGCTGCTGCTCAAGCTAAGCATTGGTTTACCCGCGCCCTTCGACCCCACCTTGCGCGCCGAAACTACCCAGAAAGCCGCGCAGTTGGACGCTGCCTATGGCCGCGGCAAGTACTGCCCAGGGATCCCCGGCGACAGGTCTTCATCGCCTGACTCCAACCCCGACAACTGTCTCGGCATCGACGAAATCGACCTCAAGATGGCTCAAAGCCGCGATCCAAAAGAGCTCGCAGCGCTCTGGACCGGCTGGCACGCCGTCGGTGTCCCCATGCGTAGCGACTACGCGCGTCTAGCCGAGTTGAGCAATCAGGGAGCCCGCGAGCTGGGCTTTGCCGACACCGGCGTCCTGTGGCGCTCTCAGTACGACATGCCCCCCGGCGAGTTTCAAGCCGAAATCGAGCGCCTCTGGACGCAGGTCGAGCCACTCTATCGCGAGTTGCATACCTATGTCCGCCGCAAGCTCATCGAGAAGTATGGCGATGCCGCGCGCCGCCCCGACGGCATGATCCCCGGAGACCTGCTCGGCAATATGTGGGCCCAGGAGTGGGGCAACATCTACGACGTGGTCGCGCCTCCCTCAGGTCCAATGCCCTACGATCTTGGCGCAATCCTCAAGGCGCGCAAAACGACCCCCGAGCAGTTGGTCCGCTACGGCGAGGGATTCTATAAATCGATTGGTTTCGATCCCCTTCCCGAGACCTTCTGGAAGCGCTCGATGCTCTCGCATCCCCGCGACCGCGATGTGGTCTGTCACGCCAGCGCCTGGGACCTGGACAACCAGCTTGACGTGCGCATCAAGGCCTGTTTTCAGCCCACCTCAGACGACTTCGTCACCGTGCATCACGAACTCGGCCACAACTACTATCAAATGGCCTATCGCAACCAGCCGTTCTTCTTTGCCAACGGCGCAAACGACGGATTCCACGAAGCCATCGGCGACTCGATCGCCCTCAACGTTACGCCGGACTACCTGAAGAAGCTCGGCCTCATCGACCAGGTTCCGCCGCCCAGCGCGGACATTCCGCTACTGCTCCACACAGCGCTCGACAAGATTGCTTTCCTGCCTTTCGGCCTGCTCATCGACAAGTGGCGCTGGCAGGTCTACTCCGGCCAGGT
>CAYVMS010000227.1:0-5740 GCA_964452615.1 uncultured Occallatibacter sp.
CCGCCGAAACGTAACCTATCGTTACGCCTCAGTTCGCAAGATACAAGGGTGGGAATCATCGACTTTCAATGGGCTTTGTTCGTTCAATGCGTAAAATGTGAAATTTGCTGCACTCGGGAACCATTTTGCCTTCGCCGGGGTCCAAGAGTGTAGAGTTTCTTGTTGGTTGCCCGAGGAGGCTTTGTGCGCCGAATTCTCGCAGTCTTATGTCTGTTTGCCCTTCCCGTCACAGTCGCCCTAACCGCTCAATCTCCAGCTACATCCGCGCCGAAGGCGCTCTCAGCTCCACCGCAGACTGTTAAGGATCTGCCCGTCCGCAAGGTCGTGCTCTACAAAAACGGCGTCGGTTACTTTGAACACGCGGGTTCGGTCACCGGCAACCAGCGCGTCGCAATCGACTTCACTTCGCCGCAGTTGAACGACGTGCTGCAATCGCTCACCGTGCTCGACGAGGGCGGCGGGCGTATCGCCGGGGTCAACTACAACTCCACCACGCCTCTCGCCGAACAGCTCAAGTCGCTCTCGCTCGGTATGACGGACGACCCCACTTCGACAGAGTTGTTTCAGGCCCTGCGCGGCCAGCGCGTCGAGGTTACAGGCGGGCCGGGCGGCACCATCACCGGTCGCCTGATGTCCATCGAGTCGCGCACAGAGAAGACCAGCGGCGGCGACAACGCGACGACGGTTGATAAGTTCTATCTCACTCTGATTGCCGGTTCGGGCGCAGTCCGGGTCATCGAACTAACTCCTGCCCTGAGCGTGCGTCCACTCGACGCGAATCTCCAGGGCCAGCTCGACCGCTATCTTGAGCTGCTGAGCACGACCCACTCCACCGGCCTGCGCCATCTGACTCTCGATGCTCTAGGTCAGGGCCAGCGCCAGTTGCGCGTGAGCTATATCAGCGAAGTTCCGATCTGGAAGTCGACCTACCGCATCGTCTTCCCGCTCACGCCCAATGGCAGCGCCACGATGCAGGGCTGGGCCGTCGTCGATAACACGGTGGGCGCGGACTGGGATAACGTGCAGCTCTCGCTGGTTGCCGGAGCGCCGCAGAGCTTCATTCAGCCGCTCTCGCAGCCGATCTACACGCGGCGCGTGGAGATTCCTATCTCGACCGAAGCACAGTTGACGCCGCAGACGCATGAGGCGGGAGAGATGGATAAGAAAGTCATCACCCAGTCGGAAATTGTGGGCCTGCCGCTGCGCGGGCGCAATGCTTATGCGGAGCTCAGCCTCGCTCCTGGGGTCATGGCCAACTCAATGGAAAATGCCCCTGCCCAGGCAAGCCGAAACGCCGCAGATATTGGTTCCGGCGGCGGCATCGGAACAGGCTCTAGCGGCAATGTTGCCGGAGGCTTCTATCGTCTCGGCGGCGTGGATCGCGCCAGTGACGCATACAAAGAAGGCGATGTCACGACCAACGCCTTCGACGACTTCTTTGAGTACGCTCTCACCGCTCCCGTCACCATCCACAAAAACGAATCGGCGATGGTGCCGATCCTTCAACAGGAGCTTCCTGCCGAGCACGTCACCCTTTGGAGCGAGAAGGAACCCACGCCCCTGCGCGCGGTCTGGCTCGAAAACAAATCCAAGCTCACCCTCGACTCCGGCAGCTTCTCGATCTTCGAGTCCGGCGAGTTTGCCGGTGAAGGTCTCCTCGATCCGATTCATCCTGGCGAAAAGCGTCTGCTCTCTTACGCCGCAGACCAGGCCCTTCGCGTGAAGGTGATGGCCCGCGATAACCAGCGCACCCTTCATCACGTGCAGATTTTGAAAGGCTCTATCGTCGAAACCTACATGAACGTTGAATCAAAGACCTATTCGGCGACTAACTCCGGCGACCTTGACCGCGACGTTCTCATCGAGCATCCGCGCCACGCCAACGATTGGACGCTCGACGGCGATCTCAAGGCGACTGAGACATCGCCAAACCTCTATCGCTTCAAGCTGCCGGTAGCCGCTCACTCGACGGCCACGTTGGAGGTGCGCGAACGCGGGCCGGAGAAGACTGCCGTTTACTTGAATGCCAATAATAACCAGTCGGTCTATCTGCTCGACCTGGTCAAGCGCGTGCCCGATACGCTCGACAAACTCAAGCCCGTGATCGACGCCCAGGCCGCTCTCGTTGACCTCAATCGCAAAATCGATGAGTCAAAGCAGACCGAAGAGACAGCCTCAGCCGACGAGGCCCGCGACCGCGAAAACCTCACCGCCCTCAAAGGCAACGATGCCGCCAAGCGGTTTGTCGACGAACTGAATCGCGCCGAAGATCTCTTGCAGACCGCACGCAAGCAGACCGCCGACCTCGAAGCGCAGAAGAAGGTCGCGACCGACAAGCTAAATGAGCTAATTTCGCAGATCAGCTTCGACTGGGATGTGAAAAGCAGGGAATAGGGAATAGGAAACAGTTTCATAGCGGGTTTCAAAGGCGGGCCTTGTGTCAGGGCACGACTTCAGTCGTGCCGCAACAGGCCCAATAAAACCTTGGGCTTTAGCCCCTGAGGGCTATCCTTCGGTCACCTTGATCGGATTTCATTTGATCAGTCGATGGGCAGCATCAGTTTCCCACCCATTCCGCGAAATTCTCAAAACGCAGGTTCTTCGACTTCGCTCAGGATGACAGGATGGGGCACGGAAGCTGATGACGGGGGTGGCTACACGCTGGCGGCTGTTCCCTGTTCCCTGTTCCCTATTCCCTGCAACTCCCCGTTCATGGCGTAGAGAATGGCCCGCGCTGTAAAATCCTCATCGGTGCGCGAGCTGATCATCAGGTCGTAGAGGTGCGGGTTGCACCAGCTCTTGCCGTAGTACTGTTGCAGATATTTGGCGCGCTCCTCATCCACGATGCGGATGCGCTGCTCGGCGTGGACGCCCTTGTCCAGCCGCGGGCGCAAGCGCTCAAGCCGGTCAAGATAAGGGGCGTAGATAAAGACGTGATAGACGTCGGGCTTGTGTTGCAGAATGCACTGCGCGCCACGGCCGACAATCACGCAGTTGCCCTCGGAGTAGGCCTCTTCGATGATCTTGCGCGAGATCTTCACCATCTCATCGCAATCGAAGACGGAGTTTTCGCCGAGTTCCAGGCCGGCGGCCAAGGCGGCTGAGCGCATGGCTTGTTGGTTGATGCGGCGCAGCCATGAGTCCACATGCTCATCGTAATGCTGTGCCACGCTTGAATCCACGTGCGCCGCATAGGCGATGGCGTCGATGATATCGCGGTCGAGCAACTTCCAGCCGAGCCACTCTGCAATGGTTTGCGCGATGCGGCCCCCGCCGCTGCCAAATTCCCTGTTTACTGTAATTACGCGGTAATTCACGCACCCCTCCACGAAAGACCAGCCCCAATCAAGGTTACTCTTCTCCGGGCATTCTTTCCAGTTTGAGCAGATGCGCCGCAACGTGCCTGCCGTACACTGGATGCGTGCAGTTTCTCGGGGCGGCAGGCACGTGCGCTGGAGGGTGCATTCAGGAGAACGGCCATGAAGAAGATCGGCATCCTGTTCGGCGTCGAGAACAGCTTTCCCAGCGCATTGGTCGAGCAGATCAACTCCCGCAACATCGACGGCATCCAGGCTGAGTTCGTCCTCACCGGGGCCGTTCAGCTCGCCAAGACGCCGCACTACGCCGTAATCGTGGACCGCATCTCCCACGCCGTCCCTTTTTATCGCGCCCTGCTGAAGCACGCAGCCCTGCACGGAACGGCAGTCATCAACAACCCCTTCTGGGCCTCGGCAGACGATAAGTTCTTTAACTACACGCTGGCTAAGAAGCTCGGCGTTGCCATCCCGCCCACCGTCATCCTGCCCCACAAGCAGCTCCCCGAGGGCGCAACCGACCGCTCCATGCGCAACCTCGAGTTTCCGCTCGACTGGGAAGCGGTCTTTGCCTATGCCGGCGAACACGGCTTCCTCAAGCCCATCGACGGCGGAGGCTGGCGCGACGTGCATCACGTGCATACGCGCGAAGAGTTCTTTCGCGCCTACGACGAGTCCCGCGACCTGTGCATGGTCTACCAGAAGGCCGTCGATTTCAGCGAATATTTCCGCTGCTATGTTGTGGGGCGGAACAAGGTCCGCATCATGGCCTACGACCCGCGCAGGCCGCACGCCGAGCGTTACGTCGAGAACGCGACACCTGTACCCAGAACCTTGCTCAAGCGGATGCGGCAAGATGCCATCAAGCTCTGCGAGGCTCTCGGCTATGAGTTCAACACCGTGGAGTTTGCGGTCGAGAAGGGAATCCCTTATGCGATCGACTTCATGAACCCCGTGCCCGACGCCGATTTGCACTCGGTAGGCCAGGCCAACTTCGACTGGATCGTCAAAGAGGTCGCCGACCTGGCCATTGCCAAAGCGAAAGCCGGGCGGCATACGCCCGAGCTGCGTGGGTCTGTTTTCCTGGGTGGCGTGCTTGCTCCTGCGAGAGTGGCGAAGAAGGGGCTTTCTGCAAAAAAGAAGACGAAGGTTGAACTTGTCGAAAATTGAATCGATTGAGATCAATTCAGACTCGAAAACATTGCCAAACGCTGGCGGAGATTCACAGCTCATTACCATCGTTCGGTCACTCAGACTTTCAATGCAAGACCACTCCATCGTCCACAAGTTGTAACGCCTAAACGACTTGTGCAATGCAAGCGTTTTCATATGCTTACAGGCGCTCTTCAGGATTGGATTGGGAGTACCGAAATGTTACCTTGTTGGAAACTTTGGTGCGATGGGCTTGACTGAAAACTCCGATAGACTAGCAATGGCCCACTTTGGGTACGGGGTGCGTTTTTATGGATGCTTCGAAATTAGCCTCACCACCTGCTCCTGTCCGCTCTAGCCTGGCATTTGAGCGCCAGGAGGTACGTTGCGCCGTGCGTTTCCCCATTGCGTTGCCCGTGGTATTGACCACTGGCAAAGGGGACATCGCTGCTCACACAACAAATGTCTCTGCCAGCGGGGTAGTATTTGAGCTGGAGAGCCCGGTGGCTGCAGGGCTGGAGATCCATTTTTCCATGCGCATGCCGGGTACGGTGCTTGGTACTCCTCGTGACGTTCTGGTCAACTGTCAAGGCCGTGTGGTACGCTGCTCAAAGAACCAAAGTAACTATCAGGCTGCCGCTACCATCGATGAATATCAGTTCGCGGAGCAGTGACAGCCGGAAATTGCCTTGGGGAATAGACCCCTGGCCTGACAAGTAGACCTATGGATTCTGTGGACGATTCTGCTGACGTTGAAAGCCTCGAAGCCTCGGTAAAGCCGGGGACGATACGCGTGATCCTCGCCGACTCACAGGCGATCTATCGCGTAGGTATCCGTAAGGTCTTCGCGATCGAAGACGATCTTCGCGTTGTGGCGCAGGCCGATTCGCTTGATAATCTGCGTGCGGCTATTGAGCGCTATCCAACTGACGTTGTTCTCATGGAGGGCAGCCTGCTGGCCGGGACGGCTCAAGTCATTCCGGACCTGCTGCGTATGGCACCCGACGTCAAGATGATTGTGCAGACTGTGGCAGCCGACGAGAGTCAGACCGTCGAGCTCTACCGGCGCGGCGTTCGCGGCATCGTATCCCGCTCCATCTCGCCCGACCTGCTGGTCAGATGTGTGCGGCGGATTGCGGCCGGCGAGACCTGGATCGACAACCAATCGGTCAGTTGGGTCATCGAGGCTTATCGCGCCCAGGCCGCTGCTCTGGTCAACCCGCGCACCCAGCCCAAGCTCTCGCCCAAGGAGATGGCCATCATCACCTGCATCA
>CAYVMS010000228.1:0-5731 GCA_964452615.1 uncultured Occallatibacter sp.
GAGTATGCCCGCAAGCTGGCGGGGGCTTATGGCGCGCGCATCGTGCTGGCGTACGGCGCCGATCCCGTGGAATATGCCGTTGTAGACGAGGTTCCAGGCCGGGTCTTGGAGATTTTGCCCGAGGAGGCGCGCGCTGTTCTGGACAGCCTTTCCGACGACCTGCTGCGGGAGGGAATTCATAGCCACTCGGAGATTCGCCAGGGCGAGGTGGCGCAGATGCTCCTGGATGTGGCCCGGCAATACGAGGCCGGACTGATCGTGGTCGGAACCAAGGGAATGGAAGGCGCTGGTCCGGTGATTGTGGGCGCCATCGCCGAACAGTTGGTTCGCCTGGCGCCGTGCCCCGTGCTTGCGGTGGCTGCGGATTGGAACGCCGGCGCATTTCGCCCCACTCCGGGCGGGCCGGTGCTGCTGGCAATGGAGCACAACGAGACGGCAGCCGCTGCGGCTGCCACGGCTTACTCGCTGGCGCAGACATTTGAGCGCCCGCTGCTGGTGCTTCATGCGCGGACAGCAGCTGAGGCCGAAGCATCTCTTGACCCCTGCGCCACCACCAATCTGGAGGATTTTGGCATCATTTCGAGCGAGAAGGTTCCGGTGCATTGCATGGCCAAGGACGGCGATCCGGTGGACGCAATCGCGGAGGGGATTGCTGAAAGCCATCCATGCATTCTGGTGGCCGGTGTCAAGCGTGCCAGCGAAACACCAGGGCCACATGGGACAGCCTTCGCACTGCTAGCCCGTTCCCGTGTGCCGGTTCTCTGCGTTCCGCCGGAATCGGCGCCTGCTGGAGACAAGCCTGGGAAACGTGCTTGCAACTGCACCTGCACAGGATCCTGTTAGTGGCGTCCGGTGCACAGACGCGGCTCAGATTTTCACCTGAGATTGAGGGCGGCGAGAAAGTTTAAGCGCCCCAGCACTAATCATCCGGTTTTCCGGAGTTGTTGTCATTGGAGCGATTCGGCATATGGAGTTCGGCTCGCAACAAGCTAGCATCGTCAAACGCTCTGGCCAGCAGCCGGCCAGTGAGCTGGTCGCAGTCTCGATCCTTGCAGGGACCGAGTCTGGGGCACGGTCTGGGGCAAAGACAAAGGGAGATGGAATCATGCAACGTGAGGCAAGATCGAGGCGAATGGAAGCTGTTCGAGCGCACCCAGTGGCTGAGCTGTTGCAGTGTCCTCCTGCCGTCGGGCTTCTGCTCAACGGTTCGGCCCAGGCCCTGAATTTTGGTGCCGGGGAGCTTGTTTTTCGCCAATCCGAGGTCTGCCGGGGGCTCTACCTGGTGGTCTCGGGCCAGTTCGTGCGCCGGACCGAGCGGCTGGAGACGCGGCTGACGCTCTCGCCCGCCCGCACAGGGGATCTGGTGGAACTGGCTGCCGCCTTGGGGGATGGCCAACACACGTACACGCTTGCTGCACAGACCGCCGGTTCGGTCCTGATGCTTCCCATTGAAACGCTCAACCAGGCCTTTCAAAGCTTCCCACCCCTGCGGATGCAGTTACTGGAGGAACTGGCCCGCGAGGTCTCCCGTGCCTATTGGACCTGTTGCTTCAGCCGCGTGATTAGCCATCGGCGAGGAAGTTCCGCGGCCTAGCGTGCGGGGTGACAATTCGTTGTTTTGACCAGCCTTCGCGCCGGGCGTTCCCAACCCGGCAGAGGAGACGGCAAGAAAATCCCTGCCTTGTATCCCGCTCAAGTGCGCTATACTTCAACTTGCACAGCGGCGAATCCATGGCGGCATTCCATCCCCATCACCCCCCGGAAGATTGCATAAATTGTGAGCATCGCCATCTGCGAATGTTCTGCAATCTCACACCGGAGGCGCTCTCCGATTACGACGGAATCGGGATCATGATGAGCCACGCCCGCGGGGCCAAGCTGTTTTCAGAGGGCGACCCGGCGCGCAATGTCTTTGTGATCTGCTTCGGACAGGTCAAAATTTCCTCCACCTCACGCGACGGCAAGACCATGATTCTTAAGATCGCCGGTCCCGGCGATGTGATGGGACTGAGCGCGGTGCTGGCCAACGTTCCTCACGAGGTCACCGCCGAGGCCATCGAGCCCTGCCAGGTGAAGACCGTGCGCAAGCAGGAGTTTGTGGACTTCCTCGGACGCCATGGCATTGCTTCGATGCATGCCGCGCAGTCGCTGTCGGGCGAGTACCTGACGGTCTTTCACGACGCCAAGCGGCTGGCGCTCTCCGGCTCGGCAGCAGGACGTCTGGCCCGGCTGTTACTGGATTGGGGCCGTGCGGCGGCCAACGGGAGGCCGGAGATTCGCTTCACCATGGCACTGACCCATGAAGAGATCGCAAATATGGCGGGCACCTCGCGCGAGACGGTCACGCGGCTGCTCAACCAGTTTCGCCGCGACCAGTGGATCACCATCAAGGGCTCCAGCCTGACCATCGTCAAGCCCGACCAGCTCGAGCGGCTCACCGCATAAAGCTCTCTTGAATCGCTCTAGAAAATATTTTGCGGCCTGGTTGACTCGAACGGAATGCGCACTGTATGCCGCTGGGCGGGTCCAGTACTATTTAATGTGAGTTCTCCACCGGTTATCCACGATTTCCTCATGGAATCCTTATGCGCGATCACGAATAATCTACAAGAATGCCCTTACCAAAACTCTGCGTCAAAAATCAAAAAGGAGAACAATGACCAAGTACAAACTGGAATATATCTGGCTTGACGGCAAACAACCCATTCCGGAACTTCGTGGTAAGACTCAACTTAAGTCGTTTGAGAAGGCTCCGACGCTCGCTGATATTCCCCTCTGGGGCTTTGACGGCAGCTCGACGATGCAGGCCGACGGGCACAAGTCCGACTGCGTGCTGAAGCCGGTGGCTTTGTATCCTGACGGCGCACGCAAGGACGGCTACTTGGTTCTTTGCGAAGTGATGCACCCGGATGGCACGCCGAACTCGACCAATATGCGCGCCACCATCGAGAACGACCCTGATCTGTGGGTTGGCTTCGAGCAAGAGTACTTCCTTTATAAGGACGGGCGTCCGCTGGGCTTCCCGAAGGACGGCTATCCCGGTCCCCAGGGGCCCTTCTATTGCGGCGTTGGCTACAAGTATGTGGGCAACATCGCCCGCCAGATCGTGGAAGAGCACCTGGATCTCTGCCTGTTTGCCGGTATCAACCACGAGGGCATCAATGCCGAGGTTGCCAAGGGGCAGTGGGAGTTCCAGATCTTTGGCAAGGGCTCAGCCAAGGCTGCCGATGACCTGTGGATGGCTCGCTACCTAATGTACAGGCTCTGCGAGAAGTACGAAGTGGACTTTGTCCTGCACTGCAAGCCGATCAAGGGAGATTGGAACGGCTCCGGCATGCACAGCAACTTCTCGACCAAGTACATTCGCGAAGTGGGCGGCAAGGCCTATCTGGAAGCCCTGATGGCGGCCTTCGAAAAGTACATTCCCGAGCACATCGCTGTCTATGGTCCGGACAATCATCTGCGCCTGACCGGTCTGCACGAGACGCAGGCGATCGACAAGTTCAGCTACGGCCTCTCGGATCGCGGCGCTTCGGTCCGGCTGCCTGTGAACTTTGTCCGCGACGGATACAAGGGCTACCTGGAAGATCGCCGTCCGAACTCCGAAGCCGATCCTTACCAGATCGTTTCGCGCATTCTGAAGACGATCAACACGGTTCCGACGAAGTAATTAACGCTGTATCGGCCCCCCAGGTTCCCCAAAAAGCGGGACCTGGGGCACCCGCAAGACAAAAAAGGGCGGCAGACCGGCGACGATCTGCCGCCCGTGTATTATTGAGCGCAGGGAAACCATGGTATGCGAAAGTTATGGATTGGATTCACTGTGCTGGCATTCGTCTTGTGTACTTCCAGGACCAGCAATAGCGAAGAGCCGATAAAAATCACCGTCTGTCAACTCAAGACCGACCCCTCTGTCTACAATCACAAGCTGATTGAGGTGGAGGGCTTCGTTTCACACGACTTTGAAGACTTTTCCCTCTCCGACCCGCTCTGCAAGTCTGAACAGGGAGTATGGCTTGAGTATGGCGGCAAGTCGAAGTCGGATACCACCTATTGTTGCGGGCCAACCAACGGCAAAAAACGTGCTCATGAGTTAAAGGTCGAGAACATCCCAATTCCTCTGGTTGAAGACGATCAGTTCCGACTATTCGATAAGCAGATTCAACCGCCGTTTCGAACCGGGCAACATGGTGCAATCGCACGCGCGACGATCATTGGCCGCTTTTATTCCGGGGAGAAAGTAACATACCCAGACGGAACCTCCGGTTGGGCGGGCTACGGGCATATGGGTTGCTGTAGCTTGCTCGCTATTCAGGAGATCAAGTCTGTGGGCCCCCAGGATCAGGGTGATCTTGACTACGGGTCATCAATGGCCTCTTTTGATGAAATCAATGACCAAGATGTGAAGGTGGGTTGTGGGGTTGGGCAACGCGCTTCCGAGGAAACCGCCGATAGGCCACTTCAGGAACAGAAATCAGCCGAACAAGGCGATCGATCCTGGGCTTTCGACAATCCGTTGCGCGTTGCCTCCGAGGGCCTGATCCGTTTGGCCAGACTAAACGTATCCGGCACCATCGCTCTCCAAGAGACGCACAAAGCTCCCGGACGGGTGGTCTACGAATGGAGGGCCTCCAGAGACGGGAACATTTACACGGTTGTTGTCAGCCGCCCTTTTTGGCTATCCTTTTATTCCCATGACCCGAAGCGGGTGGCTTGGGTTGTATCAGCGGTAACCGAAATCTCCTGTCCTCGATAATTCTTGATTTGTGGTCGCGCGGCATCGGACGTGTCGTCACTGCAATCCTGCCTTTTTGCTTCCACGCCTAAGAGTGGCCTATAGTACGGGGGGAACCCGATCAAAGCTATGCTCGAGGGACGAGATCCATGGACTCGGAAGGCAGGTACCGGCAATTCGATGAGGCGGCGCAGGATGGGATACTGGTTCTCGACCCGCATACGGGCGCGATCCTCGACATGAATCCGATTCTTGCCAGGATGCTGGGCTATTCCGCCGTGGAATTGCTCGGTATGACACTGTGGGAGATTGGGCTTCCCGAGGATGTGGATGCATCGAAGCGCGCCTTTCAGGAACTCATCGAAAACAACTCCCTACACTACGACAATCTTCCGTTTGTGGCCAAGGATGGAGAGCCAGTCCGCGTTGATGTCACGGGCAACGTTTATGAACGAAGGGGAGAGAAGCTCGTTCAGTGCAACGTTTGCAGGATCGGTCAGTCAGAAAGCGACGGCCTGCCGAAGCCGCAGATTCGTCATGCGCAGGAGATGGAGGCCGTTGGGCAGATTGCGGGTGGAATCGCTCACGACCTCAATAATCTGCTGGGGATCATTCTCAAGTGCAGCGAGATTCTGGAGGGACAAGAGTCCTTGCCCGAAGCCAGCCGCAGCATGGTCCAGGAGATGCGCAACGCAGGCGAGTCCGCCCGGAAGCTGACCCAGCGTCTGCTCGCCTTTAGCCGCGGGCAGGTGGCGGAACGCATGGCAGTGGATCTGAATGAGACTGTGAATCGCATGGAGGGAATGCTGAGCCGATTGATCGGAGACGGCATTGAGCTTGCAACCTTGCCAGGCCGTGATCTGGGAAAGATCAGTGCCGACCCGACTCAGATTGAACAGATATTGATGAACCTGGCTGCCAACGCGCGCGACGCGATGCCGAAGGGCGGCAAGATCGTAATTGAGACAGCCAACGCGGATATCAATGAAAATAGCG
>CAYVMS010000229.1:0-5715 GCA_964452615.1 uncultured Occallatibacter sp.
ACCCGCGAAGTGATGCCCTCAACTGGCTATGTCTTGAACTGTAGGCATCTTCGTTAAAGACTCGTTAACGAAGCGGTGAATTTTTCCTAAGGTTGAGGAGCGCACTTGCGGGAATGTGAATCTGTGATGAATTTGCTGGCAGCTCAACGGCTTTTCCATGCACTTCGCGATTACGCTAAGAAATACAGCACAAATGCGAATTCTTATCGTCGAAGACGAGCCGCGCATGTTGGAGTTGTTGCGCAGGGGGCTCTATGAAAACGGTTTTACCGTGATGACGGCCGCCGATGGCGAGACAGGGCTGGAGATTGCCTTGGCGCATGAGTTCGACGCGATTGTGCTGGACATTGGATTGCCTAAGTTGGATGGGATTGGACTCATGCGGGCCTTGCGCGGGGGAGCCTGCATGACTCCGGTGTTGATGCTGACTGCCCGCGACACAGAGGATGACATCATTCGCGGATTTGACGTTGGCGCGGACGACTACCTGACCAAGCCGTTTTCCTTTCCTGAACTGGTTGCGCGCTTGCAGTCCATCACGCGGCACTACCGCGAAGAAAGCCAGAGCGCGATCAGGATCGGGGATGTTGTCATCGATCCCGCGGCGCGTAGAGTCACACGCAGGAACGAGAGCGTCGATCTCACGCAGAACGAGTTCACACTGCTCACATGCCTTGTGCGGCGGGCTGGCCAGTGCGTGCCGAGGCAGGAACTCATCGAGTGCGTCTGGGGCGCGGATCATAAAGTTGGTTCGACTGCGCTCGGTGTTCTTGTGAACACGTTGCGGGCCAAAATCGACGCGCCGTATCGCAAGAAGCTGATCGGCACCGTGCGCGGCTCGGGCTTTATTTTCAGACTCGATGCAGTTGCGGAAAAGGAAGCGCAATGAGGTCTCTGCCAATCCGGCTTCGGCTGACGCTCTGGTATTTTGCGATGTTCGCCTCCGCTGCGGCGTTGCTGAGCGCTGCAAGTCTCTGGATGCTGCGGCGCAGCGTTGATGCAACCGATTACCACGAGTTGCAAGAGCGCGCCGACGATGTCGGAGTCCTGCTGAATCACGAAGACGCCACGCGGACTCTCGACGAGACGAGAAGCGACTTCGCGGAAGTCTATGACTTCAAAGACGACGGCAAGTACCTGCAGGTGCGAGACGAAGAAGGTAATTGGCTTTTCCGCTCGAAGCGGATGATCGCGGAGAACCCGGATCTGCCGCCGCCAGCGAGTCTTCCAAAAGCAGGCCAGATTGCCGAGTTCAAGCAGGGCGTCAATCGCGTGCGGGTTCTTGACTACCCGGTCGTTGTGCGAGGAAGGCGCTATTCGGTGCAGACCGGCATCTCAATGAAAAAGCCGATGGCTCTTCTAGCCAGCTTCCGCACCGATCTGCTATTGCTGACGCCGGCGGTGATACTTCTGGCTGCCGCGGGCGGACACTTGATGAGCCGCAAGGCGCTCAGGCCCGTGGCTGCCCTCGCCGCCGAGGCGCGACGCATCAACGATCGCAATCTCGACATTCGTCTGCCCGTTCCCCACGCCCGGGACGAAATCTCAGACCTTTCGCTAACGCTGAACCAGATGCTGCAACGCATCGATAAAGCATTCACCAGTGTCCGCACCTTTACCGGCAACGCCTCGCATGAATTGCGCACGCCCATCTCACTGCTGCGCACTGAGATTGAGGTTGCCCTCATGCGTCCACGTGAAACCGGAGAGTACCGCGAGATCCTTGGCCGGCTGCATGGAGAGACCCTGCGCATGACGAGCCTGGTGGAGAACCTGCTTGCACTGGCGCGGGCCGACGGAGGCGCCGAAGCTACCGTGCTTGCTCCCATTCGAGCCGCAGTTCTCTTTCGCCATGCCGCTGAGACCTGGAAGAGTGCGATGAACCAGGCAATGCTCGACTTTCACGTGGAGATGCCGGAGGACGATCCGGTTGTATTGGGCGACGCACACGGCATTCAGCGCTTGCTGTCGATTCTGCTGGAGAACGCATGCAAGTACACACCTCCTGGAGGATCGGTAGAGCTGAGCACCGCGAAGGATGGGGAGCGCGTTGTTCTCTCGGTTCGCGACACCGGCATTGGAATCGCTCCCGAGGACAGGGCTCGCATCTTCGATCGCTTTTACCGGGCGCCAAATGCCTGCGGAACATCCCCAACGGGCTCTGGCCTGGGCCTTGCTCTTGCCAAGTGGATAGCCGAACGCCACGGCACGGAGTTGTGTGTCGAAAGCGATACCGGAAGCGGGAGCTGCTTTTCGTTTTCGCTGCGGAGAATGTCGCCGGCTGTAGCGACCCTTCATCGGGATGAGGCGCCAAGGGGCGCGAAGTTGGAAGCTGTTTGATGATTATGCGGCAGGCGCGGCACGACCAAAGTCGTGCCCTAGAAAGAAACTACTCTTCACATAGTTTGCAAACGAATTAAAGTTCGCATCTTAAGCGTATTTCGCACCGTCCCTATGGGACGGGGGCTTCTATTGAACTCTGACCCAGGACTGCACTGCGCTGCGCTTGTCCTGGGCTATTATCGATTCTCCTTCCGGGAGAAAATTCGCTGACCGATTTCATCTGCCGAAGATCGGCGACGGCCAATGTGAAACTGACGCCATGAAAAGCCCAATCGAGTTATTTGCAGCCTGTGAAGTTATGCCCTTTCAAGAGCGGGTTGCCCAACCGCCGCTAATTAAAAAGGTCCTTCATTTTTTCGATCAAGGTGGGAGAGGCCGGCTTGTTGTCGATGGAGAGCGACTCGGCCAACTGAGAGACCAGATCGCGCTGCGAGCGGCTGAGCTTGCGGGGGACTTCGACGATCATTTTCACAATGAGATCGCCGTTGCCCTTGCCATTGAGAATGGGTACGCCCCGGCCGCGGATGCGCAGCTCGCGGCCGCTCTGCGTGCCCTCCGGAATCTTCAAGCTGACGGGCCCGTCGATGCCCTCGATCTCGATCTCGGCGCCGAGGGCAGCCTGGGGAAAGCTGATGGGAATGACACAGCGCAGGTGGTTGCCCTCGCGCTCAAAGAACTCATGGCGGCGGATGGAGAGCACTACGTAGAGGTCGCCCTTGGGACCACCAGCGCGACCGGCGTCGCCTTCGCCAGAGTAACGGATGCGGGTGCCGCCTTCGACGCCAGGGGGCACCTTGACGGTGAGCTTGAGTTCCTTGGGCGCACGGGCCTCGCCGCGGCAGGTTGGACATGGGTCGCTGATGATTTGGCCGGTGCCGCTGCATACCGGGCAGGTGCGGGCCACGGCGAAGAAGCCCTGCTGGTAGCGGACCTGTCCTCTGCCCTGGCATTGCGCGCAGACAGAGGGTCCGCGACCGGAGGCGCTGCCGCGGCCATTGCAGGTAGAGCAGGTCTCAAGGCGGCGGACCTTCACTTCGGTCTCGGTGCCGAAGATGGCAGCCTCGAAGTCCAGTTCCAAGTCGAAGCGCAGATCGTCGCCGCGCTGCTGGCGGTTGCCGCGATGCGCATTGCCGCCGCCCATCGAAAACATTTCTCCAAAGAGGTCGCCGAAGATGTCGCCAATATCGACGCCGCCGGCAAATGGCCCGCCAAAGCCCTGACCTGCTCCGCTGATGCCGGCATGGCCGTAGCGGTCGTAGGCGGCTCGCTTGTCGGCGTCGCTGAGAACCTGATAGGCCTCGCTGGCCTGTTTGAAACGCTCCTCGGCGGCGTGATCGCCAGGGTTGCGGTCAGGGTGGTGCTTGAGCGCCAGCTTGCGGTAGGCGCTCTTCAATTCCTGGTCGCTGGCATCGCGCGAAACGCCCAGAACTTCGTAATAGTCAGCTTTGCTCACTTTTGTCTGTGTACTCATTCGCTTTTCTGTTTGGGGTTGGAGACCACGCGCACCAGCGCGGGGCGCAGGAGCCGCTGGCGCAGCATGTAGCCGCGACGAATCTCCTCGCCGACGTGCTGGTCGGGCAGATCGAGGCGCTCCACCGTACCGAGCGCCTCATGATGACGCGGATCGAACTCCTCGCCCATGGCGGGGATCGGATGCACATGAAGTTGACGGAGTACGTCCTCCATCTTCTTGACGATCAGCTCGACGCCGGAGCGCAACTGCTCGGCCGTGCCATCGGCCTTGAGAGCCAGTTCGAAGTTGTCAAGTACTGGCAGAAACTGCTCGACCACGTTGGCGGTGGCATAGTCGCGATCGGCGATGCGATCGCGGTCGGCGCGCTTGCGCGCGTTTTCAAACTCGGCTTGCAGGCGGGCCAGCCGGTCGAGCAACTGGTCGCGCTCGTCCTTGAGCTTGTCGAAGTCGGCGCGGGCTACGGCATCCTCCTGGCTCTCGGGCTGGTCCTGAGTTGTGGGCTGCGCGTGTGTGGGCTCCGCCGATGTCGCAGATGGCTCAAGATCTTGCGGCTCCTCAAGGCGGAAGGGCCGCACCCGCTCTTCAGATGCTGCTTTCACTGGACTTCCGGGAGCAGCACCCTGCTCGGGCTGGAGCCTCTCCAGCAGCTTCAATTCCGATTCCTTTTCTGGCATTTCTCTATGCATTCTCCTGGCAATTTCTCTCTCTTATTTCCATGATAATTTGCATGGCTTGTACCGGCTTCTCACTTCAATCGAATCAGCCGGATTTTCGTTCCATTTGTGTTCACATTCCCTTGTCGCCTGAGACAGGCACTTCCAGAAGGCGTTCGGATAGGCGGGCGATGTAGCGGACGGCCTGGATCATCTCCTGATATTGGATGCGGGTGGGCGCAATGACTGCGACAGTGCCCATATTGGCGCCGCCCAGCCTCGCCGGAGCGCCGATGAGCACCAGATCCTGCATGGCATGAGAAGCCTCCACCTGTCCAGCGAGGTCTGGGCCCACGACCACGCGCACTTCCTGCTGACGGCCGTCGACGTAGGCTGTGAGCAGCTCGACGAGGCGTTGTT
Organism: uncultured Occallatibacter sp.; assembly: GCA_964452615.1. Taxonomy (GTDB): domain Bacteria; phylum Acidobacteriota; class Terriglobia; order Terriglobales; family Acidobacteriaceae; genus Telmatobacter. Next base: position 4,891 of record CAYVMS010000229.1, read on the forward strand.
TGGCCTCGAGAGCGAGAAGCATCTGGCGCAGGCGCTCGCGGTCCTCCTCGGCGGCAATGAGGTTGGCCATTCCTTCCACGAAGATCGCCGGTCCCGCCTCGCCACCCTGCAATGCTCCTTTGCGGCAGAGCTCTTCGACCGAAACCAGCATTTCGTTGTAGGCGGCTTTCTCCAATTCAACGCGTCGTGCAACCTCGGCGCGGATGCGCTCGATGGGCCAGCCGCGGAAGCTCTCGTTGAGGTAACGGGCAGCGGTCTCCAATTCGACGTGGGTGAGTTCGCGATCGAGGACCAGCACACGATCCTGCACGGCGCCGGCCTGAGTGACGAGCACGGCCAGCACGCGTCCCGTGGAAAGCCGTGAAAAGTGAATATGCTCGAGTACCTGGCTGGCGGTTGAACTGGCCAGCGCCACGCCGAGACCGCTTGAGAGCAGCGCCAGCACATGCGAAGTGCGCTCGAGATAGTCGTTGCTGCTGGTGACGCCCGAGAAGCTCTCCTCGATCTGACCCCGGCGGGCTTCGCTCAGCGACGAAGAGCCTTGCGCGGTCAATCCTGAGGCCTGCACGCCCGCGGCCATGAGGCCCATTTGCGTCTCCGGCCGGGTAATCTGTTCGACATAGTAGCGGAAGGCGGCGGCGGTGGGAACCCTGCCTGCGGAGGTGTGCGGCTGCTCGAGCAGGCCATTTTCGCCCAGCGTAGCCATCACATTGCGAATAGTGGCTGAGCTCAAGCCCTCGCGATTGGCGAAAAAGCGCGCTACTGTCTGCGAGGCCACCGGTTCCCCGGTCGCAATGTACAGCTCGATGATGGCCGTAAGCACCA
>CAYVMS010000230.1:0-5653 GCA_964452615.1 uncultured Occallatibacter sp.
CAGGGACCCGTCCCAACCCAGCTCTGCTGTGGAACTAGCAAACTTGGCGGCGCAAGCCCGACCAGGATGAAGGAATCGCATGAAGTTCATGAAATCCGGCAAGGCCCTTCTGATCAGCGCCCTCTCAGCTGGCGTTATTCTCAGCGTTACGTCTTGCGTTCAAAGTTATTCGGTCGGTTATTTGTATGTGACGGGGACTGTGACCTCCCAGTCAACCGGCAACGGCATCATCAGCGGTTTCAAGATCGACCATAATACCGGCAAACTGGTTCCCATCAACGGGCTGCCCGTCGCATCCGGCGGGGCTAATCCAGTCCGCGCCATCCTGATTAGCGCCAGCCGTTTTCTTTATGTTCTCAACCGCGGAGTGAATGCCGAAGGCGGCTCAGTATGCACCACAACAGATCCCTGCAGGAACTCCAACATCACCCAGTTTGAGGTCGGAGCTAACGGGATTCTCACGGCGCAGCAGGTCTTTTATACCGAGGGGGTCAATCCATTTCGCTTGATCGCCGACAGCGCCGGCGCCAACCTTTATGTACTTGACCACGATTCTCCTGACCCAGCCTCCACAAACAGCAATCCGATAGCGGCCAAGAACAACCCCTACTGCGCAGCCGTGATCGCCGGCGCCACCACCTGCGGCGACATTACCGCCTTCCAGGTAAACCCCACCACGGGCCGCCTGGAACTGGTTGTGAATGCCCAGGTGACATCGACCAGCGGCGCTTCGCTTCCCTACTTCCCGGTTCCCGCCAACCCCATCGACTTTGTGCTGAACTCCGGAGCCGTGTTCACGTTGAACGGCACTCCGACGTCCGGCGATACAGTCTTCCCGTACCAGCAGAGCCCAGTGAACGGGCAGCTAACGGTGACCTTGAACAGCTCCGACTCGATCGGCACCGTAAACCAGGCGAGAGCAATCGTCGCAGCGGGCAGCTTGCTCTATGTGCTTGACGACGAGGCGCCCAGCCCCAACCCAACTGGCGCAACCAGCCAGGTTCTGCCATTCGGCATCAACGGAACCTCGCTGGCGGCGGCGCCGAGCGGTCCGATTATCGATGATCCGACTCTGTCCAACCCTGTCTATCTGGTGTTGGCAAACCCGAGCTCCAAGTGGCTTTACGTGGCCAACCAGGGGAACAACGCCCAGAACGAAACGCAAAGCGGTATTTCCGGTTACGTCCTGAACGGCACGAATCCGCCAACTGTCGTCGGCGGCTCCCCCTTCGGTACCGGTGGCGGCCCGCAGTGTCTGGTTGAAGATCCCTCAAACCAGTACTTCTATACGGCCAACTTCAACGATTCAACCATCACCGGTACACAGATCGATGAGCAGTCCGGCAGTCTGAGGCCGCTTTCCGATGCGACAAAAGCGCCGAACAGTTATGCACTAACCGGCCCGCCCACCTGGTGCATTGTGGATGGTCGAACCAATTAAGCCGTCGATCCTAGCAATAGCGCCTGGAGTGGGGGCTTGCCCACGCTCCAGGCAACGCCAGACCATGATTAACCCGCAGTTCTAAGGAACGCAGCCGAATGCCGGGCACGAGACTTTCTCAGGCGTGCCTTGGGGTTCGATTCCAAACCCGGTTTTTTGCGGGCCAGAGGTTCCGGCCCGCTCATGAAAGATGCGCATGAAGTTCAACAAATCGAGCCAGCTTCTGCTGGTCTCCGCGGTCAGCCTACTTGCAGCCGGACTGATCACTGCCTGCGGCACGCTTACCACGGATTTCGTCTACGTGACCAGTTCCAGGGCCGCCGGCCCCAACAGCTACGGCGAGATCGACGTCTTTGAGATCAACGCGGTCTCCGGTGCGATGCGCCAAATTCCCACCTCGCCCTTCCCCTCGGGCGGACGCAACCCGGTCGCTGAAGCCGTCTCAACCGACTACTCGAATCTCTATGTGGTCAATCAGGACGACAACACCATCGTTCAATTTCAGATCGGCCCGGATGGAAAGCTCTACCCGCAGAACACCGTGAACACGCCGGGGATCTACCCGCTTGCCGTTGCTGTGAACGGGTCGAATCTGTTTGTCCTGGACACCTACCAGCCGCTTCCCACCTGCTCCAATGCCGAGCCGTGCTCCGGTTCAGTGGCAGTCTTTCCGATCCTGCCTTCTTCCGGCACCGGCTCGGCCGCGACGCCGGGCGGCGCACCGGGAACGCCTATCGCCAACGGAAACCTGAATTACTGGCCGCTGCCCCTGCTTAGCTATGCCTCCACAGGCAACAGCTCAAACTGCAACACAGTCGCATCCGCTGATGTGATTGCGCCGACAGCCATCCGTGTTCTGGCCTCTGGAACATATCTGTACGTAACCGCCTACGATACGACGGTTACGCCGACCGCCGGCTATGTATTTGGCTTCTCAATCGGCAAAGGGAGCGTGCTTACCCCGCTCAACTGCGGCGTGCCCTTTGCCGCAGGAGTTCACCCTTCAGCCATCACCAGCGATTCCACCGCCAGCTACATTTACGTGACGGATTCGACCAGCGGAAATGTCCTCGGCTACACGGTGAGCACTGCCACAGCGACCGCAGGCTTTCTAAACAAGCTCGGCAGCGCCTTCGCAGCCGGCAATCAACCGGCGGCGATCGTCGCCGATCCAGAGAATCCATACCTCTACGTCGCCAACGCATTGGATGGGACGGTAAGCGCCTATTCGATCGGGAGCGGCGGCGCGTTGGCCAGCATCGCCACCTATCCATCAGGCACTCAGCCGGTGGCCATCGGCATCGACCCGTCGACCTCCCACTTCCTTTTCACCGTCAACTTTCTTGGCGGCAACGTCTCCGACTTTGAGGTAAACACCGCCACCGGCGCTCTTGTTAATACGCAGCACTCCCCTTATACGTCGAACGCGCAGCCAACAGCCGTTGCGGCCGTTCCGCACAAGACCAGCCAGTAGCAGGCGCGACTGCCGTTCGTTCACTCTAGCATCACCCCGTATCGGGCTTTTACAATCCATACGGGGCAACCTAACCGGTTTTCTTTGGGCTAGCAAACGACAAGCCCACCACGAAGGAAGCGCATGAAGTTCAGCAAATTGAGGCAGCTCTTTCCGGTCCTTTCCATCGGCCTTCTAGTGGCCACTCTCTTGACTGCCTGCTCGATCACTACCATCGATTATGTGTTCGTTGCCAGTTCCTCCGGCATCCAGACCTTCGCCACGGACTCCCAGTCTGGAGCACTTCGCCCCGGCGCACCCAACGTCACCTCAGGCGTAAGCTCTCCGGTGGCTATGGCTGTCACCTCAGACTATGCGAACCTTTATCTCGCCAATCTTGGCACTAGCTCCAGCGGCGGTTCGATTGTGCACTATGCCATCGGACTGAACGGCATCCTGACGGCCAAGGAGACTCTGATCCTCAGCGACAATCCCGTCTCTCTGGCGGTGAACACGGCCGGAACTTATTTGTATGTGGCCTCGTGCTCCAGCTCGGCTATCTCTCCCGCTCTGGTTTGCTCGACCTCAGGAAAGCTGACGGAGTATGCACTCTCGGCAGGCGTGATTGGCACCGCGGCTTCGCAAGAGGCACTAAGTCTCTCCGGTGTTTCCAGCACCTACGCAACGGACGTTCTGGTCCCTACCGGCGTCACTGTGTTGGCCAACGACGGAATCGAGATTTTAGGCAATGCAGTCTACGTCACGGCCTACGATCAGACGGCCTACAATCCCGGCGGAACTACTACCAGCAGCGCCAATCCGGGCTGGGTCTTTGGTTTCACCATTGGCTCGGGCGGAGCACTGAGTGCATCGGCGAGCAGTCCTTATCAAGCCGGCATCAAGCCTACCGCCATTGCATCCGATCCGACTGATCGGTTTGTCTATGTCACCGACTACGCCTCAAACGAACTGATCGGTTACACGATTCTGGACATTAACACGCCGAGCATCAACCTCAGCTTCATGACTGCCGGTCCCTTCAAGACCGGAAACGAGCCCTCCGCCATTACCCTCGACCCGCGCGGAAAGTTCATCTATGTCGCCAATGCGCTGGATTCCACGGTCTCGGCCTACGCCATCATCCAGTCCACCGGCAATCCCACAACAGCGACAAATGTCGTCGGCTCTCCGAACAATGCCACAGACACTATGCCGGTGTCGATCATCGTGGATCCCGCGCTGGGCCGGTTTGTCTACACCGCCAACGAGCTGGGAAACTCCGTCTCCGGATTCCGCCTGAATCCGACCTCCGGTGAGATTACCGCAACCCAGGCCACACCCTATCCCACGGGTTCAAAGCCCACCGCAATCGTCTCCATACCCCACGGCAACCATTCCACGCAGATGGTCGCCCCGTAAGGAAAGAGACTTCCGCACTCATCAAGCCCAGCCCTCGCGGCTGGGCTTTTTGCAGCTGCCGTGGGATTCAGCATAAGGGTGCTGTTCAGGGGTGTGCTTTAGAGCAAGCTCGCAGCCGTAGGGACTGGTTGCCGGGCGCTCCAGCGGTGGATGGCCATCGCTGGAGCGCAAAGGGGAAGCCACAAGAAGAACTTATCTTGTTGGCTCCCCATATCTCTTTGCGCTTGAGCAAGCTTGGCTTATGGTGGGGAGTCCCCTAGAGCATTTTCCGAAAATGCTTTAGTCGCCCCGCATGCCGATGATCCCGAGACGGCGCGCGTCAAGCACCACAACCGCTTCTCTGCGGGGCAGGACAATCCCCTCTTCGCCCCATTTTGACAACTGGCGGCTGACGCTAAAGAGGGTCGTGCCCGTCATTTGCGCAAGCTCCTCGCGGGTGAGGGGGACTTCGATTCCCCCGTCCTCGGGTTTGCCGATCTGCGCAGCCAGCCTCAAAATCGCTAGAGCCACCCGCTTGTCGACTTTTTCAGTGGCGACCTCGCGGAAGCGCTCCTGCAACTCGTTTAGGCGACCGGAGAGAATTGCGCCAATGTTGATTCCGATTCGCGGAAACTCCTCAAGGAACTTCTGCAACCTGCTAAAGTCCCAGGTCAGCAGGGTGCTCGGCTCCATCGCATGGGCAGAGCAGGTGTGGCTGCGCGTCAGGGAGTCTGCCAGCACGCCGATCGTGTCGCCCGGCTTGGCCATCCAGAGAATGACTTCGTCGCCTTTGGTGCCGAGGCGTGAGATCTTTACACTGCCTGAGAGAATCAACGCTAGAACACGGGCCGGATGCCCCTCCATGTACAAGGTCTCGTCTTTCGGATAACTTCTTGTTTGGGCATTCGCTGCGATCTCTTCACATTCGCGCTGCGATAGACCCCCGAAAAGCGTGGAATTGCACATCATGATGGCTCGCTCGGCGACCTCAGGCGTTGCAGATGGTCGCTGCCGCGATGCGCCGCGAGTCGCGAGCATTGCTATCGTTCCCATAGTCCCCCCTATGAGTGCGTTGTATCGTTGCACCTCATCTTCCCCCAGACTTGGCGCAAGCACCGTTCAATGGACTCCTACGCGGCATAAACTCACGATGCACGGAATCCGATCCGTGGGCCGGGGTTCAGAACGTAGAAGGAGCTTCAGAGGATCTCAGCTTCGTCAAAATGGAGGCCCTTCAAACCGTTGCTCCGATCAAAGCTGACCTAGGAAGCCATTTATACCTTGCAGAACTGAGTCCAGCGGACATGACGGTATAGGTTTGTTGACATTCTGGCAGCACCCACTGGCTTTGTCAAAGAGAA
>CAYVMS010000231.1:0-5595 GCA_964452615.1 uncultured Occallatibacter sp.
AATACTCGTCGTAGAAGCGATGCACCATCTCCAGCACATAGTCGGTTGGCAGGCCTGGATACTCGATGTGCGCCATCTGGTGGCCGCCCTCGTCCATCATCGCCGCAGTGTTGACGATGAAGCCGTTGGCCTTTGCGTAGTCGTAAAACTCAGTCCCTGGATAGGCATGTGCGATTGAAACCTGAATCGTCTCCACATCGAGCGACTTGGCAAAGTTGATCGTGTTGCGGATGGACTCCTTGGTCTCGCCCGGCAGGCCCAGGATGAAGTCGCCATGGATGGTCAGGCCGAGGTCGTGGCAATCTTTGGCAAAGGCGCGCGCCCGTTCAACGGTAGCGCCCTTTTTGATGTTCTTGAGAATCTGCGGATCGCCGGACTCGAAGCCCACAATGAGCAGCCTGCAGCCTGCCTCTTTCATCGCCTTTAACGTCTCACGGTCTGTGGTTACGCGCGATGTGCAACTCCAGGTAATGCTCAGCGGCTTCAGCTTCTCGCAAAGCTCGATGGTGCGCTGCTTCTGAATGTTGAATGTGTCGTCATCGAAGAAGAATTCCTTGACATGAGGGAAGTTCTCCTTGGCCCAGGCCAACTCGGCGGCCACGTCATCGGACGAGCGCTTGCGCCAGGCGTGCCCGCTCAGCGTTTGCGGCCAAAGGCAGAATGTGCACTGCGCCGGGCAGCCGCGCGTCGAGTAGAGCGCAATGAAAGGATGCAGCAGGAAAGGCACGCTGTAGCGCGTCACGTCCATGTCCCGCTTGTAGATTTTGGTTGCCCAGGGCATCGCGTCCAGATCCTCGACCTGTGGCCGGTCGGGGTTGTGGACAATCTTGCCATTGAGCTTGTAGCTGATGCCGAGAATCTCACTCAGCGGCTTGCCCTGCGCAAACTCGACGACGGAGTAATCGAACTCGCGGCGGCAGATAAAGTCCAGCGCTGCGCATTCATTCAGGGCGCGATCCGGGTCGGTGGTCACCGGCGGCCCGACGAACGCAATGCGAATCGACGGATTGACCAACTTAATCGCCTCGGCCAACCGCTGATCGCCCTCCCAGCCAATCGTCGATGTGAAGAGCACCAGGAACTGGTACTCCTTGCAGGTGTTAATGGTCTCCTGGGCGGAGACGTGGTGCGGAGGTGCATCGAGCAGACGGGAACCCTCCAGCAATCCGGCCGGGTAGGTCAGCCAGACGGGGTACCAGTAGGACTCGATCTCGCGCGTGGCCGGCCAGCGCGATCCCGCGCCTCCGTCAAATCCCTCAAAAGAGGGAGGATTCAGAAACAGCGTCTTCAGAGGCATAGGCATCCCCTTTATTTTAACATCCCGGTTTTTTCAGGTGATTTGGCGGGTCATCCGCCGCCGATTTGCGCTCGGGACTACTTTGCGTGCAATTCGTTCAGCCAGTCTTCCATATGGCCCAAGGCGCGCAGCAGGCTCAGCCGCGCCTTGGCCAAGTCGAGGCCTGCGTCCAGCGCGTCCTGGTACTTTAGACGTTCATCGATACGTGCCAGTTGCTCAGCTTTGGGACTCAACTGCGGCTGAGCGCCGGGGTTATTGCCCGCGCCATTGCCCAGCTCTAGTTGCGTTAACACGGCTTTGAGCTGCTCGCTGGCGATCTGTTGCTTTAGACTAGCAACCTCCGCCAGAGTATCCAACTCCCGCAGGCTGCCGCTCAACTCCGCAATCTGCACATCGTTCTGGCGTTGCGCTTGCTCGGCCTCAACTGTAGCCCGCAGAGCCTCGGCAGCTGTTTCCTTGGCTTTTGCACGAAGCGCGAAGTCAAAAAACGGAAACGTGATTTGAAGGCCAAAGCTAACGTTGTTGGGGGTGAAGTTCTTGTAATACGTGCTGTAGCTATTGAGTTCGTCGGAGTCGTAGTTATACACGGCACCGAATCCGATTTGCGGCCGACGCCACGCAAGGTCATCTCCCTTGGCCTGAAGTTGCCTAGAGTGCGCGAATAGACCGCCGGCAGCAATTCCAGGCAGATTGCGCGGTGCTTCATCCGCTGTGACGGCGGGAATCTCGGGGATACTTGAAGAGTCAGGCAGGATAGAGCCTACAGGCAGAGCAGTGAGAACAGAAAGCTGCTTGGCCAGCGTGCCAGCTCGGGTTTCAAGGTGAAGTCGCTTCAATTTGAGCTGTGCAGCGGTGAGACGTGCCTCGAGGAGTTCGAGCGCGGAATCGATGCCCGCATCGACACGCTGCTGCCCGATCTTCACAAGATTCGCAGCGAATGACTCTTGTTGCCCAGCGGCCTGTAGCTCACGGTTGACCGTGTCAAGGTCGATATAGGTGTTGGAAGCATCGAGAGCTACTTCTTCGCGCGCATCCTTGAGCCGCAGGTTGGCGGCATCGAGCCCGGCTCGGGCGGATTTGAGGTACAGTTTTTGTGAATAGCTGAATACCAGCGATTGCAAGGTTGCGCTTCCAACGGAGGGTTGACCGGTAGGAAACCCATGAGAATAGCCAACATTGGAACCAATTACGAAATTGGGGATATACGCGTCCTGTGTCTGCGACAAGGCTGCCTGCGCCTTCTGCACATCCGCCTCGGCCAGCTTCACAGCGCTGCTGTTGTGCTGCGCCAGATCCACAACGGTTGCGAGCGAAACCTGCGCCGAGACCAGCGACGGGGCCGCCACCAACGCCGCTACTATCAGCATCGCTGCACAGCCATTCAGTGGAAACTTGCCGTTTTTCACGCGCTCTTAATCCTCAATACTTCAACTCCAATGCCGGTTTGTATTCATGTGCAATAGCCAGTGCCGCGGCTCGTTCACGGCTTGCAGCCGCCGCATCTCCGAGTTGCTCTTTGAGTCTGGCCAGCCATGTATGCGCTACAAACGCCGGCGCCTCTTCGCTCTTTCCAGAGCTTGCCAGATACTCATCAAGCATCCTGGCAGCCCACTCCGAATCGCGGCCGGAGGTGCGTAATACGTTTGCCGCGTTATAGAGCGCCACCGAGGCGCGCTTGTCCCGCTCCCCCGCGCTCTGGCCGGCATGCACCGCCGACTCCATCTCCGTCCAGCGTTCGCGGCGACGATAGAAGCCAGCCAGCGAAATCCACTCCAACGCCGGATGCGGCGACTTTGCGATGGCCGCCTTGAACTCCCGTTCTGCTGTGTTGTAGTCCTTGCGCTGCTCGGCGATTCCACCCCTCAAGTTGTGGGCCCTGACCGGGTCGAACTTGTCAAGTTGCGCGGCTACCCTTTCTGCCTTTTCCATGCCCCCGCCCACCACTCCTGGGGCTTCGTAATAAAACTGACCCAGGTCGGCCAGCGCCGCTCCATTGGTGGGGTTGAGCTGGACCGCCTCTTCAAACTCAGCCCGAGCCCGCTTGGCCAGCGAATACGCGCTCAGAAACGACGCCCGGCTTGCCTTCTCGCCCAGCGCGCGCGCCAACCACATGTGATCGTCCGAGTTTTGTTCGTCGAGCTTGACGGCCTGCTCGCAGTCGTTCGCCGCTCTATCCCATTGCTCCAGCGTGTACTCGACACGGCACTTGAGGTTGTAGGCTTCGGCCTTGCCTCTGGACTTGATCAGTGCATTCAGCAATGACGTAGCCTTGTCTGCCTCGCCGGCCTGCAAGGCCGCGTTGGCCTGCGTAAGCTGCGCGCTGTCACCGCCCTGTGCCAAGGTGGGAATGGCCGTGCCTGTCGCAAGCCAAAGCCCCGCCAGTGTAATCCTCGCCAGTGCCCTCACCGCACAACCTTGATGGGAACGCCCTCCTGCAAGGGCTGTCCGCTCGTTGTGCCGGTTGCCACCAGATCCCCATTCTCAAGGCCGGAGAGAATAGCCACCTGGGTCAGATTGATGGTCCCGATCGTCACGAAGCTCCGCTGCAACCCGGCATTCACCACCTTGTAGACATAGGTCTTGCCGTTCTCTGAGTGAAGCGCCTCGCGCGGAATGCTCAGCACGTCCGGATCGCTCGATAGGGTCACCGTCACCGTCACGTTGGTATCCGGCAGCAGTCCGCCTTCCGCATCGTCGATCTCCACCAGTACCTCGCCAACACTACGCGTGCCCAGATTGATTACCGTCACCGGCGTCCGCTCGATGTGCCCGTTCCAGATGCGGCCCGGCTTAGCGTCCCACTTGATCTGAATCTTCTGGCCCACCGCCAGTTGCCCGATCTCCGGCTCGTCGAAGTAGGCTCGTATGCGCTCGTGGTGCAAGTCAGCCAATTGAAGCAACAACTTGCCCTCTTCCACAAACTCCGTTCGTCCGGCATTGACGCTATACACAATCCCCGCCGCCGGAGCGCGAACCGAGGTCTGCGCTACCACCTGCCGCGCTGCCGTCAGACTAGCCTCAGCATCGGCCAGTGCTGCCCGTGCCCGCTCCACCTCTGCCGCAGAATAGCGACTCTTCGATGTCAGGTCCAACGCGCTCAAACTGGCCTCTGCCGTTTCCAGCCTCTGTCTCGCCGCGGCCACCTCATTGTTCGACGCTGCTCCGCTCGCGTTGAGCTTGGTCAGCGCTTCCAGGCTGCGTTGCGCTTCGTCGCGTTCCAGCCGCGCTCGAGTACCATCGGCCACTGCCATCTGACGTTCCTGCTGGCTTCCGTTGTGGGTCGCCGCCTCCAGCGCTGCCTGCGCGGCTTTCACGCCGCTCTCAGCCGTTGCTTCGTGCGCCAGTGCTTCCACGTCATCCAGCACCAGCAGCAATTTGCCTGCCGGCACCTCGTCGCCTGGCTGCACATAGATCGCTTTTACAGTCGTTGCAATCGGGCTGTAGACCTCGTAGTTCATCTCCGGCTCAACTCGGCCATTGGTGCTGATGGTGCTGGTTAGTGGCACATGAGCCGCGGCGGCCACGCGCACCGGCAGCCGATCCCGGGTCAGTGAACGCACCGCGAAAAACACCGCAATCGTGAGGATGAATGCGCCCAGCCAAAGCCAGCGCCGATCAAATTGCTTTCTTTCTTGAGTCATTCAGGCAACCAGAGTCAGTATATAGGACTGAGATACATGGACTGGGGAACGGCATTGAAGTCCGCATGAATCTGGCCAGTCACTGGTGATCCTCGTACAATCTAACTATGCCTGCAGATCAGAGCCATGCCCAGAGCCAAGCCCCACGCTACACCGAGGATCACGCCAAAGCCGGCCTCGATTTCCCCTTTCCCGCCATCGAAACCTGGCCAAACCAGTTTCCCGGCTATGAAATCTTGATTGATGACCCGGAGTTGACCTCCGTTTGCCCCAAAACCGGCCTACCTGATTTCGGAACACTCACTATCCGCTACATGCCTCGCCACCGATGCCTCGAACTGAAATCGCTTAAAGAATACCTCTTCAGCTACCGCAACCTGGGAATCTTCCAGGAGAACATCGTCAACCAGGTGCTCGAAGACGTAGTCAAGGCCTGCGATCCGGTCTGGGCAGTCGTCAAGGGTGAATTCCGTCCCCGAGGCGGCATCGGCACCACAGTAGAAGCACGCTGGCCGAGACCGAAGAACTCTGTCGCTTCATAGAAACCAGCGCCAAAAAACTTCCGGCCAAACAAATCTCCGTGCCCCATCCTTTCCGCTTCCTTCTGCGGAAAGATTCTCTCTTGCACGTCAAGCATTTTCGGTGGGGAAGGTTTGG
>CAYVMS010000232.1:0-5573 GCA_964452615.1 uncultured Occallatibacter sp.
CTTGCGCAGGTCGAAGAGGCTGCGCTCAAATTCCGAATCGAACACTCTTGGCTTCCTTTGTGAAAACGGCGTGAACTGTGCAATTGCCAGTATATCGTTCGTTGCGTGGGACGAGCGGGAGAACGGAGAGATGCGGAAACCTCAACCTCGCGTGCAAGGGCACTGATCGTTGATAATCACGAAGGATGCCCTTCAACCCTCCCATTCCGGATGACAAATCGCCGTCTAAAGAATCGTCCGCGCTTCGCGGCTACGTCGAGGCGGAAAAGCTGATCCAGCTCGCCTTTGTGCTCCCTGGGGCGGTGGTTGCCGGTTGGGGACTTGGCTGGTGGGCGGACAATCACTGGCATCAGCATTGGATTGGAATTGCCGGAATCGTTTTTGGAAGCGTTGCCGGACTGTTCTATGTGATCCAGACGGTGGTTGCCGCTGAATATAAGTCCCGTAAGGAAGAGCCGATCCAGAACGGGAACGGAGACGGAAGTTCAGACGACCGACCATGAGCCAGGAAACCCACCCGATTGTTGACCTCACTCAGGCAGATCTTGATGCAATGCTGAAGCGTGCGTTGCGTAACACGCTGATTTTAGGATTGATCGCCGCCGTTGCGGTGACGATTGGCAGTGGATGGCGCAGCGGAGCAATGCTCGCGACCGGCACACTGATTTCGGCGGCCAGCATATGGGAGTGGCAGCGACTTGTACGAGTTATGAACGCCAGGATGGACCATCAGAAGACTCCCGCGAGCGCTCCGGTGGTGGTCCTTTTCTTTGTGCTGAGGCTCACCGTCTTCGCAGGGGCCATCTATGGTAGCCTGAAATGTTTCCGGGGCTCGGTTGCGGCACTTCTCTTCGGCTTGGGGCTGGCGGTATTGGCCATAGGCTGGGAGGCGATCCGGCTGATGCGCGACTGATTGCAGCGGCTCTCGATCGAGACTGGATTAGACAAAACTGAAACAGGCTCCGCGGTGCGTTCGATCTGCCCGGAGGCGGAAAGAATCAAGTTTTCATGCCGGAATCATTTGCACTTGTACAGTGGCTGAACGCCCATTTTATGGGCATCGAGGTCAAAGCCTTTCAATCAATCGGCCTTCCTGGCGTGGTTGCTGCCCAAAAAGCGATTGGGATCAATCGGCTATTTAGCCTGGAACTGCTGGTAGCTGGCGGGCTCATTGCCTTCTTCCTGCTCGTTCGCGTCACCCTCTCGGTTGAGCGTGCCAACCCTGCCCAGCAGATCGCTGAGATGCTTCACGAGTTCATCGGCGGCCAGGCAGAGCAAGTGATCGGCCACGGGTACCAGCGCTATCAGGCGTATGTGACCTGCATCTTCCTCTTTGTTCTGATCTGCAATCTCACTGGGCTGATCCCCGGCATCACGGCTCCGACCACATCGATCATGGTGACTCTGGGTCTGGCCATTCCCACCTTTTTCTTTTACAACTTCCATGGTGTCCGCGAGCAGGGGCCCATCGGCTATCTCAAGCACTTTGCTGGGCCGGTGTGGTGGATGGCCTGGCTGATCTTCCCCATCGAGATTTTCTCGGACGTTATCCGCGTCATGTCGCTCAGCGTTCGTCTTTATGCCAACATGTTTGCCGGCGATTTGGTGACGATGGTCTTCTTCTCGCTGGTTCCAGTTGGCATTCCGGTTATCTTCCTGGGTCTGCACCTTTTCGTTTCGCTCATTCAGGCGTTTGTGTTCATGCTGCTGACCATGATTTATCTTTCTCTGGCGGTTTCGCACGAGCACTAGAGTCAAAAGATTCCGCCGGAGAGAGCTTCCGCTCCGGGCAAACGGTAGGCTGCAAGCGTGAGGGAGCCAGCACGGTGAGCTTCAACCACCCACTGGCGGCCAATTCAAAGGGAAGCTGGAGAACTATGCGGAAACTTCAGTATTTGTTCATGGCCTTGTCGGCGCTTTGCTTTGCCGTTCCGGCCTTCGCGGATGGCGGCTCTGCCGTCGTCAGTCTGGTGCCGATCGGCGCTGGTTTGGGTATGGGTTTGGCCGCCGGTCTGTGCGGTATGGGGCAGGGACGCGCTGTTGGCTCGGCCGTCGAAGCAGTTGCCCGCAACCCCGGAGCACGCCCGGCAATCTTCACCTTCCTGGTCCTCGGTCTGGCTCTGATCGAGTCCCTCACACTGTTCACCCTGGTCATCGTATTTGCCAAGATGTAAGCTGATTGGCTTCACGAACTGCAAACCGGCCTCACCCGCATCGGGTGGGGCCGGTTTGTCTTGAGGCCAGATTCTCGGGGCTAGATCGATGAGGCAGGACTAACGACCGCTCTGGGCAGTGGCCGCGGGCGTGGCGCGCAGCATCTGAATGGCCTGGCGGTAGTTCAGGGTTGCGGGGACTGGCGAATAGCCTGTCATCTCCTGCGTGGTATCGAAGCTCTTGTTTTTGAAGAGTATCCGCAGGGTCATCTTCATCTGGAAGCGGGCGATGCGCCATTGGCCTGCGCCGGCGCTGGCCTGCTCGATGACAACCCACCCTCCCTTGTCGAGCTTTCCCAGGATGCCCCAGCCATAGTCCGTATCCTGCTGCAGATGGCCCTCCAGGCGCGCCACGCGCTCGTTGGCGGGGTCTATCCAGATCTCGCCGGTCATGGCTGTCAGGGCCTGCGTCTCGAAGTCGGGCGGGCTGAAGCGAGGGTTGGGGCGGAAGCGGTATTTCTGTACAGATCCAGCGGGATCCTGCCCTGGGCCTGCGTAGTCGTAAACGAAGGCCTGAGGCAACATGCGCAGAAGCTTCAAAATGATCCCGGTGTCCGAGTCTTCGCTTTGTTTGCGATGGTTTTGCAGGCTGGGATCGCTGAGCAGGGCGTCGAGGCGGGCCTGTTCATTCTGCTCGTCGGATGGGCTGAGGGGCCGGTCGTTGATCTCGACCAGGCGAGCCACGAAGCCCTCGCGGGTTTCAACAATCTCCTTGGTCGAGGTAAGCCGCGGGCTCGACCTGTGGAGCCGGTAGCGCATGGGGTGATTCAGGTCTTGTGCAGCTTGCAACTCGAAGGCCAGCGCTCGATTGACCAGTGCCTCAGCCTGCGCGGGCGCGAGAGCAGGAGCGGCCTGTCCGTGGGATGCAGCGGCCAAGGGCAACAATAGCAAAAGTGCGAGGAGGGTGCGCACATTCTCTAGTTTAACGGGCAAGTGGGGGTCCATGGATTGAGGATTGGGTTCCTTGATCTGTTAGACGCAGAGCAGCCCCCATTGGACTATGTCTCTGACCTCGTGATTGCGCGCTTTTGGGGTTCGTGGTTTCCCACCCATTCGCCAAAAAGAAGGCGAATGGGTGGGGCGCGGTGCCTGTACAGGACCAGGCGGTCGCAGACCTAGTGTTTGAAGCAATGGGTCCGAGTTGCGTATAGTTCGTGCAGGGCTAGTTGATGGGCAAGATCCCGTAGACTGAATGAGACGGCTCTGCGCTCGGCAATGTAAGCGAACGACGCCGGCGCCAGAACAACGAACTCCGCACTCTTAAGCCAGAGTTGAACGAAGGCCAAGGAAGGATTCTACAATGGCAGTTGAAAGCGCTCCAGCGCGTATCGGCAAGACCGTTGTGATACTCGGAGAAGTGAAGGGCAGCGAGGATCTTATTGTGGACGGGCGCGTGGAGGGGACTGTGAACCTGCATGAGAGCCGGCTCACGATTGGCCCCGAGGCGACCGTTGCCGCCAACCTCTCAGCCAAGGACATCCTGGTTCTGGGCCATATCCAGGGCAACCTGATTGCCACCGGCCGTGTAGAGTTGCGCGCCGGTAGCGCCGTGGAGGGCGATATCAGCGCTCTGCGGCTGTCGGTGGAAGACAATGCGGTCTTTCGCGGCAAGGTGGACCTGACACAAGGGGCATCCAAAGGATCCAAGGAATGATGGTGACGCACCGCAGCCCGGTGGCGCTACATTGACAAAGGTCGCGCGCCGGTTCGGGCCGTGTGTGCGTCCGCGAAGGGATTTGAGGTTGTTTAGCCGTTGGTTTAACAGGAAACAGGGGAGTGGCACCGCCGATCCCGTCGGGGATCTTAACGGGCCTCGCATGCCGCGCCATTCGGGCGGATGGGCGGCCCTGCGCAAGCGTCTTCAGAGCGAGACAGGTCTTCGCATCATCGACATCGGCTTTACCTCTCCGAGCAACATCAACTACCTTACCGGCCTGGGCCACAGCGTCTTTCTGGCTGATGTGGTCCATGATGCCTGCACCGGAAGCTGGAGGACCGGCACGGACCCGGATGGGAATCCTGTGTGGAATGTCGAGGGGTTTCTGGAACAGGCGCTGAAGCTCTCCGGGCGCACCTTTGATGTGGTTTTGCTGTGGACCACGCTCGATTATCTGCCGGAGCCGTTGGTGCAACCTGTGGTGTCGCGGATCTTTGAGGCTACAAATCCGGGAGGGCAGGTTTTGGCGTTCTTTCACACCCGAACCCAGGGCGAGGAGACGATGCACTACCGTTTCCACGTCACTCCCGGCGACGACGTCGAGATGCAGTTGACGCAGCAGTTCCCCATCCAGCGGGCCTTTACCAACCGCAGCATCAAAGAACTGTTCGCCGCGTGGTCCGACTACCGGCAGTTCCTGGCTAAGGACAGCGTATCGGAGATCCTCCTCACCCGCTGATGGCTGAGTCGGATCGCAGGGCTTCGCACGATCGTCTGAAGGAGGCTTTCCATGGCAATGAATGGAACCCGCATCACCTGGCTGGGACACTCGACAGTTCTGGTGCAAACCGCCAAGGGCACGAACATCCTGATCGATCCGTTTATCGCGCAGAATCCGAAGTATCCGAAGAGTTTTGTGCTGCCTGAGAAGATTCAAACCATTCTGCTGACTCACGGCCACTCCGACCACATCTCAGACGTTGTGCCGGTGGCTGCAAAGCACGGCTCCACGGTGGTGGCCATCTATGAACTGGCAACATGGGTCGCCGCCAAGGGAGTGGCCAGCATCATCGGGATGAATCTGGGCGGGACCGTGCAACTTGGCGACGTGGCGGCGACTATGGTCGAGGCCAAACACTCCTCGGCGGCGCAGGATGAACAGGGAGACCACTATGTGGGAGTCGCGGCAGGGTTTGTGCTCACCATTGAGGACGGTCCGATCATCTATCACGCCGGAGACACGGCCGTCTTCGGAGATATGAAGCTGATTGGCGAGCTCTACGGGCCCGAGGTGGCGTTGCTTCCCATTGGAGGGCACTTTACCATGGGCCCGAAGGAAGCGGCGCTGGCGGTGCGGCTGCTGGGCGCGAAGACGATCCTCCCCATTCACTTTGGGACCATTCCGCCACTGACGGGGGCACCGGAGGAGTTGGCCGCACTGGTCGACGACAGTGTTCAGGTTGTGCGGTGGGTTCCAGGGGAATCCGTCTAGAGATACCGAGAAGGTTTAGGAGGGGTCAACTCCCGGCTTGGTGCGGCGGTCGCAGCAGGAATCCGTGAAAGATCCTGGCCACCGAGCTGCACGCCGGCTGGAGCTTGAGCGGCGCGATAGTTGCGCAGGTCGCGCAGGATCTCCTGCTTCTCACGGGCATACTGGCCGGCCAGATGGGTCAAGGCATAGGTGATGATGTCGCTGTGGTGCA
>CAYVMS010000233.1:0-5549 GCA_964452615.1 uncultured Occallatibacter sp.
GCGTCGTATTCGTTCACCGCATAGTGGCCGGTTGCGATGCGCTCCGCGCCAATGCTCTGCGCGGTCTTCAGTAGCTGATCGAACTTCAGGTGGTTGTTGCAGAGCGAACAGGGAATCGGTGTTCGGCCAGCAAGGTATTCGGCAACAAAGGGCCGGACGACGTCTTGTTCAAATCGCTCCTGCTGGTTGACGACGTAGTAGGGAATGCCAAGATGCTCAGCCACGCGGCGTGCGTCATACACGTCATCCAAAGAGCAACAGCGCCCAGCCTTCGGCGCATCTGGAATGCCGTGCTTTCCGGCCAGCCGTGTCTGGTCCCAAAGCTGAAGCGTCAGCCCCACAACCGCGTCGCCCTCGTGAGCGAGCATCGCCGCTACCGTCGAGGAGTCCACCCCTCCGGACATAGCAACGGCAATCGTTGTGCTCTCAATCATGGGAAAGAACCGTCTCCGAATCCTTTATCCCGCCGTACCCGCCGCCACCGGTGAAATCGCGCGCAGGTGCTCGACGGCCTCTGGTACCACTTTGAGAACGAAATCCACATCGGCCTCAGTTGCCGTCTTCAACAAGCTGAAGCGGAGGCTTGCGCGGGCGCGCGTCTTGTCGAGCCCCATCGCCATCAGCACATGGCTCGGCTCTGTTGCCCCAGAGTGGCAGGCCGATCCTCCGCTGACCGCTACGCCTTTCAAGTCGAGCGCAATGACCAGCGCCTCGCCTTCGAGATGATCGAACCAGATATTCGTTGTATTGGCCACGCGAAGGACGGGAATATCGCTTGAAAAAGAAAACGCAGGTCCTTCGACTCGCTGCGCTCGCTCAGGATGACAAACAATAGGGAGCGCTCCATTCACGCCCGTGCCGGAGAGTTGCAGGATTCCGGCCTCAAGCCGGTTACGCAAGGTGGCAACTCGATCAATGGTTCCATCTTCCAGCGAAAGCATGGCCAACTCCGCAGCCTTGGCTAACCCTACAATACCTGGCACGTTTTCTGTTCCCGCGCGGCGGCGGCGCTCATGGCTGCCGCCCACGAGCAAAGATTCGACCGGCATCCCGCGCCGCACAAACAATGCGCCAACGCCCTTAGGCCCGTGCATCTTGTGAGCGCTAATCGAGAAGAGATGGCATCCAAAGCGGCGGACATCGAGTGGAACCTTGCCTGCGCCTTGCACGCCGTCGATGTGAAAGAAGACACCTGCTTCACGCGCGATCCTTCCAATCTCTTCAACTGGCTGCAGAACGCCGGTCTCGTTGTTGGCCAGCATCACGCTGATCAGCCGCGTTTCGGGCCGCAGCGCGCGCTGAATCTCCGCCGGATCGATGAGTCCGCTGGGCTGCGGCGCCACAAAGGTTGTCTCGACACCATGCAAGGCCATGCGCTCAGCCGCCGCCAGAATCGCAGAGTGCTCAATCGAAGTGGTAACAAAGTGATCGCCCGGCCGCAGCAGACCAAAGATGGCTGTGTTATCGCCTTCGGTGCCGCCGGAGTTGAAGATCACCTCGGCATCGTGGCAATTGAAAAACTCGGCCAGAGTCGCACGAGCGCGGTCAACGGCGGTGTGCGCCTGCTGTCCGTCGAGATGAATCGAAGAGGCATTGCCAAAGCGTTCCATCCAATACGGGCGCATGGCCTCAAACACCTCAGGCAGCAGAGGCGTGGTGGCATTGGCGTCCATGTAGACCCGCTTCACCGGTGCATTTTCTCCTGCTTTGATTGTACGGGAATCGAGATTTCGTGGCTTGCTCGGCCCTATCCAAGAGTCTGGATGACAGTGTCGAGTGCGGTCTCCCACGGAGCAAGCCGGACGCCAAAGCGGCTCTCCAGCTTCGCATTTGACAAGACGGAGTTGCGCGGTCGTTTTGCCGGCGTGGGATACTCCTCGGATGTTATAGGAGTTACCACCGGAACTTTGCCGTCCAATAACTTGCCGGCGCGGTCAAAGATAGCCTGCGCAAAGCCGCACCACGAGGTCGAGCCGGAACAGGTCATATGATAAAGCCCGGCCCACTCTTTCGCTTCGCCGAACTGTCCCGCCATAACTCCGCTCACGATTTGGTGCGTAACTCGGGCCAACTCAATGGAGGTAGTGGGGGAGCCGATCTGGTCGCCGACGATGGAGAGCGCATCGCGCTGGCGGGCAAGGCGCAGCATTGTCAGTAGATAATTTGACCCATGGGGACCATAGACCCAACTGGTGCGAAAGATGAGAACCCTTCCGCCGACTTGAAGGAGAGCCTCTTCGCCAGCGAGCTTGCTCGCTCCGTATACATTTAGTGGTGCCGGCGTATCTTGCTCTGTCCAAGGGTTCTGCTTTGTGCCATCGAAAACATAATCCGTCGAGTAGTGCACCAGCAATGCGTTGGACCGCAGCGCCTCTTCGGCCAAAATGCGGGGCGCATCGTCATTGATGGCCGTGGCTAGCGCCGGTTCCGATTCCGCTCGGTCCACAGCGGTGTATGCGGCGGCATTGAGGATGATTGACGGTTCTACGCGGCGCACCAAGTCGCGAACCTGATCTGGTTGAGCCAGATCGACGCTCTCGCGATCAACCCCAACAATTTCGCCGAACCCCGCAAAGCTGCGCTGTAGCTCCACGCCAACCTGCCCAGCGTTGCCGACGATCAGAATACGCGGTTGAGCGCTCATGCGAAGATCTCCGCGTCCCGCAGCAAGGCGCCTTGGCGATCCTTGTCGGAGACGATAACGCTGTCCGCGTTGATCGGCCACGGAATCGCCAACTCTGGATCGTTCCAAACAATTGTTCTTTCCCCGGCGGGAGAGTAATAATCCGTTACTTTATAGGAAAACCCAACGTCATCCGTGAGTGCGAGAAATGCATGGCCAAAGCCTGCAGGAATCCAAAGCATCTCGCCCTTGTCGCTATCGAGCCGGACGGCTACATGCTGGGCAAAGCTGGGTGAGCTACGGCGTAGATCCACGGCAAGGTCAAGCACCGCGCCCTGTGTAACTCGAACTAACTTACCTTGCGGCTGGGTAACTTGATAATGAATCCCGCGCAGAACATTATTTTTGGATACGGAGAAGTTATCCTGCAACCACTCGGTCGGCAAGCCCGCCTCCGCCATCCGGCGCATGTTATAGGTCTCATGGAACGCGCCGCGGCTATCCTGATAGATGGTTGGAGTAAGGATCAAAACTCCAGGCAGAGAGGTTTGAGTGATTTTCATTGCTCGATCGCCCCTGATATGAATTTCGGTTCGCGCAGGAGAGCTAGCAAATACTGTCCGTATTGGCTCTTGCTCACCTTCTCGGCAAGCGACTGCAACTCAGCCGCGGTGATGAAGCCCTGGCGATAGGCGATCTCTTCGGGGCAGGCGATGCTGAGACCTTGCCGCCGTTGGATCGTATGAACAAAAAGCGCGGCCTCGACCAGCGACTCCTGTGTGCCGGTGTCGAGCCAGGCCATGCCGCGGCTCATCATCTGGACATTCAAAAGACCACGATCCAGATAGCATCGGTTAAGATCGGTAATTTCAAGCTCTCCGCGAGATGATGGCTTTAGAGACGAGGCAATCTCAACAACCTGATTGTCGTAGAAATAGAGTCCGGTAACCGCATAGCGCGACTTGGGCGCTTTAGGTTTCTCTTCAAGGCTTATGGCGCGGCCCGCGCTGTTGAATTCCACGACGCCATAGCGTTCGGGATCCTCTACCGGATAAGCGAAGACAGTTGCTCCGTCTTTCAGTTTGGCGGCTTGTTGTAACTGAAGAGAGAAGCCCTGACCATAAAAAATATTGTCCCCGAGAATCAGCGAGCAGGAGTCATTACCGATAAATTCTCGGCCAATTATGAACGCCTGCGCCAACCCGTCCGGGCTGGGCTGCACGGCATGACTGAGACTCAGCCCCCACTGGCTTCCATCGCCTAATAACTCTTGGAAGCGGGGGCTGTCCTGCGGTGTTGTGATGATGAGAATGTCGCGCAAGCCAGCCAGCATCAGCGTACTGAGCGGGTAGTAAATCATCGGCTTGTCATAGACAGGCAGCAACTGCTTGGAAACAACCTGGGTAACTGGATAGAGGCGAGTGCCCGAACCTCCGGCAAGAATAATTCCTTTCATCGTGCAACACGCTCCGTATAGTTTTGTCTGATCCAATCAAGATAAGCGCCAGTACGGACGCTCTCAATCCACTCAAGATGATCGAGATACCAGCGAACCGTCTTGCGGAGCCCGGTCTCAAAGCGCTCGGCAGGACTCCACCCAAGCTCGCGCTCGATCTTGGATGCATCGATTGCATAGCGGCGGTCGTGTCCGAGTCGATCTTTAACGTAAGTAATAAGGCTTCTGCGTGGTGCGAGCATCGAGCTTGGACTCATCTCGTCGACGAGGTCACAGATGGTGTTCACAACATCGAGATTCTTGCGTTCGCTATTTCCACCGACATTATAGGTCTCACCCAAGCGGCCTCTCTCAAGCACAGCGCGAATCGCCGTGCAGTGATCTTCTACAAAAAGCCAGTCGCGCACATTGGCGCCGTCGCCATAGACTGGCAACGGCTTGCCCTCGAGCGCGTTGAGGATCATGAGTGGTATCAACTTCTCTGGAAACTGGTAGGGCCCATAGTTATTGGAGCAATTCGTAGTGAGAACAGGGAGTCCCCAAGTGTGATAGTAGGCCCGCGCCAGGTGGTCGGAGCCAGCTTTGGATGCCGCATAGGGGCTATTTGGAGCGTATGCCGTTGTCTCGCAAAACGGCGGCTCATCAGCTGTGAGCGAACCATAAACTTCGTCGGTCGATACGTGCAGAAATCTAAAGGATGCCTGCTCCGCTTCGTCGAGTCCAGCCCAATAACGCCGTGCCTGATCGAGCAGGACTTGAGTTCCTAGAACATTGGTACGGATGAACGATTCGGGAGAAGCTATTGAGCGATCTACATGGCTTTCTGCTGCGAAATGAACGATAGCCCTGGGTTGATGCTCCCGCAAAAGGGAGGCCACACGCTCCGCTTCGCAAATGTCGCCTACCGCAAGCTGGTAGCGCCTGTTCCCTTCCACGGAGGATAAGTTCGCGGGATTTCCTGCATAAGTAAGCAGATCAAGGTTGATAACTGAAGCGCCTGTATCTCTTAACCAAGTGAGAATGAAGTTCGAGCCGATAAATCCAGCCCCGCCCGTGACCAAAATCGAATCGCGCATGCAGGTCCTCTATGCCACGATTCTATCTGACGCCCCCCATTTGTTCGTTGTATGCCGGTACGCCCAACGAACGATTCTCCGCTTTTTCTCATGGAGCATCGCCGACCTAAAGCTTGATCGGTCGCGAACCCACCTGGCAACAACCACAACGGCTTCGTGGTTTTGAGCAAAACTTATCTATAAGGTATTGATTATATGTGCGATAGTGGCGCGTTCCTTGACCGAGATGAGCGCCCGGCTGCTTTTTCCGCTTCCTGCACGCCCCCATCTCTGTCATACTCGATAGTGTCCACCTGTTTTGGCCATTCCAACAATTCAATCAAGAGGTTGCCTTGATGTCGGCAAAGTATGTCTTTGTGACGGGCGGAGTTGTGTCCAGTTTAGGTAAAGGTCT
>CAYVMS010000234.1:0-5545 GCA_964452615.1 uncultured Occallatibacter sp.
ATGGAAGGCCGCATGACGGTCTGCAACATGAGCATCGAAGCCGGCGCACGTGCGGGCATGGTTGCTCCCGACGAGAAGACCTTCGCCTATCTCAAGGGCCGCCGTTACAGCCCAAAGGGCGCTGCATGGGACGACGCTGTCGCTGAGTGGAGCAAACTGACTAGCGACGTGGGCGCAAAGTTTGACCGCGAACTCACTATCGATGCCTCGGAGCTTGTGCCGTTTGTCAGTTGGGGCACTAGCCCCGGCATGGTCGCGCCGATCACGGCCAAAGTGCCCGATCCGGCTGCGGCCAACAGTGAAATTGAGCGCAAGGGCTTTGAACGGGCTCTCGAATACATGGACCTGAAGGCAGGAACTCCGCTCGAAGAGGTCTCAATCGACCGCGTATTCATTGGCTCCTGCACCAATGGACGCCTGGAAGATCTGCGCGCCGCTGCTCGGATCGCTGCCGGCTACAAGGTTTCGTCGCATGTGAGCGCGATGGTGGTTCCCGGTTCGCAAGCTGTCAAGGCTGCGGCTGAGAAGGAAGGCCTGGACCGCATCTTTATCGAGGCTGGCTTCGACTGGCGCGAGCCCGGCTGCTCGATGTGTCTGGCGATGAACCCCGACATTCTTCAGCCCGGCGAGCGCTGCGCATCGACGAGCAATCGCAACTTTGAGGGACGCCAGGGACGCGGCGGACGCACGCATCTGGTTTCGCCGGAGATGGCCGCAGCAGCCGCCATTGCCGGACACTTCGTCGACATTCGCAAGTGGGCCGTGCACGAGCCTGCGCTGCAAGGAGTCAAGGCTTAATGGAAAAGTTCACAACACTCACTTCGCTGGCTGCGCCGCTGGATCGCACCAATGTCGATACGGACCAGATCATTCCCAAGCAGTTTTTGAAGCGCATCGAACGCACTGGCTACGGCGACTTTCTCTTCTTCGACTGGCGGCAGAAGCCTTCGGGCGAACCTGTGGCAGACTTTGTCCTTAACGATCCGCGCTACAAGGGCGCGCAGATTCTCGTTGCGGGTAAGAACTTCGCCTGCGGATCGAGCCGCGAACATGCCGCATGGGCACTCTCGGACTTCGGCTTCCGCGTCGTCATCGCGCCGACCTTCGCCGACATCTTCTTCTCGAACGCCGGCAAGAACGGCATTGTGCTGGCGCGGCTGAGCGAAGATGAAGTTGCCCAATTGCTCACGAACGCCAAGACGATTCCGAACTACAAACTCACCGTTTCGCTTGAAGACCAGACCGTGACAGACAGCCTCGGCTTCAAGGCGAGCTTTGATGTGGACCCGTTCCGCAAGTACTGCTTGATTGAAGGACTCGATGACATCGGGTTAACTCTACGCCACGCGGCAGCGCTCGATGCATTTGAAGCAAAGCACGACGGAGCAGGCTGGCTGAAGGCAAAGTAAGAGCGAAGTTAGCGGTTAGCGGAGCTAGTTGAGTTAGCAAACTCAACAGCCGTCCATGCTAACTCCGCCAACAGCGCTAACAACACTACAAGGGAAGCAATGACCATCGAAGGCAAACGACAGAGCATTCCGTTGACTGAAGGCCCAAGCCGCGCAGCGGCACGATCATATCTGCGCGGCGTCGGGTTCAGCAAGGAAGATCTGCACAAGCCTA
The DNA here is from genome assembly GCA_964452615.1 of uncultured Occallatibacter sp. GTDB lineage: Bacteria > Acidobacteriota > Terriglobia > Terriglobales > Acidobacteriaceae > Telmatobacter. The sequence goes on from CAYVMS010000234.1 coordinate 1,624, forward strand.
TCATTGGCATCGCAAATACATGGACCGAGATCGGCACCTGCAACATGCACCTGCGCGAGATCGCCGAGGCACTCAAAGAGGGCATTCGCGAGGCCGGCGGCACGCCGATGGAGTTCAATACCATCACCATCTCCGACGGCATCACCATGGGCACCGAGGGCATGAAGGCTTCGCTGGTCTCGCGCGAAGTAATCGCCGATTCCATCGAACTGGTGGCTCGCGGCAATCTCTTCGATGGCCTGGTCGGCATCGGCGGCTGCGACAAAAATATGCCTGGCATCATTATGGCTCTCTGCCGGCTCGACATTCCTGGCATGATGCTCTATGGCGGCTCGATTGCGCCGGGCAAACTGAATGGCGCCGACATCAGCATCCAAAGCGTCTTTGAAGGCATCGGCTCTTACGCTGCGGGAAAGATCGACGACGCTGGCCTTGAAGCTCTCGAAGCCAATGCTTGTCCCGGCGCTGGTGCATGCGGCGGCCAGTTCACCGCCAACACCATGGCTATGTCCGGTGAAATTCTCGGCATCTCGCCGATTCAGCTTTCCGGCGTTCCCGCGACGGACAAAGATAAATATGCTGCTACTCGCGAGGCCGGCCGGATTTTGATGGATGCAGTCCGCGCCAACCGCCGCCCTTCGCAGATCATCACCCGCACATCGCTAGAAAATACCATCGCCTCTGTGGCGGCGAGCGGCGGCTCAACCAATGCCGTGCTGCACCTGATCGCCATAGCGCGCGAGATGGGCATCCCTCTGTCGATCGACGATTTTGACACGATTTCCAAGCGCACTCCGTTCATCTGCGACCTGATCCCAGCCGGCAAATACATGGCCTCGGATTTCCAAGCCGCGGGCGGCACGCGCCTGCTGGCAAAGCGGCTGATCGACGCAGGACACGCCGACGGTTCCACGCTCACCATCAGCGGCAAGACGCTGGCTGAAGAAGCCGCACTGGCCACTGAGACGCCCGGACAGGTTGTCATTCAGACCTTTGAAAAGCCCATCAAACCCTTCGGAGGACTGGTTATTCTCAAGGGCAATCTTGCTCCCGAAGGCTGCGTGATGAAAGTAGCAGCAGCAGGCCGCTATGAGCATCGCGGCCCTGCTCGCGTCTTCGAGACGGAAGGCGCCTGCTTCGAAGCCGTGCAGACGGGCAAGATCAAGCCCAACGACGTGCTGGTGATTCGCTATGAAGGCCCCAAGGGTGGGCCCGGCATGAGAGAGATGCTGCAAGTGACCGCGGCCGTCAGCGGTAATCCCGAGCTAAGCCCGACCGTGGCGTTGCTCACCGACGGCCGCTTCAGCGGCGCAACGCGCGGCTTCACCGCCGGCCACGTTGCCCCAGAGGCATTTGTCGGGGGACCCATCGCCGCAGTGCGCGAGGGCGACATCATCCACTTCGACATTCCCAACCGCAAGCTCGACGTTGAAATTAGCGACGAGGAGATCGCAGCGCGGCTCAAGGGATTTACGCCTCCCGCGTTACGCTGGCCCAAAGGCGTCTTCCGCAAATATGTGGACCGCGTAACATCAGCCTCAGAGGGTGCAACAACGTAAGACAAGAGTTCACAGATTAATAGGAGTCCATCATGGGAACCGACAACAATACGCAACCATCGAACGCCCACCTCACCACACCCACACGCCTGACCGGCGCTGAGATCGTCTGGGCCACGCTGGTGGGCGAAGGTGTCACCGACGTCTTCGGCTACCCCGGCGGAGCGATACTTCCCGTCTATGACGCGCTGCGCAAGTTCCCCATTCACCACACGCTGGTGCGCCACGAGCAGGGCGCCGCGCACATGGCCGACGGCTATGCTCGCGCATCGGGCAAGATTGGCGTCGCCATCGCCACCAGCGGCCCCGGTGCGACCAATCTCGTCACTGGCATTGCGACCGCCATGCTGGACTCGATTCCCATCGTCTGCATTACGGGCAACGTCTCCAGCAAAGTGCTGGGCACCGATGCCTTTCAAGAGGTCGACATCACCGGCATCACTCTGCCCGTGACCAAGCACAATATCCTGGTCAACCGCGCCGAGGACATCGCGCCGGCTATTCGCTATGCCTTCCAGGTCGCCAAATCTGCGCGGCCAGGCCCAGTGCTCGTCGATATTACAAAGGACGCGCAGCAGGCGACGGCGATCTTCGACTTCGAGGCCGCCAAGCCGCGGCCGCATCGCCTTCATCCGATGCGGAAGGTCGAAGAGTCCGGCCTGGCGCATGCCGCTGAACTGATCCGCAACGCAAAGCGCCCGGTCATTCTTGCCGGCCACGGAGTTATCGAATCCGGCGCTGAAGAGCAGGTCTGCGCACTAGCCGAGCGGGCGCAGATTCCAGTGGCCTTGACGCTGCTCGGGCTCGGCGCATTCCCGGCCTCGCATCCGCTCAATCTGGGCATGATGGGCATGCATGGCGAGTCGTGGGTCAACCACTCTATTCAAGAGGCAGATCTGTTGATCGCCTGCGGGATGAGGTTCGACGATCGGGTGACGGGGTCGCTCTCCACCTACGCCCCCAAGGCCAAGAAGATCCACATCGACGTGGACCCCGCCGAGATCAACAAAAACGTCAAGGCCGATGTGCCGCTAATCGGCGATCTGCGCGAAGTGCTCGAAGATCTGTTGCCGCGTATTAGCGGCCGCGACAACGCCGCATGGCTCAAGACCATCGAGACGAACAAAGGCGACTCGGCCGTGCGCGACATCAAGAACCTGCCCGACTCCGGCCATCTCTACGCTGCCCATGTCATTCACGACATCTGGCGCATCACCGGCGGCGATGCCATCATTGTGACTGACGTTGGCCAGCACCAGATGTGGGAGGCGCAGTACTTCCATCACGAGAAGCCGCGAACCCTCATCACCTCAGGTGGTCTGGGCACAATGGGCTTTTCATTGCCCGCGGCGATCGGCGCAAAGTTCGCTTGCCCCGACAAAGAGGTCTGGGTCATCGCCGGCGACGGCGGCTTCCAGATGACCGCTGCTGAGTTGGCGACCATTGTTCAGGAAGGCATCAAGATCAATATCGCCATCATCAACAACGGCTACCTGGGCATGGTGCGCCAGTGGCAGGAGTTCTTCTACGAGCGCAACTATGAGGCCACGCCGATGGTCAGTCCCGACTTCGTCAAGCTGGCCGATGCTCACGGCATCGCCGGACTCACTGTCCGCACGCGCGGAGAGGTTGCCGGAGCCGTCGAACAGGCCCGCTCGGCTCCCGGAGCTTTCCTTCTCAACTTCAAAGTCGAGAAGGAAGACGCGGTTTATCCGATGGTCTCCGCAGGCTCGGCATTGCACGAGATGATCCGAAGGCCAGAAGCAGTGGACAGTGAACAGTGAACAGATGTTCCGCGACTGAACCGCAATTCATGTTAACTGAACACTGACTACTGCTCACTGTTCACTGAAAGCCGGAGGCTTTTATGCTACACACATTCGTCGCTTACGTTGAAGACCTGCCGGGCGTGCTCACGCGCGTGGCCTCGCTCTTCCGCCGCCTCAACATCAACATCAACTCACTCACCGTTGGCAGCAGCGAGCGGGAGGGCCTCTCGCGGCTAACGCTGGTCTGCGAAGCCTCTGCCGAGGCCGGACACCGCATCCAGGCAAGCCTGTTTAAACTGGAGAATGTCGTCGATGTGGACGACATCGGCCAGGCGCCGTCAGTCACTCGCGAACTGGCGCTCATCAAAGTGGCCGCCACGCCGCGCACACGTTCGCAGGTCTTTGAACTGGTCGAGGTCTTTCGCGCGCGCATTGTCGACCTAGCGCCGGAGTCGCTGACCATCGAAATGACCGGCGTCGAAAGCAAGATTGAAGGACTTATTCAGGTGCTCAACGAGGGCGAGGGCCGGGTACTCGAAATCTGCCGCAGCGGCAAGATGACCATGCGCCGCGGCCACCACACCAGCGGCGTAC
>CAYVMS010000235.1:0-5511 GCA_964452615.1 uncultured Occallatibacter sp.
GACGGCAACAAGCGCACCGCCTTCGCCGCAATGTACACCTTCCTTGCCATCAACCTAGTCCGGCTGACCGCCAGCGCTGGCGAGACGGAAGACTTCGTGCTCAATCTGTATGTCGTCGGCTCGTTTGATTTCGACCATCTGTGCCAATGGCTTCGAAGCAATGTATCGTTTTAGAGCCGGTTTCACGAGTTCAGCGCTGCTACCGGCGGTCCGCCGCGAATCAAGCGCAAAGGGACGCTTTTTGAAATCGTGAGAGGATTACCGGCTATTCGGAGATTGCACCACCACAGGACGATCGCCAAAGAACCAACTGTCCAATTTCTGGTCTATAATCCTAGACAAATTCCAATCCAGTTAACTGCTTGTTTCGCACGTTCCAACTCATAGGATTTCCACTCAGTCCCCCTCGGATGAAGCCGATACCAGAGAGAGGGGAAGCAGGAAATCTCTCCCGGAATCTTTGTCAGGATGCGTGTGAGCATTTTTGCGCTTCAGCGGCTTCAGCGGAACGCTGTCTTCAGCGGCAGCGCGGGACATCGCGCCTGCGTGTGCTCGGTGTTGAGAGCGATTGCGGTTGTATTACTTCTGGCCGCGATAACGACGTTGATGCAGATCCAGGCTCAAGTGCAAGTCCAGCCGCAGGGAAGCGCGACCTGGCTGCCGCTGGGGCCGGTTGCCGTGCAGTCGCAGAACTTCGGCCTGGTCACCGGCCGCATCTCCGCGCTGGCGCTGGACCCGTCGGATGCGACCGGCAACACCCTCTACGTGGGAACCACGGGCGGCGGAGTCTGGCGGTCGCAGAATGCGGACACCAACGATTCATCGAAGATCAGCTTCATCCCTCTCACTGACAATCTGCCTGCATTGAACAGCGTATCGGAGGCGTCCATCAGCATTGGAGCGCTGAGCGTGCAACCGGGCGGCACGGGAGTGATTCTGGCTGGCACCGGTGACCCGAACGATGCTCTCGACTCATACTATGGCGCGGGGATTTTGCGCTCGACCGACGGCGGGGACACTTGGAGCCTGATCTCTTCCACGGCGGACCAGCGCTTCAGTTTTGCCGGGGAGGGCTTTGCCGGTTTTGCCTGGAGTTCGGTCAATACCCAGCTTGTCGTGGCCGCTGTCTCGCAGGCCTATGAAGGCACGCTGGTGAACTCGGTAATCTCCGGGGGTAGCTACGAGGGCCTCTACTACTCCTCTGACGGCGGGGCCAACTGGTCGCTGGCTACGATCACCGACGGAGCCGGAGCAGACGTGCAGGGTGCAAAGGCTGCCTTTGTGGCTCCAGATGGCAATGCGGCTACCTCAGTGGTGTGGAACCCGGTGCGGCAATTGTTTGTGGCGGCGGTGCGCTACCACGGCTACTACCAGTCGGCAGATGGCATTACATGGACGAGGATGACGGCGCAGCCCGGCCCCGGTCTTACCGCGCAGCGGTGTCCGGCCAATGCCGGCGCCACAGGATCGACCGGCTGCCCCATTTTTCGCGGCACGCTGGCAGTGAATCCCCAGACCGGCGACACCTTTGTCTGGACGGTAGACCTCGCCAACCAGGACCAGGGAATCTGGCAGGACGTGTGCGCGGTGAGCGCAGGCGCATGCGCCAGCCCGACGATCTGGACGGCCTCGCAGATTAGGCAATGGGACTCGACGGCGCTTCAAACGGACACGATCCTTGGTCCGGCCACTATCGCAAATGGCGACTACAACCTGGCGCTGGCCGCGATCCCCGCTGGGGTTGGCCAGCAGTACGGCACGGTCCTGCTGGCCGGCGCGAACGACCTGTGGAAGACCGAATGCCCCTATTCGCAGGGCTGTGACTGGCGCAACACGACCAACTCAACGGTAGGCTTCTGCGCGCAGGTCGGCGAATACCAGCATGCGCTCGCGTGGAACGCGGCCAACCCGATGGAGATTCTGGTAGGCAACGACAGCGGTCTGTGGCGCTCTACTGACGCCATCGGCGAGACCGGTCAGGTCTGCTCGGCGAGCGATGCCTCTCATTTTCAAAATCTAAATGGGAGCTTGGGCTCGCTAGCCGAGGTGGTGAGCCTCTCCCAGGCAGGCGCGACGCCCTACACAATGATGGCCGGCTTGGGAGCAAACGGAACCGCCGGCGTGAAGGCCACCACAGGGCCGACGGCGGAGTGGCCGGAGATCTTGGGCGGCGAGGGGGGCCCGGTTGCGATCGATCCCGGCGACAGTTCGAAGTGGTACGTGAACAACCAGGCGGGAGTCTCCATTTATCTCTGCTCGCAACAGAACTCTTGCACTCCGGCTTCGTTTGGCTCGGCCCCCGTGGTCAACGACGCGGATGTAGGCGGGGATGGGCTGACGATGACCGAGCCTGCGCCCTTTCTGGTGGACCCGCTCGACAGTTCGCATCTGCTGGTAGGAACCTGCCGCGTGTGGCACGGTGGGACGAATGGCGCGGGCTGGACGATCGCGAACGCCATCAGCCCGATGCTCGATGGATCGAACAACACCTACTGCAACGGCGATGCCCTGGTTCGTTCGATGGCGGCGATGGAGCTGCCCTCGGACAAAGAAGTGATTTATGTGGGCATGTATGGCTTGGCGGACGGAGGCGCTACTGCTGCCGGCCATGTTCTGTCGGCGGTTTTCGATCCCGCCAGCGGCTCTGCGCCAGTGTGGACAGATCTGACGTTGAATCCGGTCGTCAACGATACCAACCCGATGAACTACTACGGACTTGATGTCTCCAGTATCTTCATCGATCCGCATGATAGCAGTGGAAAAACAGTGTACGTGACGGTGGCGGGGATTCGGAACACGGCAGAGAGGGTGCAATCGGTGTACGGCTCAACCGACGGCGGGGCGCACTGGACTGCATTGACCTCAAATCTGATCGCGACTCCCGCCAATAGCCTGACCGTGGACCCGCAGGACGCCAGCACAGTTTATGTCGCCACCGATGCCGGGGTATTTTCGACGCAGCAGATTTCCAGTTGCAACATCGCGAATCCAGGATGCTGGTCGCCCTATGGCAGTGGGCTGCCGCAAGCGCCGGTGGTCGCGCTCAGCGCTCAGCCTGCATCCGCCAGTGTGCACAATCTCATTGCGGCGACTTACGGCCGCGGCATCTGGATGAGTCCTTTGTTGGGACAAGCGGGAGGCGGCTCAGGTCCGGCAACCGACACCCTCTCGGTCACCGCGCTGAACTTTCCCGACACCAACGTGGGGCAGCTCTCGCCAGTACAGTACGTGACGCTGACCAACAGCGGAAGCGTGGATCTGAATTTTATTGCGGTTTCTGTAGATTGGACCGGAACCGGAGTTGTGCCCTTTCAACAGGCGAACAACTGCAGCGACACACTGGGTGCGAATTCGAGCTGCACGATCAGCGTGCAATTCGCCCCTACGGCGGCTGCGACACAGAGCGGCACACTGAGCGTCTACGACGTTACGCGTGCACAGCCACAGACGGTGGCCTTGAGCGGGACGGGCATCGCCGCCCCGGCTATCGGCGTGAACCCTGCCAGCCTCACATTTTCAAGCCAGCAGGTGGGCGTGGCCAGCGCGTCTCAGACGCTGACTGTGGAAAATACCGGCGGATCGCCGATGGCCAATGTGGGCTTCCAGTTCAACGGGTTGTCGGCCGCCAGCTTTACGACCGGTTCAACGTCTTGCGGCGCTACGCTTGCCGGTGGCGGCAGTTGTACGGTGCAGGTGATCTTCACTCCCATATCTGCGGGTGGCGCCACTGCCTCTCTGGCGGTCTCGTCGTCCACCTCCGGTGTGGCGCCGGTGAACGTTCCGCTCAACGGAACAGGGCAGGCCGCTGCCGGCATCAACGTGAACCCGGCAGAGCTCGTCTTTGCCATAGTTGCGCCGGGGAAGAGCAGTTCTTCCCAAACGGTGACGATTACCAACACAGCCGCCTCGACGGTCGGCTCGATCACCCTCGCAGCCACGTCTCCATTCAGCTTGGTGCAAGACACCTGCGGCGCGAGCCTTGCCGCCGGGGCAACCTGCACCACCGGCGTGGTATTTTCGCCCGCGCTGGCTGCGCCGTACGCGGGCGCGCTGACCGTCGCATCGGGAGCGCAAACGCTGGCCAGCGTGCCTTTGAGCGGAACAGGCGGAACGCCAGGCGCAGTGCAAACGCAGCCCAGCCAGATCGGCGCCTGCCCGGCGAGCGCGCCCGCTGCAAGCTGCTTTTCGCAGACGAGTGTGGGTGCGGTCAGCGCTCCCGTGACGGTGACCCTAACCAACCCCGCCGGAGACGTGAGTCTCGCGAATTTTGCCGTTGCGGCAACGGGCAGCTACCAAGTGGTCAACAGCACTTGCCCCTCTACGCTTGCGGCCGGAGCCAGTTGCACAGTCGGCGTGGAGTTTGAGCCGACAAGCGCCGGAACGCAGAGCGGGAGCCTCACCGTGGGTAGTAGCGTGCTGGCTTTGGGGGCGAGCATGCCGCTGTCGGGGATGGGCTTCGACTTCACCATTGCCTCTTCCGGTATGTCGAGCGCGACCGTCGCCAGCGGCCAGACCGCCAGCTACAATCTTGTGATCACTCCGCTCGGCGGCTCTCAGGGAGCGTTTACGCTCCAGTGCGGCTCGCTGCCGTCGTACTCCTCCTGCACATTCAATCCTCCCGGCGAGAGCATTCCCGTCAACGTGACCGGCAATGAAATGGTGCAGATCGCGACGGGGCTCTCCTCGTCGGCACGGCTTTCGCAGCCGGTAAGGTGGCCTGTGCTTCCGCTGGCCTGTGGGCTCGTTTTTGTGCCGCTTGTGCTCATGCGGCGGCGCAAGGCGCTCCTGCTGATTGCGCTGCTGGCGATTTTGGTGGGCGGGGTCTCAAGTTGCACTTCGTCAGGCGGAGGCCTGGCCCAGCCGCCTTCTCACTCCGGCGTCAACGTCACACCTGCGGGAAGCTACTCAATTCCCGTCACGGTGACTTCGGGCGGCCTGCAACATCAGATCACGCTTAACCTCACCGTAGATTGAGCCTGCGCGGATGCGAGCCGGCGACTCAAAAAGCTATACTTTAGCTTCGGAACTTCATCTCAGAGTATTTTTGCCTTTACTGTAGCCCCCCGTGCCCCATCCATTCCGCGTTTTTCTGCGGAATGGGTGGGATACCAACAAAAGCCCGGTCTACACTATTTGCAAAAATGCTCTAAAGTTGGCAAGGCTTGCAGCCGCGCCGGGAACCGCCTCGAAGTGAGCCCTCAATAAGGCCGCAACTCAAGGAAGTGCAATGACCGCCAAAGTGACCGTGGAAGAAGTGGAGCGCGTAGCCGAACTGGCCCACCTCAAGCTGACGCCGGAAGAGACTCCGCGCATGCTCAACGAATTGAACGCCATTCTCGACTACGTCGCCGAGCTCAACGAACTGGACACAACTGGCGTTACTCCGCTGGCGCAGGTAAGCGAGTTGAAGAATGCCGCAGGCGAGAGCGTGCTGCGCGACGATCTGCTGCGTCCCTCGCTCAATCGGGCTGTTGTGATGAAAGAGGCGCCGGAGACCGACGGGGCTTTCTT
>CAYVMS010000236.1:0-5491 GCA_964452615.1 uncultured Occallatibacter sp.
GCCATGCCCGCGGCGCAGTACGCGGAAATGCAGCCGATGATGGCCGCCCGCATGGTGACAAACACCGAGGGACAAAGTGTGGTTGCAGCCAGTTTTGCTGCAAGCGATCGCTCGGTGGCCGTGGAGGCGATGGAAGAGGATCTTGAGACCGACCTGCGCCCGGATGTAGCCTCGATCAAGGTGCCGGCCATGGTGCTCTATGCCAACGATCCGGCTGCGCAGCAACCTGACGCGGCTACCTATGAGGCCGCCGTAAAGGCCGCCTATAAGTCAATGCCCAAGGTGGCATTGATACGGATCGACGACTCGCGGCACTTCATCATGTACGACCGGCCGGAGAAGTTTGACGCGGCGCTGGAGGCATTCTTGATGTAGGCGCGCAGGATTTTCAAAGTCCACCCGCCCGGCCAGACCTATACTGGCCTCATGCCGTTTCTTTCTGCGTCTTCTCGTCTGCTCTCATCGACTCTGGCCGTTGCCGGACTGGTTTGTATGCTGGCTCAGCCACCCTCGGCTCGCGCCTGGGGCAATAGCGGTCATCGCATGATCAACCGGCTTGCGGCCAGCACTCTGCCCGCCGAAGTGCCCGCCTTTCTGCGTTCCCCTGATGCCGTGGCTGAGATTGAGTACCTGGGCCCCGAGCCGGACCGCTGGCGCTCGCCCGCCGAGCCGGAACTGAGCGCCGCCCAGGCTCCCGAGCACTTCATTGACTTGGAACCGGCCGATGCGCTGGGACCACTGCCGCACCGCCGCCTGGACTTCGAGGCAAGCGTCTTTGCCTCAGGTCAGCGACCAGAGAAGATCGGCCTTCAACCTTGGGAGGCGACCGAGGTCTGGGAACGGCTCAAGGCTGCGATGCGCGAGTACCGCAACCTGAGCGCCGCCAAGCAAGACACGCGCCCCGTCGAGCAGGCGATCCTCTTCTATGCGGGCTGGCTGGGACACTACGTCGGCGACGGCTCGCAGCCGTTGCACACGACCATCCAATACAACGGCTGGGTTGGGCCCAATCCGAACGGCTACACGACCGAGCACAAGATCCACTGGCAGTTTGAGGGGCCGTTTGTCGACGCCAACATGCACGAGCCCGAGGTGCGGGCCAAAATGACAGCGCCAAAGGCCGTCGACGGAGATATTTTCAATGCCTACGTAGCCTATCTCCGCCACACAAAGACTTACGTGGAAAAAGTCTATCAACTGGATAAAGTGGGAGCGTTCGTGGGCGCAGGAACAGCCGAATCGCGTGAATTTACCGCCGAACGGCTGGCTGCCGGAGCCAGCATGTTGCGCGACATGATCTACACTGCCTGGCTTGAGAGCGCGAAACCAGTGCCCGATCCCTACGCTGCGAAATGAGTTTAGTGAGTGGTCTCGGCAGCGGCCACGGCCGGTACGCGACGCAGCAATGGAATCAGCAATACCGTTATCAGTGCTACAGCCGGAATGGCGATCAAGAGCCAGCCCAGCAAAGCCCGCCCGGCCAGCCCGCCCATCTGCGAAGCCGTCGCCGTCAGCGAAGTGTGGAGCAGTGCGCGGGCGTCGAACGGCTGCTTTGGCCCGAAGGCATAGATCCGCCCGCCGAGACGCACAAAGGGAACGATCAGCAGCAACTGCAACGGCATGGCCGCATAATTGGCTGCTTGGATAGCGGGCAGATTGAGTCCGAGCAACAGCGCAAGGCCCGCGCAAACAAACGTGGGAATGCCCACGACCGGAATGCAGCCGATCGCAAAACCGAGCGCAAGCGTAATCGCCAACCGCTGCGGCGAAATGCCCTGCCGCATCCAGAGGTCAGCCTTTCGCTGCATAGACTTCATCAGTTTTGTGGCCACACTTCCATGGTATCCGCGAATTGCTTTCAGCGGATAACGCACGCATGAAACTTTAGTAAACAATCCAAAGCGGCCGTTAAGAACCGTGGGCCTTTCGCTCCGAAAATTCCTTGCAACCCGCAACCTTCCATCAACTTGCAGATTTTATCTTCTCGTGTTCCACTGTTTCGACCAGCGCCGCGATCCTCGGTGTAAGCCGCGCGAGCAGACTGGCCAACCGCTGCTCCACCTGCCGGCCGGTCTCAAAAACCTCTTCGTGGCTCAGCGGAGTCGAGCCCAACCCCGCGGCAAGGTTGGTGACGCAACTCAGACCCAGCACCTCAATGCCCATATGGCGAGCCACAATCGTCTCCGGCACAGTGGACATGCCCACCAGCGTTGCACCCATCGTGCGGAATGCGCGAATCTCGGCCGGCGTCTCGAAGCTCGGTCCAGAGACCGCCAGATAAACTCCCTCAGCAAGGCTGAAGCCCTCCTCGGTCGCAGCCTCCTTCGCGAGAGCGCGCAGCCGTTTCGAGTAGGCCTCGGTCATGTCGGTAAAGCGAAGTCCAGGAGCAGGGAATGGTACTCCCGCGCCGGCTCTGAAAGCGAAGCGTGGCTCATTCGGCCCCACGAGCGGGTTCCAACCCATGAGGTTGATGTGGTCGGCAATCGCCACAAGCTGGCCTTGGCGGTAACCCTCGGCAATGCCCCCGGCGGCGTTCGTCAACACCACGGCACGAATCCCGAGCGCGCCCAGCACGCGTATCGGAAAGGTGACCTGCGCAGGCGTGTAGCCCTCATAAAAATGCACTCGCCCCTGCATCACTGCGACGGCAGTGCCACCAAGCAAACCAGCCACAATCCGCCCCGTGTGGCCCTCGACCGTGGAGCGCGGAAAGTGCGGAATCTCGGCGTAAGGAACAACGATCCGCTCGGTAAGCGAGTCGGCTACGGCACCCATTCCAGAGCCGAGGACGACGCCAGCGTGAGAGCTGAACGGACCCAGCATGGCCCGCAAAAACGCTGCTGCTTCAGTGACCTGATTGAAATAGTCCATCTTTTTTGTGCCTGCCGGTGTGCTTCCGAATTCTACAGGCACAGATGCTATGCGTTGGGAAAAAATACGGCAGGCGAGACGTGAAATCTCTTGCTGAGCTGTTCAATGTGGGCAGCGTTCAGCTTGCGCTTTCCTGAGAGAACCTCTGAGACAACGCTCTCGCCGCCCAATTCCGCGGCCAAATCACGCTGTCTCAGGCCGTGCTGGTCGAGCAGAAAACGAAGTACATCGGCCGGAGACGCATTTGGGATCGCGAAGTGTTCCTCCTCGTAGCGCTCGACCAGCAGGGTAAGCAACTCAATGGCTTCCACCTGAGCCGTTGTTGGCCGCGCCTCCAAGGTCAGCCGGTAGAGAGCCTTGGTATAAGCCGCAAGCTGCTCCTCGCTGCGAATCAGATGCGGCGCACCGCGCTCGATCATCTTTGCCGGATTTGCTAGAACTGTAGCCATTCCGCCCTCTTCCTCGCGGTCGCGGCGCACCATCGGTCGTACTCTTTGTGCGTCATGAACGACCCGATATAGATATGCCCTAGGCTCAACCGTCCGTCAATCACCTTGGCATAATGGACGGCGACAACCAGCCGGTAGCGATTCTGCCGAATATTGAAAATGACAAAGCCATCGACATCGTCGGCGTCAGGAAAATTTACTCGCAGCTCGTGAAAGTTCCGCCATCGAGCAGCTTTCACGATCCTCGCCCATGCACCGATCTCCTGAGCTGCCTCCCGATACTTTTCACACGCTGTCTGGAGGCGCTTGATCGTAACGATATGCACACAGCTAGACTACTTCGCAAATTGCGAAGTGTCAAGCAGGCGATCTCATTTGTTAGTAAATCTTTACTAAAAGCTATGCTTTGGAAAAGTACGGAATTACAAGCTCAAGAATGAGGCTTGGTTTTGAAAGGGCACGGCTTTTAAGCCTGCCCTGAGCGAAGTCGAAGGGTGCCGCAAAGGCTGCAAAAAACAACGGGGGCTTTACAGGCTGCGGAAAAACTCAATCAATACCTGCTTTGTAACAGGGCACGACTTTAGTCGTGCCGCAAACGCAACAAAACAATGCCGGGCTTTAGCCCCTGAGGGAATGCTGGTTCGCAAAGAACTCGCGCAGATGTTCCTTAGAATACTGAACAGGTCACAATTGAGTTGGCCAGTTTCCATTGCAGGAGGTGCTCGCAAGATGTGCCGGAATATCAAGATGCTTTTTAACTTCGATCCTCCCGTAACAGACGAGGAGATTCGAGCGGCGTCGCTCCAGTTCGTGCGCAAGGTCAGCGGATTCAACAAGCCCTCGAAGGCCAATGAAGCGGCGTTCCTTGCGGCGGTCGATGAGATTGCCTCAGCCTCGGCGCGCCTGCTCAATTCACTGGAGACGAATGCGCCTGCCAGGAATCGCGACGAAGAGGCGCTCAAGGCGAAGGCGCGCGGAATGCAGAGATTTGGCGATGCGCGCGAAGCGCCGGGATCTCCTGATGGGAGGAGCGCAGCATGAAAGAAATTGTCGCCGTAATCTTTGGGCTGGGTCTGGGGTGCAATGCGTTGCTCTTCGTGCCGCAGGTGCTGGCCGTCTGGCGCAAGAAGAGCGATGAAGGCATCTCGCTGATCACCTTCGGCGGCTTCAGCGTGCTCCAAGCCATCGGCATCGTGCATGGGTTTTATCAGCACGACCTCTCGCTGATATTGGGCATGGCGGCGAGTTTGCTGACGTGCGGAAGCGTGACGATGCTGATTCTTTACTACCGGGTGAGGCGGTTATGAGCAGCCGGGTGCCCCAGGTCCCGATTTTGGGACCTGGGAAACTACGAACTTTCCCCCTCCGCATTTTGCCGACAATTCCCTCTCACCGGCGCACAATCAAAGAATGAACTATGGCCCGAGCCGCAAGCCTCTACCAATATCAATGCCTATTACCTTTAACCTCGGCTTTGACCCCCACCCCCCTCCTATTTATTTTCAAAATTTTGCAGGTAATTAATTCGATACGATGCATCTATCCTAGGAACATTCCAGCAATTGACGCCGAGATCAAGTTAGCCATCGTTCCCGCTAACATCGCGCGCAGGCCTAACCTGGCTAACTCATTGCGCCGCTCGGGAATCAATGCGCCGATGCCGCCGATCTGAATTCCAATAGAACTTAGGTTGGCAAAACCGCAGAGCGCAAAGGTCGCGATGGTGAAGGAGCGCGGCAGCAGCACAGTTTTTTGCGCGCCGAGCGAGATATAGGCGATGACTTCATTGAGAGCCATACGCGTGCCGAGCAAGTTGCCGATTGCTGCGCAATCGCGCCAAGGGACGCCAATCAGCCATGCCACCGGCGCAAAGACGAAGCCGAGGATCTGACCCAGCGAACCGGGAACCCAATGCATGTAGGCCAGCGAGTGCGTCCACCCAAGCACGCCGTCGAGCAGCGCAACGAGCGCGAGAAAGCTGATAAGCATAATGGCTACGTTGAAGGCCAGCTTGCCGCCATCGATGGTGCCGCGGGCGATGGCTCCGATGAGGTTCTCTTCTTTGTGCAGCTCGTCTTTGGGCATCACGACGCGGCCTTCGGTGGCGGGCATGCCGGTCTCGGGCACCAGCATCTTGGCAATCAGAATCGTGCCCGGCGAAGTCATGATGA
>CAYVMS010000237.1:0-5448 GCA_964452615.1 uncultured Occallatibacter sp.
TTCAGGCCATGGCAGTCCGCCGACATGGAGGTTCCATGATGGTGGTGATGGCCGTGATGGCGATTGCACTGCATCTGATTCAAACGATAAAGGAAGCGGCGGCGCGGTGTCAAATCTTTTGCTTGCCTGCGGCGCTGGGCGCAGCGGAGAATGGAGCGTGCGAGCAGGAACGCGATTGGCGGTTGTAGCGGCGATGCTGGGCCTTTGCTTACTGGGGATGGCGCAGAACCAGGATCGGGACACTCGTGGCGTGCCCAAAACATCTGCGACGGCTCCGCCTCCAGAGGCACGCATCGACATCAATCACGCCAGTGTCGATGCGTTGCTGAAGGTTCCCGGCATGACGCGCAGTTGGGCCGGGCGGATTGTTCGCTTCCGGCCTTACCGGACCAAGCAGGATTTGCTGGAGCGCGGCGTGGTGACCAGCCAGGTCTACGATCGCATCAAGGATTTTGTGATCGCGCACCGGGAAGCACAGTAATCGGGGCATTCTCGCTTCCCACCCATTCCGCAGAAAGAAGCGGAATGGATGAGGCACGGAGCAAATAAGGTGCGACTAGTCGCAAGGCTCTGGTTCTGGAATTGGTGCGTCGCGCTTGAGCAGCCTGCTCAGAATCACGTAGAGCACGGGAATAAAGAACAGATTGAGCACCGTCGAGAGCAACATGCCTCCGACGATGGTTGTGCCTACAGACCGGCGGCCCAGAGCGCCCGCGCCGGTGGCGAAAACCAGCGGAAGAACGCCGAGGATGAAGGCAAACGAGGTCATGAGAATCGGACGCAAACGTAGCTCCGCGCCTTCGATGGCGGCCTCTGCGATGGAGCGGCCTTTCCTGCGAAGTTGCTCTGCAAACTCAACGATCAGAATTGAGTTCTTTGCCGAGAGGCCAATCAGCATTACGAGTCCGATCTGGCAGTAGACATCGTTGGCAAGTCCGCGCGCCCATACCAGCCCCACAGCGCCGAGCACCGCCATCGGCACAGCCAGAAGAATGATGAAAGGTAGCGCAAAGCTCTCGTACTGCGCCGAGAGGGTGAGATAGACAACCAGCAAGCCCAGGCCGAAGATCAGCAGCGCCTTGCCGCTGGATTCAATCTCGTCCAGCGTCAGTCCTGTCCATTCGAACTTCATGCCAGGCATCATGGTTTGGTTGGCGAGCTTCTCCATAGCAGCGAGTCCCTCGCCAGAGCTGTGGCCGGGTGCGGGCGAGCCGTCGATCTCGACCGAGCGGAAGAGGTTGTAGTGATTGATGACCGGCGGTCCAGAGCTCTCAGTCACCTTGACCAGATTGTCCAAGGGCACCATCTGGCCGGAGTCGGAGCGGACGTAGTAGCTGTGCAGATCGCGGGCCGACATGCGGAAGGGCTGGTCGGCTTGCACGAAGACGCGGTAGGTGCGGTTGTTGAAGTCAAAATCGTTGATGTACTCCGAGCCCATAAAGACGCCGAGTGTCGTCGTGATCTGTGAGAGCGGAATGTTCAGTGACTTGGCCTTCTCGCGATCAATCGTGACTAACTCCTGGGGGTCATTGGCGGAGAAGGTGGTGAGCAGGCCGGTCAGATCTTTGCCCGCACGGCTTGCGCCCACAATCTGGTGAGCAACGCGGTCCAGATCGGTGAGAGTGTTGCCTCCCTGGTCCTGAAGCATGAACTGAAAGCCGCCAAAGCTGCCCACGCCGTTGACCGCCGGAGGTTCGAACATAGCCACCAAGCCGCCGTTGGGCGCGAACATCAGACTCATCAGTTTAGGTGAGAGATCAGCCACAATGTCGGTTGCCGTGTGACCCTTGCCGCGCCGGAGGTCGCTGGCTTTGGTTGAGACGAACATCAAGCCCGAATTGGAAGCGGCGCCGGTAAAGCTGAATCCCATAACGGAAAAAGCTCCGGTGACGTCGGGGTTCTGGGCGATGATGTAGCCGGCGCGGTCGGCCAGCGAAGTGGTGTAGGACAGAGACGAGCCCGGTGGCGCTTGCACGATCACCATCAGGTAGCCCTGATCCTCCTGCGGAATAAAGCCGGTGGGAACACGCTGATAGGTCCACACCGTTGCGGCTAGCCCAGCGAAGAAGAGCACCAGCATTACATAGCGGAGCCTGAGCGCCACATGGATCGTTTTGGCGTAGGTGGACGAAAGCCAACTGATCTGCTTGTCTGTGGAGTGGATGAAGGCGGCAAAGAGGCGCGAAACAGGAGCGATGTGCAGGAAGTCGAGTTGCTTGGGTCGGTCCTCTTCGCCGCGCAGGAACATCGCCGAGAGCGCCGGCGAAAGCGTGAGTGCGTTGAAGGCCGAGATTGCGATGGCAAAGGCAATGGTGAGCGAAAACTGGCGATAGAGAATGCCTGTGGTGCCGGGGAAGAAGCTGACCGGCACGAAGACGGCGATCAGAACCAGAGATGTGGCAATGACAGCGCTGGTTACTTCGCCCATGGCCTCCGAAGTGGCTTTGCGCGAGTCGCAATGTTCCATCGCGATGTGGCGCTGCACATTCTCGATGACCACAATCGCGTCGTCAACCACCAGTCCGGTTGCCAGCGTGATGCCGAAGAGCGTGAGCGAATTGACCGAGAAACCAAAGAGCTTGATGAAGGCAAAAGTTCCAATCAGCGAGACGGGGATGGTGACGGCGGGGATGATCGTGGCGCGCCAGTCAAGCAGGAAGAGGAAGATGACAGTGATGACGATGAAAATAGCAAGAGCAAGTGTGAAGAGAACCTCGCGAATCGAGTCGCCAACCACGGTTGTCGAGTCGAATGCAACGGCGTACTCCAGCCCTGGCGGGAAGCTTTTTGCCAGTTCTGCGAGCCGGGCCTTGGCTGCACGGTCCACCTCGAGAGCGTTGGCATTTGAGAGTTGCTCAACGCCAACACCCATCGCTTCGCGTCCGGAGTATTTGAGCACGGTGCTATAGTCCTCAGCACCCACCTCTGAGTGGCCAACATCTTTGAGCAGCACCAGGCCGTTGGCGGAGTTCTTCACGATGATGTTGTCGAATTCGGCGGGCGAGGTGAGCCGGCCCACGACGCGCACCGGAACCTGAAATGCCTGTTTTGAATCCGAGGGAGGCTGGCCAAGCTGTCCGGCGGGAATCTCGACATTCTGCTCGACCAGGGCATTTACCACGTCGGTGGCGGTGAGCCCACGCGCGGCCAGGCGCACCGGGTCAAGCCAGACACGCATGGCGTACTTGCGCTCGCCGAAGATGATCACATCGCCGACGCCGGGTACGCGTTTGAGAGCGTCTTTGACATAGACATCGAGGTAGTTGGAGATGAACTCAGGCGAGTAGCGGCCGTCGCGAGTAAAGAAGCCCGCGCCGAAGACGAAGTTGAAGTTGGACTTGGTGATGCTGATGCCGGTTGCATTCACCGCTGCAGGCAGCCGTCCCTGTGTGCTGGCTACGCGATTTTGCACGTCAACGGCGGCGATGTCGAGATCGTAGCCGGTCTGGAAGGTCACCCCAATCGAACTGGATCCACTGTTGGTGCTCGATGAGCTGATATAGCGCATTCCCTCGACGCCGTTGATGGCCTCTTCGAGTGGAATGGTCACGGCTTTCTCGACCGTGTCGGCATTGGCGCCGACGTAATTGCAGTTCACCGAAACCTGCGGCGGAGCAAGCGTGGGATACATCGCAACCGGAAGGGTTGGAATGCACACCGCGCCGGCCAGAATGATCAGCAGCGCGCAGACTGTGGCAAATACAGGCCGATGAATAAAGAAATCTACAAACAAGGGTTGCCTTCCTTTTCGTTGCAATGGGCGCTGTGTCAACGGCGCCTTGTGCCCGCCTCCAAGCCCGCTCTGCAGGAGGCGCTTGTTCAGGGTGTCTTCTAGGCTCCCGGCAGTGGCATCACAGGCATGCCGTTCACGAGGAACTGGGTGCTGGAGACGATCACCTTGTCGCCCGCGTTGAGCCCCGAGGTTACGGCGTAGGTATTTCCCACGGTATCTCCCAGAGTCACTGCGGTCTGCGCGGCGGTGAAGTGGCCGCCCTGCTCTCGCGCGAGAAAGACGAAGGTCTGGCCGCCCTGGCGCGTCACCGCCAGCACCGGCACCACGGCCATAGGCGAAGTGCTCCAGATGACGCGCGCCTTGACCATTTGCGCGGTGCGCAGTGCTTGGGGCGTGAGGTGGACAGGGGCTTTCACAAGGATGCCCTGCAGCGTGCTATCCACCTGTGCCGAGAGAAAGTCAATCTTCGTCTTCTCGATCAGCTTGCCCGAGTTGTCTGTCAACTCTACATCGAGCCCTTGACGCACCTGACCCGAGCGCTCCGTTGGGATATAGATGTAGGCCTCCAGATCCTTGTTCTCATCCACGGTGGTGAGCACAGTGGCAGGAGAGTTGGTCGGGGAAGCGAAGTCACCCACATGGACCGGAATATCGCCCACCACGCCGTCAAAGGGCGCACGGACAGCGTAGTAAGCCAATTGCTCCTCCTGCGTCTTGCGCAGTTGGACTGCCGACTCGTAGTCCGCCTTGGAGTTGTCGAAGGATTGCTGCGCCTGGTCGTAGACGTCGCGGCTGGTCACACCCACGTCAAAGAGTTTGTGCTGGCGCTCGATCTCCACGGTGTTGTAGTCGTAGACAGCTTTCTTCTGCCGCTCGGTTGCGCGCGCCGACTCAACAGCGGCCGTTTGCATTCGCGGATCGATCTCCATCAGCAGTTGTCCGGCCGTCACATGGTCGCCCGAGCGAACGAGAATCTTCGTTAGCAGTCCGTTCACCTGCGGCAGCAGCGTCGCTGAGCGGCGCGACTTGATGGTGGCCACATACTCGCTGGATTGAGGTACCAGCTCAAGGGTGACAGATGCCGTCTGCACCGGCATGGCCTGCATGCCGCCCGCAGCCGGCGCTTCCGGCTTCTTCTGGCAGCCGGTGGCCGCCAATCCGAGAAGAACCAAACATCCTGTTCCAAAAATGCGTCTCAAAGCGCTCTTCCTCACTCTATCTTCTTCTGAAAATCTTGAGCCCGAACTCCACCTCAGTGCTCCAGATGATGCCCGGATAGGTTGTGGCGGCAGGCTGCGGAAGTTGATCGTTGACGGCGGCTTCGGCTTTCGTTTAGGCGCCCACCCGAGAAGGAGCCGTGATCCTGCGGAAGGTCGATTCAAGGTCGCCTAATGTATTGTGACGCTTGGAGCCGGGTGATCGACGCAAAAAAAGCCTTCCGGTTGTGGTTTGGGTTGTAAATCGTTCCCATGTTCCAAGTCGAATTGCCATGGCAAAGCGACTCAGATCTACATGGGCCGCTCAGACGAGCAGTCTTCATACGCAATTACGACCCATACGCAACAGCGATCCCAACGGTTCCATAGCCCTTTGGTTAGCGCGGAATGCTGTGAGGCGGTGTCCGCACCGGGGAACCGTATTCCATTGCAAATCGGGCTTTTAGTCTTTTCCAATCGAAGGATGAGCCTGAAGGAAGCGAAGGGGTAGCGAAGCCG
>CAYVMS010000238.1:0-5447 GCA_964452615.1 uncultured Occallatibacter sp.
TCGACTTTTCCGGCTTCCAGAGTGGGCCTGGGCAGCATCGTGGACCACATGCGGCAACGGGCTCCGCGACCGATTCGTCTTCGTGGGGCAGCTTTAAGGACATCTTCTCCGGCATGTTCTCCGGGGCGCAGCAGCCGCAGCGTCCACGCGGTCCACAGCCGGGCACCGACATCGAGTATCAGGCCACGGTGGACTTCTGGACAGCCATCCGCGGCGGCCAGGCGCGCGTCGAGGTGCATCGCCAGGAAACCTGCCCCACCTGCCATGGCCAGGCATCGTCAGGCGGCGCTACGGAGTGCCCGGAGTGCAACGGCACCGGCCAGGTAACACAGATGGGCGGGCGCATGAAGTTCAACATCACCTGCCCCCGCTGCAACGGCGCGGGCCATATCGCGAACGCTTGTGCTACTTGCCAGGGCGAGGGCGTCGTCAGCCGCACCGAGCCCGTCGAGTTCCGCATCAAGCCCGGCACCCGCGACGGCCAGCGCATCCGTCTTCAGGGTAAGGGCAACGCGGGCCTGAACGGCGGCGCGCCCGGCGACCTCTTTCTCATCGTCCGCACTGGCGCGCACCCGGTTTTCACGCGGCAGGGCGACGATATTCATCTCACCGTTCCGGTGACTGTGCCCGAGGCGTCTTTGGGAGCCAAGGTGGACGTGCCCACGATTGACGGCCGAGCCCAATTGAAGATTCCTCCCGGCACGCAGAGCGGGCAGAAACTTCGCATGAGGGAGCGCGGCGTCGAGAGCGCGCAGCGACCCGGCCAGCGCGGCGACGAAATTGTGACTGTCGAGGTGGTGGTGCCGACTCTGGCCGACGAACGCAGCCGCGAAATCATGCGCGAACTTGCCAAGCTGAACAGCCAGGATCCGCGTGTGGCGCTGTTTGATAAGCTGTGAGCGTCGGACATAGTCTGCAAATGGAGAGTCGATGGACTCTGACAGGGACGACCAGAACGAGGGAAACTTCGAAGGAATTCAATTTGAGTGGTATCCGCCAAAGGCGACCGCTAATTTGAAGAAACACAATGTTTCATTCGACGAAGCAAAGACGATTTTCGGGGATAAGAAGCACGTTGTCTTTCCCGACCGGGAACACAGCTACGAGGAGGAACGCTTCTTAGCCATTGGAAATTCTATTCAAGGACGGCTCATCGTGCTCTGCTTCACCGAAAGAGGGCAAAAATTGCGCCTGATCAGTGCCAGACTCGCTGAACCTTGGGAAAGGAGGGAATATGAAATCGCAAATGAGTAAGAGCGAATTGGCGTTGCGTGCCCAGTTTGATTTCTCCAAAGGAGTGCGCGGAAAGTACTACGAACGATTCAAGAACGGGCACACAGTCTCTCTCCTGGAAGGTAAACAGGAGAATGATGAACCGTTTGTCTCCGATAAAGGTGACTCGCAACTGACTGAAATTGCAGGTAAACATCTGCTCATTTCCAGCCTTGTTGCTGCCGGTTTTGAGGTTGCACAGCCACTGCGCGATAAGGGCATCGACCTGGTTGCCTATCGAGATGGAGAAAACGGGAAGGAGTTTGCGGCCTATCCAATTCAGCTAAAGGCATCTTCGCATGAATCATTCTCGCTCGATAAGAAATACGAGCGCCTCGGACCTCGCTTGCTGATAGCTTATGTCTGGAATGTTCAGGATCCAGAACGTAGTGATGTGTACGCGTTGACTTTTGGCGATGCCCTCCAGGTAATGAAAAAGAAAGGGTATGCTGAAACCGACTCTTGGACGAAGAAAGGATATTATTTCGTTCGATCCGCAGGGATTGAACTGAAAGAGATTCTTGAACCGTATAAGATGAACACGAAGCGGTGGAGAGAGAAGTTACAAGCGATCGGGTAAGCGAATCCAATGGCCGCAAAACGCAAGTCAAAAGGCGCATATATGATCTCGGCAGTCGCCGAGATGTATGAGATTCACCCGCAGACACTCCGCCTCTATGAGCGCGAGGGCCTGCTGAAGCCGTCGCGCACCGAGGGCAACACACGCCTCTATACCGACGAAGACCTGGAGCGGCTCGAGTTCATCCTCAACCTCGCCCGCGACCTCGGCGTCAACATTGCCGGCATCGCCATCATCCTGCAGATGCGCGAGCGCATGGAAGAGATGAACCGCCAGATGCAGAGCTTTGTCGAGTACGTGCGCACCGAGATGCTGGCGCGCTTCCAGCAGGCCGCGCCTGGGTCGGCCAGCGCGATTGTACCGTTACGCAAGCAAACGGCAGTCGCCAAATCCCAAACCATCAGTCGCAAACCATAAACTAAGATGCCAAACGGGCAGGCGCTGTTTCTGCCGGCTCCACGTTGAGCCGGCGCAGCCTTCCTTGTGGAAGCAGTTCGTAGGGATCGCCGCGATAACGCAGACGCCGTGAGCCAAAGTAGCTTCCGATCCAGAAACAGAAACCCATCAGGTCGCGCAGGGGGTAGAGCCACGCGTTGCGCAGCGTGGCCTTGTCGCGGACAACGGTGCCGGCCACCATCAGGCAGAGCAGCACACGATCAACCAAGGTGAAAGCAAGAAGCGCCAGACCCAGAGCCAGATGCCCGGCAGCCGACAGCGCGGCCAACCCTAGGAGGCCATAGGGGACGGCGTAGGTCAACACTTCACCCAGATGGCCCCAAGGCCGCGAGAAGCGGGTGCTGGTAGCCCAGTCCTGCTGATGCGCCATGGTGCTTTTGAACGAGGTATTGAGAATGTGATGCTCAATGATGTGAGAAGAAAGCTCGACCTTCTCACCGGCACGTGCTGTCCAGTTGCCCAACACAAAGTCGTCCGCATAGTATTGCGCAACCCGTTCGAACCCACCGATCTTTTCGACCGTGCTCTGGCGGATGGTCATCGAGGGACCAAGGGCGAACTTCATGCCCTCGAGCATATTGGCCACCAGTACGCCTGAACTCATCTCGACGGACATACCCATCGCCTCCAGTTGCGCCCACCCCCCGCGCCGTGCAACGCCCCGGTAAATGCAGGTAACCATGCCCACACTCGGGTCGCTGAGCGGCTCGACAACTGAGGACAGGTAATCTGGCCCCACACGCACATCGCTGTCGGACGCGACCAGGATCGGATGGCTGGCTTCGCTGCGCATCGCCTCCAGCGAGAAGGTGCGCGCATTGGGCCACAGGGGCTCACCGCAGACCAGCATGCGCGCTTTCACCTGGGGGAAACGCGCGGCCACGCGCCTGGCCGTTTGCAGACCAGCATCGGAGTCTTGTCGAGCGCAGAAGAGAATCTCGAATTTCGGATAATCCTGCTCGAAAAAGCTGGTCAAATTTCCTTCCAGATCGGGTTCGTCGCCATGCACGGGCTTCAAGATGCTCACCGGAGGCTGGAAGGCTCGCGCCGCAGCCCGCACTCTGGCAGCCTTCGCACCCAAGCAGAATTGCACGACGGCCGCAGCGACCATCATGCTATAAACGGTCGACGTTATCACTCCGAGAACGCCAAGCACGCCAAGCGTGATGAAGAGAATGTGGTCGAGTGTCATCGTCTGGTTGATTTCAGTGCTCCGCTATCCGCTCGGAACCCGCCGGAGCACTTCCAAGAGCAATAAGAAAGCAAATGCGGGTGTGTGTCTCCGAAATCTTACTATGGTGGCCAGGATGACGATCTGAATCCACGGCAACACTTCAATTTGATGCGAGAATGAGAGAAAGGATTACGCGGTTTCCCGGATTGGCGCTGGACTGAGAGCTTTCTGACCCAATAAGGTGAGCGATTTCCTCGAAGTTGCATTGCGGCAAAGGAGCCGCCGTCGTGGCATATTTCATTTTCATTTTGGGCATAGCAGGAATCGCAACCTCAACGATTTTTACCGGAATGGTCTTCGTCGCAGCCGCGAAGTATCTGATCGCCAGAGGCCGCAAGAAGCGGCAGGTCTTTGACTTTGCCCCTCCGGTCAGCATTCTGAAGCCGCTGCACGGCTCACCTGCCTATCTGGAAGAGTGCCTGGAGGGCTACTTCAAGCTCGACTATCCGGAATATGAGCTCTTGTTTTGTGCGCGCCAACCCGATGACGCAGGCCTTGCAGTGGCCGCGAAGCTTGCCGCGCGCTATCCGAAGATTCCGGTCACGATCCTCCACTCTGGCGAGCCGCCATGGGTCAACGCCCGCTGCTATTCGATGCACTTGATGGCTCAGGCGGCCCGGTACGATCTCCTGGTGGCCGCAGACGCGGATATTCCGGTCGGGCCAGAGTACCTGCGCGAGATGGTATCTCCGTTCCGCGATCCCGCCGTGGGCGCGGCTTTTTGCATCTATCGCGGCGATCCGATCGACGGCGGCTTTGGCGAGCGGTTGGAGGCTCTGGGCATGTCGGTCGAGATGACCTCGGGAGT
The DNA here is from genome assembly GCA_964452615.1 of uncultured Occallatibacter sp. Lineage (GTDB taxonomy): Bacteria > Acidobacteriota > Terriglobia > Terriglobales > Acidobacteriaceae > Telmatobacter. Next base: position 4,351 of record CAYVMS010000238.1, read on the forward strand.
GCTGGTAGCACAGATGCTGGAAGGCGTTCGCTTTACCCTCGGGCCGTCCTCGGCGATCCGTAAGTCGTCGCTCCAGCGCATCGGCGGTTTTGAGCGCCTGGGCGGCTACGCGGCGGACGACTACATGCTTGGCTTCCTGGTGGCAGAGTCGGGCGAAACCGTGGCAATCTCCGACCACATCGTCAACCACTTGATTCTCAGGTCGGGCTTCCGCAAGTCGATTGAGCACCAGTTGAGTTGGATGCGCAGCACACGCTTTTCCCGTCCCAAAGGGCATTTCGGAACGTCGCTTACCTTTTCGATTCCCTTCGGCCTACTGGCATTCTTAGGCGGCATTCTGGCTCATCATGCTCTGTGGGGCGCGGCGCTGCTTGGCTTCACGCTCCTACTCAAGATCGTGCAATCGATGGTGGTCGGCGGCCTGGTGGTGCGCAGCGGGCTCTCAGTCCGCCTGTCTTTCCTCTACCCGCTGCGCGACCTGATCGGCTTCTTTCTCTGGGCGGCCAGCTATGCGAACAACACGCTCCACTGGCATGGCAAGGTCTTTGAACTGGAGCCGGGCGGCACCATGCGCCGGACGGTCTCTCAAGCAACCGCCGTCGCCAAGCCCCATTAGTCTTAACAGGTTGCGGAAAAACATCTATTGCCGAGGCAACGGGACGAAAGACATATCGCAGGAGCTGAAGCCCATCATTTGTTTTGTTGCGTTTACGGCACGACTGAAGTCGTACCCAGACACGTGTGAGCGTTCCCAATGAGTTTTTCTACAGCCTGTTCAGCCGTTCCAAGAGCGATGTACGGTAACTGCGATTCGCTCAAGCTAAAGAAACTGTTTACCAGTTAATTAACTACAAGGTTTTGAAAATAAAAATATGGGGGGTGGGGGTAGCCTTCCAGTCTTCTGTGAACGATGGCCAATAAGGCCACGCTCCTCCGACTACTTCGATTGTCCGCCAACATTGGTTAATTATCTGCATGGCGCTCATTGCACCGAAAAGCGCGATGGACAGGCGCAAATGCAAACTCCCGAAGGCTCGCGAGCCGGTTTCACCGGCTGCGGAAAAACTCTGAATTTCCGGTGATTGTGACAGAAAAAG
>CAYVMS010000239.1:0-5428 GCA_964452615.1 uncultured Occallatibacter sp.
CGGAGGTAGTAGAGGCTCAAGTCGGAGTCGTACTGTTCGCCGCGATGGAGGTAATTGTTGGGATAGAACGATGAGCCGTCTGACACTGTTCCAGATGCAAACGCCGTGGGTGCCGTCGTAGTTGCATTCCTTGCATCGTAGCCGCAGGCCAGGGACTCCCAATTGAAGAAAAATGCAGCCGCAGGCGCATCAAATTGCTGCATTAACGACGTTACAGGGAGTCGTCGTAGATGCATTTGCTCTTCGTCGTAATTGCAAATCGTAGACGTAGTCCAGGTTCCGCACATGGATCGTAACGGTATATCTACGACGGCGAATGACTGTTTGAAGCTCAGACATTTCTCCACGTTTCCGTCAACCATCGATACTGGCGTTTGAAGCAGGCTCATTCGAAAATAATCTCTTTGATTGCCAGAATTCTACTACATGGGAAGCAAGGACCAAGGAGGAATTCTGTGCTCTGTCTGTGTGGTCGCCATTCCGTCAGTTATGTTCTGGTAAACAGCACAGATCTCATCGAGCCGGTGGTGCGTGCCCTGCACCCAGTGGCGGGTTTTTCGTGTTGCGGATCGGACGCTTATTCGTACCGTAGCGCTTCGATGGGGTCCATTGAAGCGGCTTTCCATGCGGGATAGATGCCAAAGACCAGTCCGATAACGCAGGAAACCACAAAGGCGATGACGACCCATGTGAACGAAAGCGCTGCATGAAGGAAGGAAACAGCGAAATGCAGAATCAAAGTAAACAACGCTCCAGCCAGAATGCCAAGCAGACCGCCCACTACGCAGAGAGTTACCGCTTCGAGCGTGAACTGTAGCAAGATATTCTTCCTGGTTGCGCCGATTGCCTTGCGCACACCGATCTCTCGCGTACGCTCGGTCACTGAGACCAGCATGATGTTCATTACGCCCACACCGCCTACCATCAAGCCGACCGAAGAGACAGCGACCATGAAGATAAACAACGTGCTGGTCAGCGAATTCCAAAGCCGAGTCAGTGAGTCAGTGCTGAAGACGGCAAAATTATCGTCCTGTTCCAGGCGAACCTTGCGCCGAATACGAAGCAACTCGCGGATCTCCTCCGTAACGATCGCCTTGTTGGCGGCATCGTCATACTTCACCGTGACCCAGTAATGGTTGAGCTCGGGATGAAGTTGATGGAAGGTCTCAACGGAAAAGTACGCCGAGTTATCGTTCCTGTTCCGGCCGCTGCCGAAGGGCTGCACTTGAGTATCGAAGACGCCGATGACCGTGAACACACTGCCTTCGCATTCGATGTCCTTTCCAATGGGAGACTCGCCTGGGAAAAGATCTTCGGCGGCATCGTGGCCCAGGACCACCACTTTGGCGGCGCGCTCTTCCTCGGCTTCGGTCCAGATGCGGCCTTCGAGAAGGACCAGGTTGTCGGCTTCTTTGATCGACGTGGTCGAACCGTTCAGGATCGTATTCTGAATTGCGCGGCCACCGCGTTTGAGGGAAACAATACCGACATGCGTCTGAGTATCCAGGTAGGAGATCCAGGGATCGGCGGCGACGATATGCGGCAAACCGCGCAAGGCTAATCCGTCGGCGTAGGTAATCTCTTTGCGATTGAGTTCCTCGGTAGTGGGGCGCTTTCCCCAGGGCATATAGTGGTAGACCAAAAGGACGTTGGTACCCAGGGATTTAACGAAATCGTCGATGTTGCTATTGAGCCCGTTGATCGCCGAGGAGATCAGAATCACCGTAGCGATGCCGATGGAGATTCCCAGGACTGTAAGCCCCGAGCGCAACTTGTTTTTGCGCAGGGTGTCGAGCGCCAACAGCACAGATTCTTTCGAGTCGCTGAATCTCATCTCTATAGCTCCGATCTCAGGGCAACGATGGGATCAAGCTCCGCGGCCTTGTACGCGGGATAGACGCCGAAAAAAAGTCCAACGGCAGTGGCGACAAACAAACTGATCAGGACAGACCATAGCTCCACCTCGGTAGGGAAGTCGAGGACCAGAGTAATGGTCTTGGCCAGGGTGATGCCCGCGATGACGCCAATCACGCCGCCGGTCAGGGACATGGTTGCGGACTCGATAAGAAACTGCAACAGGATGTCTTTGCGGCGCGCGCCCAAAGCCTTGCGGACACCAATCTCACGCGTCCGTTCGGTGACCGAGACCAGCATGATATTCATGATGACGATGCCGCCAACGACCAGGCTTATGCCTGCAATGGATACAACCACAGCTCCGAAACTGTTGAGAATTTTGCCGAGAAAGTTCTGAAAGGTGGCGCTGGTGTCGATGGAAAAACTGTCTGCGGCATCTGGCGGCAAATGGCGGCGTGCGCGCATGATGGTGCGCAACTCGCCGGAGACTGAGTCCATCACCTCGCCCCCTCCGCCTGCATCGACAAAGATCTCCATGCTCACGTTGGAGCCGTAGGATTGCAGAAATGCGGTGAGCGGAATGGTAACCCAATTATCCAGGCTCATGGCCATGATTTTGCCCTGCCGTTCGCCGACGCCAATCACCGTGTAGGGAACGCCATCCACGCGAATCTCTTTTCCCAGCGGATCGCCGCCCCCGAGCACGTTATCCGCAATGTCAGCCCCGATGATCGCCACGTGGTTGGCATGTTGGTCCTCGATCTCAGTAAAGGAGCGTCCCTCGTCAATGTTGAGATTGGAGATCGCAGGCATGGTCCAGGTCCAGCCGCGAACATTCGTGTCCGTTGTCGACTTGGTTCCGTAAACAATCTTGCCGGTTGTGTCGCGCTCGGCGCCAATTGACATGCAGGACTTGCAATCGGAGAGGACGGCCCGGTAGTCGTCAAATGTAACGTCTCTTCGCTTCTTGAATTCGAGATACTCTTCAATGGTGATGAAGGTCTCTGGCATTTTGCTGATCGTCACCACATCCGCGCCATAGGTGTTGATCTTTGAGGTGACAAACTGCTTGGCCCCGTTGGTGAGCGTGACCACCATGATCACGGATGCCACGCCGATCACCACGCCGAGAAGCGTAAGGATTGTGCGCATCTTGTTGGCCCACAGGCTTTGCAGCGCGAGTCTTATGGCCTCACTGAATAGCATGATCCCGCTTTCTCTGCGACGAACGGCCGCGGACGGCAGAGCCATAGGTCCGCCTGTCTTCTCAGTCTACGCAACCCTTTTCTTTCCTTGTGGACGCAGCGCCAGTCCATCAAGCCTCTGCGCGCTCAAGAAAGCCGGTCCCGGAAGACAGTATTCTTCTTTGCCTGATACGCAAAGGCTTCCCGCCAGGTTCCGAAGGCACAAAAAATCAGCTCGCGCGGGCTAAAACAGGCTGCGGAAAGGCTTGGTGTCGGGCGAAAAATCGAGTGCGTCCCTCCGCGGCTAAAGCCTACACTCCTTTTGCTGGCTTTTTGCGAGGGTTGAAACCCCCGCCTCCCTCCGCATCGAGTCTTTCCGCAGCCTGTGAAGTAGGCACTCGAACTACAACCGCAGTAATTGATGTGGGATTCCACGACCCCTCACCGGCCCGAGCTGCCAAAGCCTTTCTCCGCCCGTGCCGAGTCTTCCAGGCTTTCCACCACTTCCACGCTTCCAGTCAGCACCGGAACTGGAAGCATCTGCGCGATCTTTTCGCCAGTCTTAAGCTCGACGGTGGCCTCGCCCAGGTTAGTCATCAGCACCAGAATCTCGCCCCGATAGCCTGCGTCGATCACCCCTGCCGTGGTCGCGATCCCGCGCGCAGCCATCGACGAGCGGTCCCGCACCAGCAGCCCCAGCGGCGCGGCGGTCTCGGGGTGCCGAGCCTCGACAGCGATTCCCGTCCGCACCTTCACCGTAGCTCGCGGAGTCAGCGTCACACTCTCCAGCGCAAACAAGTCATAGCCCAGATCCTCGCCGGGATGGGCCACCACGGGAGCCCGCGCTCCCGCCTCCAACAGCTTCACTCGCAGCATTTTCTTATCCTAGAACACCTCGCACGATCCATTGCATTTGGGGCTTAGTACGGCACCGGGAATCGGCGAGTGAGCAACCCTTCCAGCCGGGTTATCGATCACCTACAAACCTGGATTGAGTGTGTTAATGTTTCTGGCTAGTAAAATCAGACAATCTGAGCTATCAAAATACCAGATCCGCATGTGCGAAAGGGGCTAGTGATGCACTGTTGTTGCGCAACCTTAAGGAGCTATCTAACAAATAACATGAGGCCATTGATCGTGCTAATGGCCCTTTTTGCGGCGGCCGTGGGAGTTGCTCGTGCAACTGAAAACGGTGGAAGCGTATGGCCGGTGGGCGCCGAGTCTTATGCCACAGCGGCCGGTGTGCCTCATGCGGGCGAGACGATGCTCTATGAGTACACCTGTTTTTACGAGGCCAACGAACTGGTCGATGGCAAAGGGCAAAATAGCGGAGTTCCGCTCTTCAAACTGCGCGTCGGGGCCGTTGCCGGCAAGCTCTCGCATAACTGGGGCCTGAAGGTCCTGGGTGGCGAACTTGGCAGCTACTTTGCGATTCCCGATGTGTACGAGCAAGTGAGCATCGGAGGCACAAAGTTCACCAAAGACGATTTGACCAATATCAATCTGGTTCCCGTGACCATCTTCAACCATAAGGGAATTGTGCATTGGTACTACGAGCTTCAGGTTCAATCGCTTGGAACCGGCTATCAGGCCGGCGCGCCGCTGAACATCGGCGAGCACAATATGGCCTTCACGCCCTCCGCGGCCTTTACCCTCACTCCGCACAAAGGCGCGCAAGACATCATGTCGCGCTTTGACTATGTGATCAACAACCCGGACCACGTGACTCACTACCATAGCGGCAATGAGTTTTTCTGGCAGTTTGACGCCCAGCAGGAGATTCCGCACCACAAAGCAAGCCTCGGCATCTCCGGCTACCTATACAAGCAAGTGACCAACGATTCGCTGGACGGGAAGGCGTTTATCGCCAAGAATGCAGACGGCACGCCGGATGTCGGCTATAAAGGCCGCGCATTCGACATTGGGCCGCAAGTTACGCTGCCGTGGGGTAAGCACGGCGCCCTGGTCTTCAAATGGGATCACGATTTTCTGGTCGAGAACAAGCCGCGCGGAAACGCCTTGTGGTTCCAGTTTGGCATTCCCTTCAGTTACCTTCACCATGTCTCTGCCGAACGCTGAGGCTCGAAGCCGGAATGAAAGCCGCCTGAAGATCTCGATAAAATGGTCAGCCCCAGCCGGAAAACTCTCCCGGCTGGGGCTGTCGTCATTGGAAAGCAATTCGGCAAAAGGACCTATAAGCCGAATTCTGTCGTGTGCGGTCATTCCTCTAGGCGCCGCGTTGCCGCGGACACTCATCAGCGACCTACCCGGAGGTTTCGGCACGTGCTACGAGCCGCCTGGGCGCATCGGGCCGATGCGCAGCGCTGCATGACTCGATGCAGACGCTTCCCTCCCTATTTGGTCTTGCTCCGTGTGGGGTTTACCCT
>CAYVMS010000240.1:0-5376 GCA_964452615.1 uncultured Occallatibacter sp.
GCCGGGCACGGCACATTGCGGCCCATTGGTGCCTGCGACGTTCGATTTTGGGTTGTCTGGTAAAGTGAGGTTGCAGTCCCAGGCTTGGCGCCGAAGGCTTGCAGGGCCGGCAACAAGCTGGCGTTTCAACGGAATAGGGGCGACATGCATGGCGACTCTCTCGCATTCAAACTCATCCGTCTGGGCTCCGTTTCGTATCGAGCCGAAGTTCTTCGAGCGGGTGTGGGGCTCCCGGGATCTTCGTCCCTGGTATGACGTGATCGCCGCAAGCGGAGAGCCCGTCGGCGAAGCCTGGCTCACCGGAGATCAGTGCGTGGCGTCCACCGGGGCTCATGCCGGCAAGACGCTGGGAACGCTCTTTACCGAGAATTCTAAAGCCCTCCTAGGCAAGGCCGCCACGCCAAGCGCATCGCCGCTCCTGATCAAGGTCATCTTCGCCAAAGAAAAACTCAGCGTACAAGTACACCCTGACGACAAAATGGCTCAGAAGTACGGCGAGCCGCGCGGCAAGACGGAGTGCTGGTACGCTCTCGAAGCAGAGCCAGGTGCGCAGGTGGCGTGCGGGCTCAAGCCAGGAGTTACGCTGGATGATATTAAAGCCGGGATCGAAGCGGGGACACTGGAAAGTAGTCTAAATCTCCTCGACGTTGTTCGAGGCGACACCATATTTGTGAATGCGGGGACGGTCCATGCCATCTGGCCGGGGTCGATCCTGCTTGAGACCCAGCAGAATTGCGATCTCACCTATCGCATGTATGACTACGGCCGGGGACGGGAACTGCACATTGCAAAGTCTCTCGAAGCCACGCGCCTCAAGACGCGCGCAGGCAAGGTCGCTCCGATGGCGAGGACGGACCGAACCGTCCTGGTCAATAGTGACTATTTTCGCGTAGAGCGAATTCCGGTGGCTGGTAGCAGGTCCAGCGCCAGCCTGCCCGGTGAAGACGAGCCGGGCCCCGGCCTCGCTTACCTCTTTGCGGCCCGTGGAACGGCGAGAATTGCAGGGGCAGGCTTCGAGACTGTGGAGTTGCCCATGGGAGGCATAGTGGCCGTTCCCGCGGCGACGCCGGAGTTCACAGTCGAGGACTCAGACGAACTCGAATTGATCCGCATTACGCCCCGCTGGCCAGTGACGGACGGATGAAGGACGCTGGCTGAAGAGCGGTAGAGACGCCCCCCAGCGAGAACCTGCGTTTCATCAAAAACCATACTAGCCTGTCACTCTTCACGCAATTGTCATGGCACAGCCGATTTGCAATCGCTCTAACCCGTGCCGCTGATGCACAATAGAGTACGAGATGAGCTTCCGATTCGCACTACCCGATGACCTTCGCAGCGCTGTGGACCAGGCTGCCGCCGACTGGACCGCCAACAACAAAGTTACTCGCTTCTGGCAGAAAGACCCCACCCTGTGGACCAACGACGGTGAAGAGAAGTGGCTCGGCTGGATCGACATTGTCGAGCGTCAGCAGGCTGATCTGGCCACCTATGCCGCGCTGGGCGCCGAGATTGAGACCTCGGACTTCCAGAGTGTCCTGCTGCTCGGCATGGGCGGCTCGAGCCTCTGCCCCGAGGTGCTGGCGGTGACCTTTGGCCAGCAACCGGGCTTCCCCGAGTTGCGCATCGTCGATTCCACGAATCCGGAGCAGGTCTGGACGGCTCGCCAGGATGTTAATTTGGCCAATACATTGGTTGTGGTGGCCAGCAAATCCGGCTCGACGCTGGAGCCCAATGTGCTCAAGCAGTACTTCTTCAATGAGATGAAAGAAGCCGTGGGCGCGGACGAGGTGGGCAGCCATTTCATGGCCATTACCGATCCCGGATCAAAGATGGAGCAGGTGGCCAAGTCCGACGGCTTCCGCTATATCTTTTACGGCGACCCTCAAATCGGCGGGCGCTTCTCGGCACTCTCTCCCTTTGGCGTGGTAGCCGCGACGCTTGCTGGACTGGATACGGAGAAGTTGCTGGCCGAGGCGGCCGCGGCTGTAGAGTCGGCCAAGCGTGCGCCGCTGCAGAATCCAGCTGTCCAACTGGGCCTGATCCTTGGTGCCGCTGCCAACGCAGGTCGCGACAAGCTCACCATCTTTACCTCGCCGGAACTCCACGATCTTGGCGCATGGCTGGAACAGTTGATCGCTGAATCCACCGGCAAACTGGGGAAGGGAATCACGCCCGTAGACCGCGAAGCCATTTCAGCGCCCGAGGTCTATGGCAGCGACCGCATCTTCGCCTACATCCGCTACACAGGCACAGCCGACTCAGATCAGTATGCGAAGGTTGCCGCGATTGAGGCCGCCGGTCACCCGGTCATCCACATCGACGTTGCAGACCTTTACGAGATCTTCGGACAGTTCTTCTCTTGGGAGGTAGCCACCTCCGTGGCCGGCTCCGTGATGGGTATCAACCCCTTCAATCAGCCGGACGTCGAGTCGGCCAAGATCGAGACCCGCGCCCTGACCGCAGCCTACGAACAGACCGGCAAACTGGCGCAGCGCGAACCGATTCTCGAAGACGCGGGCATCAAGATCTACGCCACTGAGAGCTACGCCGCCACGCTCGACAAGGCCGCGCCCAACAAATCCCTCGCAGGCTATCTGCGCGCGCACCTCGACCAGATCCACCCCGACGACTACTTTGCCTCGCTGGCCTATCTGCCCATGTTCCCCGAGCATGAGGCCGCGATTCAAGGCATTAGGCACAAGGTGCGCGACGCCAAGCGAGTGGCCACGTGCCTTGGCTTCGGCCCGCGTTTCCTCCACTCCACCGGCCAGGACTACAAAGGCGGTCCCAACACCGGAGTCTTCCTGCAGATCACCTCAGACCATGCCGTCGATCTGGAGATTCCAGAGCAGAAGCTCAGCTTTGGCGTGGTGATCGACGCCCAGGCTGCGGGCGATCTAGCGGTGCTCGAGTCGCGCGGACGGCGTGCCTTGCGCGTTCATCTGGGGTCCGATATCGCAGCCGGGCTGTTGTCTCTCGATGCAGCCGTGGCCGCAGCGCTCCAGTAAGAACCAGCAAAGGCTAAAGTTGGTTGAGCGGGATTAGTGGGTCTTCAGCGATAGGGTAATATGCGGGTGCCCCATCCTCGCCGCGTCGTTGTTCTTGCGGCTAGGGTGGGATACCGACATAGCCCACATTGCACGATCAGTGAAGATGCTCTAAAAGTGCCGCACGGCCAGCCAAATCCCAGCCACCACTGCCGCCAGCAGCACAATCACGCCGAACCATCGCAGGCAAAAGCCAACTGCGCGCCTGCGTTGTGCGTGGACCCACTTCGCATTTGAGGCGAAGTCGATCCACTCGCGGTCGTCGTCGAGCATCTGCCCGGAGGCAATGTAAGCACTGAGAAACCGCTCTGTCCAGTGGTTCTGATTCAGACCCACGACTCCGGCGTAACCGCGAACAATGCCTTTGTTCAAGATACCGCCGGGAAGCAGACGGAACCTCTCCTGCTCCAGCGCTTCAAGGTGACGGGCGCTGATCTTGGTGATTGCGGTGATCTCTTCAAGCGCAATGCCGCGGGACAACCGCTCCATGCGCAGGTCTTCTCCAAAGCTACTCATCGGCGACCAGAAAACAGTTCAAGCCTCGAGGGGGATATACACCCACGATAGACTGGCTTTCTCCTCAGGTCAAAGGGTTTATTGTTATTTTTCCGTTCAATTCGGGAAATGTGAGATTTCGGATCAAATAGATCCTGTGCCTTTTTGTCCTAACGGATACTTCATCAAGTTTCCCGCTGGCCCTTCGACATTTCGCTTTTCCGTTCAAAGTCGCCGTCACGCCACTTTGATTCGCAGCCAGGCATAATTGCAACCAGAACCAATAAGAGGCCTTGGTTGCGCGATGTCCGCCGCTCCCAGAGGGAGCCGAGGATAAATAGCCCAACATGGAGCGAAGCGGAATGCTGGGTACATTGGCAGACGAGGTGTCGCGCCCTATAAGGGCGCTGCGAATATCCCCTGAAACCGCAGATCAATTGTTCACAGCTATTCTCGAATGTGCACGGAGTTGACCATAGGTTCTTCAAGATCGATTGACAACGCCCGTCCATGACCTCAGGCTGTCGCCTGTTACCCTGAATACAAGCGTCTCTTCGCGCCTCTCGGAGCCATTATCTGGAATGAATAAGCTCATCTTCGCCAATCTGCTGCACCGACCCCTCCGCTCGATCATCAGCGTCTTCGCAGTGGCCATCGAAGTAATCATGATGCTGACGATCATCGCCATCATGATGGGCCAGTTGACTGGCCAGAAACGGATGAACAACGGCATCGGGGCCGATCTGATTGTCCGCCCGAGCAATGCCATGGTCTTCAATGGCGTCAGTGGCGCGCCCATCTCGGCAAAGCTCGCCCCCTTCCTGCGAACACTGCCGCACGTCGCCGTGGCCTCCCCGGTGAATCAATATATTTCGATGGCCGATGGGCTTGAGGTGCTCTGGGGAATCGACTACCCAACGTACAGCCAACTGAGTCCATTCGTCTTTCTCTCCGGTGGGCCCATGCAAAAACCCGACGACGTAATCGTGGACGATGTCTTTGCCACCGCCGGCCAAGGCCATCGCGTCGGGGATACGATCCAGATCCTCAAGCACCCGTTTCATATTGCGGGCATCTTCGAGCACGGCAAGGGCGGGCGCAAGCTGATCTCCCTCGCCGTAATGGGCGATTTGACCGGTACTCCCGATAAGGCCTCGGCCTTCTACCTCAAGGCCGACCAGCCGGAGAATGCCGCCCTCGTCACCAGCGAGATTCATTCGACGCGCGGCTTGGAAGATTTCCAAGTCATGACCATGGACGAGTGGTACTCGCTGTTGACGCCGGACCATATTCCTGCACTGAATACCGCTATGCGCGTGGTCATCGGGATAGCGGTCATCATCGGCTTCATGGTCATCTTCCAGTCGATGTATACCTCGGTTCTGGAGCGTACCCGCGAGATCGGCATACTCAAATCAATGGGCGCCTCCAATCCGGCCATCGTAAGCGTAGTGCTGCGCGAGACCGCCGTGCTGGCGGTTGCCGGAGTGGTGGTAGGCGTGGCGGTCTCCTTTCTTGTGAAATCCGCGCTGGCGCACAGGTTCCCCATGCTCTATCTGGACATGAACATGGTCTGGGTCCTCAAGGGATCGGCAATCGCTCTGGTAGGTTCAGTTTTCGGTGCCTTTTACCCGGCATGGATGGCCGCCCGCAAAGACCCCATCGACGCTCTGGCATACGAGTAGGAACCTCTCGTATTGATGAAATGAGGCTCTTCGCCCTCTGAGCGTTGATTCTCGATCTTTCGCGCAATAGAAGCTCCATGCCCCATCCTTTCCGTTTTTTCTGCGGAAAGATTCTCTCTTGCACGTCAAGCATTTTCGGTGGGGAAGGT
>CAYVMS010000241.1:0-5355 GCA_964452615.1 uncultured Occallatibacter sp.
CAGGTCGCACACGGTCAAGAATTTTGCCGGATTGATGCCGAGGATCTGCCCGAACTCCTCAAAAGAATCGAGACTTATCGTGGCGAGCCGCTCAGCCTCAAGCGCCGCCAGGATGCTGTCGGCAACTTCCGCAGAGATTTGGATCTGTGTGATTGATTCGCCCAACATCTCTGCAAGTTTCGACTCTGGCAAATAGGGAACCTTGTGTCTGCCTTTGCCGAAGCTACAACGGTAATAAATATGCTTTTTCTTCTGTAATTCGGCCGTGATGGAGCAACCGTCAATCGAGAAGTTAGCAACGCCTGCCGGTCGCACGGCAGAAGCGAATCATAGCGCAGGTAGCAATGTCGTATCCATGCCAAGGCTGGGCGGTCTGCATCATCGCTACGACCTTGCTGCCTGAGTTGCCGCTTCGAAAATTCTCCCGCAAGAGCAAAGACGACTGCGGGAGAGGTGTGCCCGCTGTTTTGTAGTTGCCGATTTTGCAATGCCTTTGTGACATTTCATAATCACCGGGCACCTCCTTTCCCCAGTCGAAATCAGTCCTCAAATTGCCTCAGAGTTCAAAATCCAGCTCTCAACGCACCGGATGGAATATTGGCGAACTACAACCTGCCGACAGGCGAAGGTATTGCCGATATATATTCCTGCTGACACAAATAGCTATCACTTCCAGTACCCGAGTCAAGCTCATTTGGCCGATGAGCAGAAATTTGGAGCAAAATACGTGAACAAACTCTACAAGTGGATCGAAGAACGGATATTTGGATCATTCTGGGAGGGTCTTGAGCGGGTCATTGAAACAGAGAGGAGGCAAAACGCATCTCTCACCCTCTCCGGTCTTCTCGCTATCTTCGTCTTCGTTGGACCAGCCCTTCTGTATAGCCAGTCCAGAACCGAGTTGCCCGATGCGCCGTTGCCAGCAATGAAAGCATCATTGAGCGACATGTTTTTCACTTCTGTCGTGGCAACGTCGCAGACAGATCATAAGCTGGCGCCTACAAAGAAGCATCGTTGGCTCAATGTCTACAATCTCTCTCTCGCTACGCTTGCGGTGGGAGAGGTTGTTGATACATGGGGTACGCACGAGAACATGACGCACCCTATCTGGCTCTGCGGATTTGACTCGTCTTGGCCAGCTGGCGAAACTGCCATTACGGCAAGCGGCTATTCAAATTATAAAAGCTCAAATATGAAGAGCACCTGCGGCGTTTCCCCTACAGGCGTACAAGCGAACTATATGTTTGACGTGACGCTAACAAATAGTTTCATGGAGGGCGGCTGGGCGGCAAAATGGAAGCTGACAGGTGATCGAAACTATGCTGGCGTTGAAGCATGGAATGTCGGCCTCGACGTTGTCCAGGCAATAGGCGCCCACTACCTTCACAAGAGAGGACCATGGGAGGGGAGGGTCGGCTCGGCGGCGAACTATTCGCATGCCCTCGCCCACCTCTACGGCGGCATTTGTAACTTCCGCTTTGTCAGCCAGAATCGCACCCCCGCTGAATGGGCAAATAACAACGCCTCGGCCTTTGATTGGCCCGCGCCTTACTGGTGGGGGAAAAAGTGACGGGAGCCGCCACATCTGGTTTGTCTTTTCGCTGGCTCCGACATAGCTAAACCCGGTCACGTCTCGCATCTATGTAGATATGCTGCCCAACGTAGCTGATGTCTTAAAGGTAACGAGAACAGCAATCACTGGACAGGTGCTCCCAACAGTCAGATTCCCAAAGTCAATCTCAGACTGTGCAACCTGACTAAAGGCCATTGGACCGATAGCCAGGAATTGGGATATCTAAGCTCCGACCAGAAACAAGCATGGGGGCCTGAGGGGGATGTCAGAGATCGAAGTAAAAACGAGGCTAAATGCTGAAATGAAGCGCGTGCGGAACGGGAGACTTTCATTCGATCCTCGCAACCTGGGTTCTGGAAAAGATGGTGCTGAATTATGCAGGAAACGTTAGATTGGAAAACCAGACAAATCCACGGCATCGATAAGTCGCAATCAGCGCGGACAACAACACGCCCGCATTGCATCGACTGTTGTCGATGCAACGACGAAAGCTTCATGGTGTACATCAAAACCGAGGTGTTCCGGAGCTATTCCTCAGAGCCTGTTTACAATCTTCTGAGCAGCGGTGCAAGGAGGGTCAAGTGGACCATTTGCAGGCTGGTATTCAGTTTTCGTTCGCGGTTCTTCCATAGCCGACGGCACTTTTCCAGCCATCCGAAGCAGCGCTCGACAATCCAACGTTTCGGCAACACTGCAAACGTGTGAAGTTCATTGCGCTTGACCACTTGCACCGTTGCCTTCAACCGCTCCATCACACCGTCGGCAAAGGGAGAGCCTGTGTAGCCGCCATCGACCAGCCCGCTCTCCACCGACTCTAGGGACGGCGCACGCCACATGGCCCCACCCTACCCCACTCCGAAAACCTACTGCACCTCGTCGCTGGCATCCTTCCACTCCGCCAGCATCTTCGAGTACTCCTCCGACTTCCCGACAGCCAGAAAGCGCTTCATCTCCTCGAATGCCAGATCGCGTTCACCCGCAGCCAAAAGCACACGAAACAGCAACAGCGAAACCCGCTCCGATTCAGGCGACAATTGTATGCCTACCCGGCAATGTGCGATAGCCTCGCGATACTGGGCGCTACGCGACAAAATCCAGCCAAGGTAGCTGTGGCCGATCGCAAGCCCAGGAAACTCCTCGACCACAGCCGTCATGATCTTCAGCGCAAAGGCCGTGTCGTTTTCCTCATCGGCCACCACCGCATGGCGGATCACTTCCATCACCCGCGCAAGATCTTCCGCAGCCAGCTTGTTCATCTCTACTCACCCATTACTCTGCGAAAAATAGCGTCCACATTGCCTAACTGCCTCGTGTAGTCGAAGGCTTGCGCCAGTTTCTCCGGCGTCAGCAGTTTTGTAATAGACTCGTCCTTTGCCACTTCATCGCGGAAGACCAGATCTTCCTTCCAGGCCCGCATCGCGTGCACCTGCACAAGCCGGTAAGCGTCCTCGCGCTGCATTCCCGCTTCGGAAAGATCCAGCAGCAACTGCCCGCTGAAGATCAGCCCGCCCGTGCTTTCAAGGTTCTTCTTCATCCGCTCGGGATAGACCAGCAGCTTGGCAATCAGATCGGTCGTCTTGGCCAACAGATAGTCAACCAGGATCGTCGAGTCGGGGAAGATCACCCGCTCCACCGACGAGTGCGAGATGTCCCGCTCGTGCCACAGAGCAATATTCTCAAAGGCCGCCTGCGCATTCCCGCGCAGCACGCGCGCCAGACCGCTGATCTGTTCGCTCGTAATCGGATTCTTCTTATGCGGCATCGCCGACGAGCCCTTTTGCTTTTCGCTGAAGAACTCCTGCGCCTCGCGCACCTCGGTCCGTTGCAGGTGGCGCACCTCGACCGCGATCTTATCCATCGTGCTGGCAATAATCGCCAGTGTCGAGATGTACGCAGCATGCCGGTCACGCTGGATCACCTGCGTAGCCACCGGCGCGGGCTTCAGCCCCAGCCGCGCGCAGATCTTTTCTTCGTGCTCCGGCTTCAGATGGCCAAAGGTCCCAACCGCGCCTGAGAGCTTACCGACGCGCATGTCTTCGGCCGCGGCATCGAAGCGCGCCAGATTGCGCTCCATCTCGGCGTACCAGTTAAGCAGCTTTAGGCCAAAGGTCGTCGGTTCGGCGTGAATCCCATGCGTCCGCCCGATCGTCGGCGTGTGTTTGAACTCGATAGCCCGCCGCTTGAGCACATCAAGGAATTCGACTATGCCAAACCGGATGATCGCCGACGCCGCCTTCACCTGCAGCGCCTGGGCTGTGTCCACAATGTCGTTCGAGGTCAGCCCATAGTGCAGCCAGCGCGATTGATCGCCAAGGTGCTGCGCATTCAGGTTCTCGGCAACGGCGGTCGTGAAGGCGATCACATCGTGCTTCACTTCCGCCTCAATCTCCTGAATCCGGACCAGGGAAAAGCCTGCCTTCTCAGCAATCGCCTCGGCCGCCTCGGGAGGAATCACGCCTTCCTGGGCCAGCACGACGCTCGCCGCTGTTTCCACTTCAAGCCAGCAGTTGTACTTGTTCTCTTCGGTCCAGATGCGGCCCATCCCCGGCCGTGTATAGCGTTCGATCATGGGAATCTCCTTGCAAGAGCCATATCCAGCGACCCTTCTCCAACTTTCGATTGTACGAGGTGAATACCTATAACCGCGAGGAGTCGAAGGGATACCACGAACCCTGGGTGCCCCAGGTCCCGCCTTTGGGACCTGGGAAGCGATGAACCCAACCGGTCAACTTCGAGGAATCCCCAACTTCTCTTGCAGTTCATCAACCAGCAACCCGCGCCCTGGCACGTAAGGCTGGAACCACTCCCCGTCGATCACCAGTTGCGGCACGGCCCGCTTGCCCACGCGGCGCACCAACTCAGCCGAGGCCGCGCGGTCATGGTCAATATCGATCTCGGTGTACTCAACGCCGTGCGAGTCGAGAAACTTCCTCGCCGCCCGGCAGTCCCCGCACCAGCTAACGCCGTACATGAGCACCTTCATGCGGTCATTCTACTCGGCCTCCCGCTGCTAACATCAGTGAGAATGACCGCCGACGAGATCAAAACCCTGCTGAAGCTCGAACCGCACCCCATCGAGGGCGGCTTCTATCGCCGCACCTACGCCTCAGCCCACGCCGTTGGAATGCCGCGCGGCAATCGCCCCATGAGCACGGCCATCTACTATCTGCTTGAACCCGGAACCTTCTCCGAGATGCACGTCCTGGCCTCCGACGAGATCTTCCACTTCTATCTCGGCGACCCGGTCGAGATGCTCCAACTTCTCCCCGATGGGCGCTCCGCGCTTTTTACCCTCGGACAGAATTTATCCGCCGGGCAACACGTTCAACTCGTAGTCCCCGCCGGAGTCTGGCAAGGCACCCGCCTCATCGGTGACGGCAAAGTCGCACTGCTCGGCTGCACAGTAACCCCCGGTTTCGACTTTGCCGACTACCGCAGCGCGAGTTATGCCGAGTTAGCGGAAAAGTGGCCGGACAGAGCCGAACGGATTAAGGCGTTAACGAGAATATAGTCAGAACGAGACAATCAACGTATCAAATCTGAAAGTGAACCTATACACATTGAGAAGATGAGATAGATCATCGCGAGGTTCCCATAGATCTCCTTCTTCTCAAACAAAATAGAGGATTTGTCGGCTCCAAACTGTTTCATCTTTTTCTCGATTTCTATTGTTCTTATCCAGGCAAAAAATAATGGACATGCAAGAAAAACCATAACCACAATAAAATGGCTCTGCGCAGGAATCTGTAAGGCGGCGTGATTTTCGCGGATTTTGCTTGAGT
>CAYVMS010000242.1:0-5314 GCA_964452615.1 uncultured Occallatibacter sp.
CAGGAGCGGGAGACGCTGCGCAAAGACTACAAGCAGATGGCGCAGATCGCTCATGATCGCAACGTACAGGTGGCCTCGCTGGGAGCCTTGGCAAATGAGGTTACCGTCCTGTACGGACTTCGGCAGAACAAGCTGGCCTCAGCCAAGCAGCCCGCTGCCGCAAGCATCGCCGCGGCCGAGCCCAAATCGCTCAGTCTAGCCTTGACCGACGACGTTGATCCACAGCAGTTGAAGGTCTCTCTCGACCAGTTTTATGCGCTGCGAGCGCAGGCCATGTCTGGCCGAGTCGCCCGCGCCCTGGAGGGCGGCCTCTCGTCCAGCTTTGCCGGAGACTGGACCGAACTGGCCGACGCACCGTCGTTGTGGCCGCTTGAGGGCCGCCTCGGGTCGGGCTTCGGCGTGCGCGAAGACCCCATCAACGGCGAAGGCAAATTCCACACCGGCATTGACATTGAGGCACCCTACGGGTCGCCGGTGCGCGCTGCGGCCGACGGAGAAGTCACCGGAGAGACTTTGGGCGCCGGTTACGGCAAGCAAATTGTGCTTGACCACGGCCACGACGTGATCACCCTCTACGGACATCTCTCCGCTTTGGCGGTCGTGCCCGGCCAGCATGTGACTCGCGGCCAGGTTATCGGCTATGTCGGCCAGTCAGGCCGCGCCACCGGGCCACACCTGCATTATGAGGTGCGCGTCCATAGGGTTCCTGTCAATCCGCACAAGTATCTGCGCACGACCTACGAGCAGATTGCCTTCAGCGGTACAGCACCCACCGCAACCGAATCAAAATAGTGCCCCTTTTCAGTCAGAAACAGCACCGGCTCCCAGTAACGCGGGAGCCGGTGCTGTCTTCGTGCATCACTTGGCGTTCCGGGTTACTTGCCGGTGTATCTCACATGCCAGATGGATTTTGACCCATCGTCAGAGACAAACAGCGATCCATCGCTGGCCACGGCGACTCCCACAGGCCGGCCCCAGACCGTTCCGTCAGGCAGCGCGAAGCCGGTCAGAAAATCCTCATACTCGCCGGTGGCGCGGCCGTTTTTCATCGGCAGCCGGATCACCTCGTAGCCAGAGCGCTGCGCGCGATTCCAGGAGCCGTGCTCGGCGGCAAAGCCGTCGCCTTTGAACCTGGATGGGAACTGCGACCCCTGGTAAAACAGCATCTCCAGCGAGGCAAAGTGCGGATTCACCAAAATGTCTGGCGTGATGACCTTGGCCTGCAGTTCAGGATGCTTGCCGGAATGCCGCGGATCCTGGATGCCGCCCTTCGGTCCACCCATGTAGTACCAGGGCCAGCCATAGAAGCCGTTCTCTTGAACGTGGGTCACGTAGTCGGGGACGAGGTTGTTACCCAGCGCGTCGCGTTCATTGGTCGAGCACCATAGCTCGCCGGTGACCGGGTTAATGGCCTCGCCGACACAGTTGCGCAACCCCCAGGCGTAGACCTTCACAAACTTGCCATCCGGCGTAAACTCCAGCACGTCAGCACGATGGAACTCCTCTGGGTGCGTGTCGCTGTCATCCACATTCGAGTGCGACCCGACCGAGGCAAAAAGTTTCGCTCCGTCTTGCGAGAAGACGAGATCACGTGTCCAGTGGCCACCCCCGCGCAGGCGTCCGCCGCCGGGCAGATCGGCAAGGTCTTGCGCAGGCCCGGTTGCCGTCAGATCGCCATTCTTATAAGGGAAGCGGACGATGCCATCGGTATCGCCAATGTACACCCATGCGGGGTTAGCTCCAGCAGGATAAAAAGCGATACCGAAGGGCTGATGAAGACCCTCGGCGAAGACCGAGACTTGACCGGCCTTGCCGTCCTTGCCCACGCCGCGAAACACCTTGAGCTTGCCGCTCTCGCTCTCGGCAAGGAAGAGGTCGCCGTTGGGCGCGGTGCGCAGCAGACGGGGATTGTCGAGGCCACTCGCGTAGAGTTCCACCTTGAAGCCCTCGGGCGCCATCGGCCAGGCGTTGGCGGGCCGGGGAACTAGCGTCGGTCCATTGTCAACCGACTCTTGCGGTGCGGGAGCAGGCAGGTCGGCCACGGTGAGCAGTCGGCGAGTGCCGGGGTATTCATGCGCAGCGTCAGTAAAGGCGGCTTGTCCGGTAAGGGTCACTTGCTGATGAGCAGCACTTGCCGGCCGCTCAGCGACTTGCATCAGGAGATAGGTCGCAAAGCCAAGCGCACAAAACAGCGCTACAGCCCTCGAAGAACGGGGGGAACGATTCATGGGAACCTCCGCGGGGTTGCGGTATTTTCTAACGACAAGAACTGGGCTTGGAAAGCATATTAATCGCCCGGCAGAGCTGTGTCCTGTCTGTTATTTTGACGCAGCCGCGCCCGCGGGGGACTCAGGCGGATTGCCCGCGCCAGCCTCCAACTCGCTAAACAGCGACGGCGACAGCCGCGCTGTCACTACCACCCGATGGTGCTTCTGCGCCACCTCGGCGGTCCTTAGCAGTTCCTTAAGGCCATTGTTTGCAGCATTGTCGGTCAGTGGTGTCGAAAAGCTCCGCGCCAGGACGAAGAGCATATTCAGAGACGCGGCTTGGCTGGCTGCAGCTTCGTCACTGGGGGTCTCCTCTTCTACTTTCAAGTGGAGAGAGCCAACCAGCGCCGGCGCCACGCTGGCCACAATCGTCGAATCCGTTTTGAGCGGCAGTGGAAATCCCAAAATACTGATGGAGCAGTTCTTGGGTACGGGCAAGCCGGCCTGGCCCATAGCATCGGACCTGATCTGATCGCCAGAGCCTTCATTGCAGCCGTCCGAGAAGGGCAGCCCGATCTGGCCCACTCCCCATGCCATCGACAGCAGCGGCACCTCGTGGAAGCGCTGGCTTAGCAATGTCGACCCTGCAAAGGGCCAAGCCGCCGTCGCGTGCCGGTCAAGCATCGAGTGGATCATCTCGGTGCCAGGCCAATTCGACACAGCCACCATGTCGTAGCCGATCTGCGCCACCCTGACCGTCCGGCCCTCCGAGGGAATCGAATAGACAGTGTGCCCGGCGTACAACTCGCGACTGGCAGCGTGTGCGTCCAGCCAGGTATTGAGCTGCTTGCCTGTGATCTTGCCCTCCAGCACCAACGAGTAAGCAACGGGTCCGTTGGGGCCGCTGGGGTCTTTCATGCGATGCAACGCGATGGCTGCCTCGTCCAGGTCGCGCTCCCAGTCGATGCCCGTCGCGTCGATGAACTGCTGATACTCGGGCACGTGCTGCGGCGGTCTCAGTTCCTTGTGAAAAAAGACCCGCGCTGGCTTGAGGTTGACGTAGATGATGCCGTCTGACTCGGGCAGCAGCCGCGCAGCCTCTGGCGGGGCCTTTGAACGCAGAAAGACCGCCGCGGCTAGAAAACCAAGCACCGCGGCCACAATCCAGAGCGTTCTACGCGTGCGTCTGTTCATCAAGAGCCGTCAGAAATACCCTATCACTCCGGGTCGGTCGTCGCGCGCACAGAGGTGTCAGGGCACGACTTCAGTCGTGCCGTAAGGCCTCATGATCGACGTGGGCTTCAGCCCCTGCGCGCTTTCGCTTCTTCAGAAACGCCGATCCGAACGGAAATTCTTCCGCTGAATTCGCCAATCCGGCTTTCACCGGATTGTCTTCAATGTATCCGCGATGCTGCTGAAAGCTCAGCTCATCCACGATACGAACATCGGAGAATCCTCGCTGCCAAACCTCACCACGAAATCCCAATTCCTTGCTGGCCCGGAATGAAAAACCGCCCTTGATCAGCTGCATAGCTTTCTCGATACTTATTTCGCCGGGAGCTGTCATCAGGATATGTACGTGATTTGGCATTACGACGAACTCGTGAATCGTGATTCCTCTGGACCGCATGGCTGATCGGAGGACATCAATGAAGAGCTCCGCCATGCGTTCGGTCTGGAAGAGCGATTTTCCTCCCGCCGTTCGAGTGGACACGAAGAATGTTCGTGAACATCCCGAGCCGCAAGTTGGGTCCGATGGCCGGGAAGGTTTTGACATCGCGGGAGTAAAGCCCTCCACTCTATTGCATTCGCCCTCAGCACGACTGAACTGGCTTCAGAGAGACTCCATTTGGGTGTATGACGAATCAGGGCGCGACCTCACAGGCCGCGGAAAAACTCCTGCGGAACTGCAACAAGTGTCAGGGCACGACTTTAGTCGTGCCGTAGAATAACCAAACCGCCCCGGCTTTAGCCGCTGAGGGAAGAAAATAGGCTATCGAAGACACATCCTCTCAGGGGCTAAAGCCCGACTTTCATCTTGCTTCCCTGTTGCGGCACGACTGAAGTCGTGCCCTGACACGGGCGTCGTCGTTGTATGGCCCTCGTCTAGTTCCGCCCGAAATCAAAAACTCTGCTATTGGTCGTGCTTCCCATCGGGCCCACTGCCACAGATCCTCCGCTCGAGATGAAGCCATACTCGCCCGGCTCCAGAGATGACGTCAGCACCACTTTGTAGACACCGGGGCGAAGCTTGGTATAGGTGAAATTCGTTACCGCTTTGTCGTCCGTGCCTTCAGACGCACCAAACGCATTGACCTTGCCAATGATGGTCTCCCGCGTGTCGCCTTTGACATCGAAGCGGAGGAGCGTGTACTCGTTGGGCGTGCTCGTACCGCCAAATATACCGGACGCCTGGCTCAAGCCAGCGCCTTTCTCCTCAAAGTAGAAATAGAAGACCGGCTGAGGATCCTGCACGCGCGCGTTGGCGTGGGCTCCGCGGAGGACAGCTTTCATTTTCATCTTCGCGATGCCGTAAGTCATTGCCGATGCAAAAACTCCGCCAGTCTTGCCCGAGGTGTAGACATTCGGCTCAAGCAAAGCCATCTTCGACCCGGCAGCGGCGCTGTCACTGTAGATGTAAATACCAGCTTCATGTGCGGCTGCGGGATCATCCGGGTTGGTGCCTGGGGCAGCGGTCGACGCGGCAGCCCCCATGTTCGCGGACGATGCAACGGCTCCAGAAGCCTTTTCCACAATCGCCGCAACGATCTTGTCGCTAACCTTGGCGGTCTTTAGGGCAATGATTCCGTCCGTTGAAGTGTCGTAGCTCCCCGCCTGCGCGGCAATAGTGGAAACAATTAGATCGTCCGACAAGCCGGCCTTGACCAGCTTGATGACGGCGTCGTTGTTGAGCCCTTGCTGGGCAACGAGCACGGAACTGATAGTCAGAAATGCAACTACGAGAACATTCTTACGCACGAGCTTTCTCCTTGCGATTTAAAACCGCCAAAACTGCAAATGATTGGTAACAAAATAATCCACCTGCAGCCCGCATTTCGCAAGGGTTATCTTAGAGCCTGCAGTAGTTCGAGCAGCCTGGGAACAGT
>CAYVMS010000243.1:0-5262 GCA_964452615.1 uncultured Occallatibacter sp.
GAAGCCATTCGCTATTCCTTGCAAAGCTGTTTGGATTTCGTGGTTTCCCACCCTTTTCACAAAAAACGTGAAAAGGATGGGGCACCCAGTGTTTTCCATTCCCTATTCCCTGCCTTGTTATCCTTGCGCAAGCCGCAGCATCGCCCAGGTCACGACGCCAGTGATCGAGACGTAGAGCCACAGCGGAAAGGTCCAGCGGGCCACCTTGCGGTGCTGGGGAATCCGCCCGCTCAGTGAGAAAAAGAAAGTCACCAGAATCAGTGGCAACGCCACAACGGCAAGAATAATGTGGCTGGCTAGCAGCGGCAGGTAGACAGAGCGCAAAGCCGCGTGGACCGGGTAGCGCACGTCGCCATGCAGCGCGTGGTGCATAATGTAGCTGACTAGAAACAGTGTCGAGAATCCAAAGGCCGTGATCATCGCCGCGCGATGTGGCCTGATCCGTCGCGCGCGGATAAAGGTGTATCCGATAAGCAGGGCGACAGCACTAAGGCCGTTGAGCAATGCGTTGAGCGCGGGCAGAAAAGCGAACTGCGTGCTGGATGCGGCTGCCGGATGAACGTAGATCAGCCAGAAGAGAAAAACCGTGGCCGTCGCGCTTACAGCGAGAATAGCCCCGATGGCTGGCCGGGTGCTGGTTTGTGTGGTGATTATGGTCATACTTTCCGAAAAGTTCTGTTTGAAGGTTCATATTGGACGGCGGGTACGAGCTTCAGCCCGTACTTAAAGGTTCAAAAATGACTTCAGGCTTTAGAAGCCACTGAGGGAGTTCTTCTTCGGCCATTTGCATTCCTTCAGTGGCTAAAGCCGCAGATTTATGTCAGCCCTTAATGTACGGGCTGAAGCCCGTACCCTTCAATGTCCATGTGCCAGAAAGAAGCTATTTCTTCCCGATGGCACAAAGCATCAGCGTCGTGAACAGCAGCGGTAGATAAAGTACGCTCACTTTCAATAGATCGCGCGCCAGCTTGCGGCTCTCGACCTCTGTCGTGCGCAGAATCCGTGCAAAGCGAATGGTATAACCCAGATAAACCAGGCCGAGCAGGGCGGCCATTGCCGCGTAAGCTGTGCTGGCCAGTCCCAGCCGCCATGGCGCCAGGCTCACTGGAATCATCGCCACGGCAAAGAACAGCGCCTCGGCCACGGTTGACCATCCATCCGGCTGGACCACGGGTAACATCCTGATCCCGGCGCGAGCGTAGTCCTCGCGATACAACCATGCGATCGACATGAAATGAGGAAACTGCCAGACAAAGAGAATGGCGAAGAGAGCCACTCCCGGCCACTCGATGCGGCCTCGGGCGGCGGTCCAGCCGAGCATCGGACCCATCGCGCCGGGGAATGCACCAATAAAAGTAGCCATGGCGGTGACGCGCTTGAGCGGCGTGTAAATGGCGACATACGTGAAGGCCGTCAGCAGTGCTAGGGCTACAGTGAGCAAGTTGGTGTGCGTCGCCAGCCAGTATGCCCCGAGCGCCAGAGCAGACATCCCCGCCAGCACTCCCTGAGCCAGCGAAAAGCGGCCCGCAGCCATTGGCCGGTCGGTGGTGCGCTTCATCAGTGAGTCTGTTTTGCGTTCGAGAGCCTCGTTCAGCGCGCCCGCCCCAGCCGAAACGAGGCCAATGCCCAGCAGCGTGTCCAGCAGCCCTCGCTGCACACTCGTGATGCCCGACTCGATCGATCCCAGGTAAAAGCCGCCCCAGCCGGTCACCAGCACCAGCGCGACGACTTTGACCTTGAAGAGTTCGCGCAGGTCGCTGATCAATGAAGCTGTAGCGCCAGCTTCAGACGCGCGTTCCTGCGCCGCATCATGGGCGGAGAGCTCTGGCGGAAGATCGGCTTGTGTAGTGGGAGTCATCTGAATGATTGAAGCGTGCTTCGATTGCCGTTCTTGTGTCAGTTCCCGACTGGTTTTTGCAGACCCGCGGTAGATGAACCCAGTTGGCGCATTTACTCCCGGAGGGAGAATCGATAATAGCCCAGGACAAGCGCAGCGCAGTCCTGGGTCAGAGTTCAACTGAAGTCCCCCGTCCTGTAGGGACGGTGCGAAATCCGCCTAAGATGCGAGTTTCAATGAAATCGTACCTTTGCGATCTCTGTGCACGGCTAATCCCTAGTCCCTTTTCCCTAGTCCCTGGCTTTTCACTGCTTGCCAAACCGGTAGACGAGCCCAGTGGTGAAACCGCGCGTGTACTGGATCGTCGAGCCGAAGCCGCTGAAGAAGTATTCCGGAGCGACCCGCAATGCAACCCTCGGGGTCACGTTATACTCCACGGGAACGCTGGCGCTGGCTGCGAAAGTGTTCCCGTCCGGCCAGAGCCCTAAGGCGACTGCTTCCGAGGGATTGTGGTTTACGTCCCCGGAAAAGTTTCCGTTGTCGATCCCAGCCAGTATGCGGCCAGAGACAGAGAACTTTGGTTGAAGGTAGAAGCGATACGTAGGTCCCGCCTGAAAGGCATACTGGATGATGGCCGGATTGGTGATAGCGCTGTTGGTCAACTGGTTGTTATACACATAAGCAGTGGCGTAATAGCCGCGTGCATCGACGGTCGCTCCCAGCCGCTCGTCGAAGTAGCGGGTAAACCCGAGGTTCCAGGCATACTCGTGTGCGTGCTCAAGCCCAGGGCCTTGGGGCACGGCGGGGCTGGTGTGCGTCGCTGGTATGGCGGGCGAGCCAGGGCCAGGAACAAAGCGTAGGTAGCCGAAGCCGAACTCCGCGTCATAGCGGTGGTCATAGGCCTCGTGGATGGCTGCGGCACGGCGCTGCGCGCGGCGCGCCTTGATGCGGGCCTGGACGCTCATCTGACCTTGGTTCTGGGCCGGAGCCTGGGCTTGGTCCGTGGCAGGTGCTGCGGGAGTACTGCTCGAACTCGAGCTTTGGGCCAGTGCGGCGGTCACGGCAGCGAGACCCAGCGCCAGCAGAAGGGCAAGACGGCGATATGAAGACATCGGTTTCGGGTTACCTCCACGGGAGTGCGGAAGCACATCGCCTATTCATGCAGGCAGTACTCCCCCCATAGGTATTAAATCACCTCGGGGGGGAGCTTTGTGGCGGAACTGCCCGCATTGAATGAACTGCGAAGTGATTCGCCGGCAGTTTGCGCTACTTGATAGCATTCAGATCGGTCTGCAATTGGGCCTGGTCAAAGCCTGCAGGTGAGCCTTTGGCGGTAAGCCAGTCCTGCGAGAACAAAGTGTGGGCCTCGTCGCAATACTCTTTCCAGAAGGCCAAGGTCATGGTCTTCGGCTGGCCCCAGGTGATGCAGGTGAAACCATTTGCGTCGTACTTGGGCACGAAGACGCAGTGGCCGCCCCAACTGCCCTTCTTGGCATTGGCGCCACCATTGGGAACCACGTCCCAAACATCCTGGTTCTGCGCTGTCACGGGCAGGGCGAGACCGATGTAGACGCCGCCAAAGAGGAAGATAGACTGCCGAATCTCCATCAGATTGGATGGCTTGGGATCGGCAAAGGCGAGGAGTTTGTGGCCTGCGAAGCCGTTTTTCTGGAAGTCGTTCAAGACATCGAGCTCCACGCCTCCGTTGTCGGTGTTGGGTTTGCCGGGCACATAACCGTCCCACTGTTCGTAGTAGCTCTCGATGGTGGGGTCAGGGACGGTGACGATCGATCCGGCATTGACGGTCCACACCTGCACGGCATGGCCCAGGCCGGCGATGGTGCAGTCGCCTAGCGTGTCGTTGAGCATCATGCCCCAATCGGCGAGGCCCTTGGTCCAATCGGCAACCTGAGGCGGGGGTGGCAGTGCCGGAGTAAGGTAGTCGCCGAACGCCAGGGTGCGCGAGTCGGTCTTGATGGCCTTGCGTCCAAGTCGCATCTTCGAGTGATCTGTCATGGGGAAGATTTCCTCTCAAATCATTTGGGAATGGCCGCCCGCGGGGATGCCCTTCTCCACCTGAGCACACCAAACCGTGTGCCACAGATCCCGCTGCTGCATGGCGAAACTGTGTCAAATCGGGAGACGTTTGTCCAGTAAATCTTTTGTTTTTATCCAGAAGGGAGCCTTGCAGATCAGCACGATCGCGCAAAAATGCTCTACCATTGAGGGCAGCGGAGGCGAAATCGAAATGGGGCGTGGCTTCTTTGGATTCGTGTTGGGGTTCTTGCTGTTGCCGGTTGCCGCAGGCTTATGGGTGTGGCGAGGTCATGTGCCTGTGGCGGTGGCCGACCCACCCTTTCCTCAGGAGCAGGAAATTACCGGGATGCTGCTCGATTCGCGCATCGAACGGGAGATGGTGAAGACCTCACCCATCCCGGTCGATGAGGCCAACCTGGTGGCTGGCGCGCGCGTCTACAGCGAAAATTGCGCCGTCTGTCACGGCCTTCACGGCAAACCGTCCATCTTTGGCGGGCACATGTATCCCGAGGCACCGCCACTATGGGAACAGCACCACCACGGCGCGGATACGGTCATGGGGGTTACCGACGATCCTCTCGGCGAGACCTATTGGAAGGTGGCCAACGGCATTCGGCTCACAGGTATGCCGTCTTACAAGGACACACTGACCGAGACCGAGATGTGGCAGGTGACCGTGCTCTTGGGTAACGCAGACAAGCCCCTGCCTCCAACCGCTGTCGAGATTCTTCGCGGAGAGCCGGCGCCGGCGGCGGCCCCGGAACCGAAGAATCCTGCAACCAAGAAGAAGTAGTGCGGGAAGGGAACTGATCCATGAGCCTGCTCGACTCGCTGCGCAAGGGCTTCAGCTTCTTCCTGCTGACCCTCGGTGTCTCCGCCCCGGCAAAGAAGCAGGAGTCCGCGCCCAAGCCCGCCGCGAAGCCTCACGACCGCAAACCATAAGTTGGTAGAATCAGGACTATGCCGTTAACGCGCCAACAGGCCCTCGACCACTTCCGCTCTCCCGACCTGATCGGCCTTGGCTTCGAGGCTGACGCCGTGCGCCGCCGCATCCACCCCGAGGGTGTCGTCACCTACATCATCGATCGCAATATCAATTACACCAACTTCTGCACCGAGTACTGCACATTCTGCGCCTTCTACCGGCCCCTCAAAGGCGCTCGTTCTGAAGAGGGCTACATCCTCGACTTCGAGGTGATCTACGAGAAGATCGCCGAGACGCTTGAAATGGGCGGCACCGGCGTACTCATGCAGGGCGGCATCCACCCCGATCTAAAAATTGACTGGTTTGAACGCCTTTTCAGCGGCATCAAGCAGCGCTTCCCCCAGATCTGGCTGCACTGCCTCACGGCCTCAGAGGTGCTGGCCATCGCCAGGTACTCCGACCT
>CAYVMS010000244.1:0-5218 GCA_964452615.1 uncultured Occallatibacter sp.
AGCGGTTGTCGACGTGGCCGAAAAAGCCGCGAGGGCCGTGAAACCAGGGGCCAGCTCCAAGGAACACCCCGCCAACAAACCAGTCGGGCCCATAGTAGCCATACGGAGCACAGTCATACGGCTCATAGTCGAAATACCCGTAAGGGCACACGGGGGCCGCGCCAATGTTTATGCCAACAGAAACCTGGCCGTGCGCCACCGGTGCACAGCACAAAAGGACAACTGTGAGAACTGCGAAAGCAAGCACGTTGACTTTGAACATATTTTCTCCTTAATTCATTCAGAGTTGCCAAATTTGCAGTGAGTTGTCTCCCCGGTCCAATTTTTTCAACCTGGACCACCGAGCGCAGCATACCGAGACAAGCCGTCCGAAGTCCAGTCGACCTCAGAAGGTTTGCAGATCATTAGACCTCACAGGCGCACACTGATAGCTACAAGAACCCCAAAGCCGGCCAAGTTCTGTCTACATACTCAAGGAGAATCCATGCGCAACATCACCGTAACCATCCCCGACGATTCCTACCGCAAGGCCCGCGTTTGGGCGGCCGAGCGCGACACCTCGGTCTCCGCGGTCGTCAAACACCTGCTTGAAACGCTGCCTGGAATCAACCGTGCCGCAAAAGCCTTTCCACTCCGCAACTCCAATCCTGTCAATGTAAATCCCGCTCCCAGCCCAGCGCTTGAAGCCAACACCCCGAGCGCGCATTGATTTTTCGTCGTTTTCGCCTGTGAAATTGTGAAGGCATGACTAACTGTTTGTTAATCATCAACTTCCAAAGGCAGCTTACACAGAACCACAAACAATTCCGTTCTGTGAAAAAGTGAACCGATCAATAAAATATTGAAAATAAACTCCTTACGCTCCACGGCTTCACAGAAACCAGCGACTCGGTGAGGCCGTGGAGGTGTTCCTCCCTCAATCCCTTTGAATCTGCCGCAGAACTACCGTGATTCCCAGCCCTGCCACCACGCACACCAGCGCAAAGAGGAAGACGCTGGAGTAACCCCAGAGCCCGATCATCGCTCCGGCTACTGGCCCAGTCAGGAAGAAGCTGACATCGGCAAAAGCCGTGAAAACACCCAGTGCCGAGCCACGATTGTTGGCCGTGACGCGCTTGACCGCCTCAATGCCCAGTGCAGGAAAGACCAGTGAGAAGCCGAAGCCCGCCGTCGCTGCGGCAGCGAGCGCCATCCATGGCGAGGAGGCACGCCAAAGCAGCAGCAGACCCACGGATTCCAGAGAGAGGCAGGCCATCGCCACCGGGAATCCGCCAAACCGGTTGATAGCCTGGATGAAAAGTAGCCGCGCCGCGATAAACGCCAGGCCAAAAGCAGTCAGGCACAAAGCGGCCCCCGTCCAATGGCGGCTCAGGTAAAAGAGAGTGATAAAAGTGGCAAGTGTGCTGTAACCAATTCCGCCCAATGCCAATGCCATGCCATGCGGCAGAACGCGAAAGGCCACGTCGCGGAAAGGCAGATGCTCGCCGGGCGCTACGGTCACTGGCTTTTTGCGGCTGGCCAGCGCAAGGCTGAACGCGCCGATGAGCAAAATGAGCAGGCCGATCGAAGCCAGTCCCCACTGCTGATCCAGCACCACTCCCAGGGGAGCCCCCAGCGCAAGCCCTCCATAGGTGCTGATGCCGTTGAAACTGATGACCTTGGCCGTGCTTGCGTGGCCTGTGCTGGTGATGCCCCACAGAGTCGAACCAGTCGATCCGAGGCTCTCGCCTATGCCCAATGCCAGCCGGCTTACAAACAGAGTCACAAGGCTCAGCCAATGGATCGTGTTCAGGGCCGCCGCAGCGATCAGCAATGCGCCGCTCAGCGAACAAAAGCCCATCCCCCAAAGCACTGAAACCTTGGCTCCGGCCCGGTCTGAAATGCGGCCCGCCCAGGGGCGGCTCGCGAGCGTTGCAAAGTACTGGATGCTGATCGCCAACCCGGCCAAAGTTGCGCTATAGCCCATCCGAAGATGCACATACGGCGGCAAGACGGCCAGTGGCAACCCGACAGAGAGATAGACCACAAAGGTGAAGTAGGTGAAGCTGACGATGTGCCACGTACTGCCCTGTGCGTTGGACGAAGACGGGGCTGACTCGCTGGAGGCGGTAGAGAATTGCATGAGGTAGGGGTGACCAGCGAAATGATGCTGCCAACTCAAGTATATCGGAGACAGTTTGCGAAGGAGTGATCAGGTCTTAGACTGAGATGATGGCAGCCACTTTCCACGTGGAGAACTTCGGATGCAGAGCGGCCCGCGCCGATGGCGAGGCGGTGAGCGACCGTCTTCGCGCGGCAGGACTTGGCGGTCAGAGTTCTGTGGCGGCCGATGTCGTGGTGGTGAACACGTGCAGCGTAACGGCCGAGGCCGACCGTGCCGCGCGAGCCTTCATCCGCCGGGCGCACCGGTTCAATCCGGAGGCGCGCATCGTGGTGACTGGCTGCTACGCGCAACGCGCGCCGGATGAATTGGCGGGCCTCGACGGAGTAGCTGCGGTCGTGGGCAACAGCCATAAGGCGCTCGCACCGGAGATTATTTTGAACCTGTTGGGGTGTGTGCAGGCGCACGCAGACAGCGGACTAACACAACTGACACAAATACAGGCGGCAACCAAAATCGAGCGAGCGATCGGCGAGCAGTTGGCCCCACCGCAGGTGGTTTGGGCTGACGACCGCTTTGCTCACTCTTTCCTTGAAGAGGCGCAGGTCGTTCCCGGCACGCAAACCCGCCCCAACCTCAAGATTCAGGAGGGCTGCGGTAATCGCTGCACGTTTTGCGTGATTCCTCAGACTCGGGGCTCCTCAAGGAGCCTGACGGCGGCGAGCGTGCTGAAGCAGGTGGAGGGATTTGTCGCCGCCGGAGGCAATGAGTTGGTGCTTTCTGGGATCAATCTTGGACGCTGGGGTTGGGATTTATCCGCCTCGGCTGATGAGGGAACTTTCTCAGGTTCGTGGTTTCCCACCCATTCCGCAGAAAAACGCGGAATGGATGGGGCACCCAGGGTTGCTTGTGGTATCGGGTCGAGGATGACATTGGGTGGGCTGGTGCGGCGGATTTTTGAGAGGACCGCGTTACCTCGCATACGGCTCAGTTCCATTGAGCCGATGGACTGGGACTCTGAGCTGATTGGTTTGATGGCAGAGTTCGGCGGCAGACGTCTGGCCCGTCATGCGCACATGCCCTTGCAATCCGGCTCGGATGCAGTCCTGCGCCGGATGCACCGGCGCTACCGGCCATGGCACTATGCGGAAAAAGTTGAGGCGCTGGTGCGGGCTGCCGGGCCCGAACTGACTTTGGGCGCAGACGTGATGGTTGGCTTCCCTGGCGAGACGGATGCCGAGTTCGAGGAGACTTTGGCGCTGGTTCGGGCATTGCCCTTCGGCTACTTGCATCTGTTCCCCTTTTCGCCGCGGCCTGGAACGCCGGGCTGGGCGTTGCACGCCGAGCGGCCAGTTCCTGTTGAGGTTGTAGCAGAGCGAATGGCCGTTCTCCGCGCGCTCGCTTCGGAGAAGAGCCGTAAGCATCGCAGTAGCTTCGTTGGCTGCGAGATCGACGCCATCACACTGCATACGCCACCGGAACTGGCAGCTCGCGGTCGAACCGCCGCGTTGTCAGAGAACTTCCTTCCCGTCGAATGTATGGGGAAGATCGAGGCCAATCGGCTAGTGCAGGTGCGCGTGACGGGGTTGAACGCCGATGCGGAGCTGCAAGCGGTGGAAGCGAAACCGGAGTTCGTTTCCGCGCTCTCTCTTTAAGTCTCCAAGTCCAGGTGAGGTCAACCTGCACCTCCTGTGAAAACCGCCACAAAAATATTTTTCATCACCCTCTTGAAAGTTATTGCATATTGCGATATACATATTACATATTGCAATGGAAACATCGCCGGAGCGAAAACCGTTGCAGCCAAAACATGAAGCTGGGCGAGAAAATCCGTTATCTGCGCGAGGTGGAGGGCAGCCTGCGCGGCAAAGACAGAGCGATGAGCCAGCAGGAGCTGGTTCGGGCAATCGAGGCCGAGACTAGCTCGAAGCTTAGCCAGAGCTATCTCTCGCAGATCGAGGGCGGCGCAAGGCCCCACCTGACAAACACCACGCGGCAGATTCTTGCTGGCTTTTTCAAGGTGCATCCGGGCTATCTGGTGGACGATCCGGAGGGCTATTCGCCGGAACTGCAAAGCGAGTTGCGCCACTTCGAAGACAAGCTCGATCTGTGGCTGGTCGAGGGCGCCGAGCGCTTTCATCGCGATCCTGAACTGATGCAGTCGCTATTGACGCTCGCCCGCCATGACAACACGCGCGAGTGCCTGCTGCTGCTCGAAGCGATTCTCGAGACGCCGGGACTGATGCCGCGGCTCAGCGAAGTGCTGAGGCCGAAGAAAAAAGAACAGGGAACAGAGAGTAGAGAGCAAGGGCAAGCGGAGCCGGTGGCTGTCCGCTCGCCAAAACAGGGGCCAAGAGCGCGAGGCAGGAAAGGCGAGGCGTAGCGATGCACTGGGAGACCTTCTACTTTGTTTGTTTTCTTGCGGGACTGTTTCTCAGCACGTTGTCGCTGCTGGGTTGCTTGGGACACTTTGGCGGGCACGTTCATGTGCATGTGCCGCACATGCCTCATGCGACACATCTGCCGAGCGCAGGCCACGTGGCGCACTCAGGCGCAGCGCCCGGCGCAGGCCGGGGATCGGCCAGCATTCCCTGGTGGAACACTTTCTCGATCATGATCTTCCTCTGCTGGTTTGGCGCGGCGGGGTGTCTGCTGACGCGCTATGGCGGCTTTGTGGCGGGAGTAGTGCTGGTGCTGGCGGGTCTTTGCGGCTTTGCCGGAGGTACCATTGTCTTCCTCTTCCTGGCAAAAGTGATGCTGCCGCATGAGCACGAACTCACAGCGGATGAGACGGATGTCGTTGGCGCGGTGGGCCGGGTCACGTCCACCATCAGGGCCGGCGGAACCGGGGAGTTCATCTACGAACAATTGGGCGCGCGCCGCTCTGCTCCAGCGCGCTCGGAGGACGGCGAGCCGATTCAAAGAGAGGAAGAGGTCTTCGTCGTTCGCTACGAAAAGGGAATTGCCTATGTCCGGCGCTGGGAAGAGATACCGGAAAGCAGGGACTAAGGGACTAGAAGCTAGGGACTGAGGAACTACGGGACTGGAGTTTGAAACAGGAGACGTTATGACGAACACGACCTTACTGATCGTGGATATGGGCATCCTGGTGGGGAT
>CAYVMS010000245.1:0-5035 GCA_964452615.1 uncultured Occallatibacter sp.
CTGGATCAGAGACCCCTTGGCGCTCACAGATCGCCCTTGACTCCCAGGATTTGTCGGACTTCAGGTGTATCCGCTACTATTACGCGTGATATTGGGCGGGGAAGTTGCCCGCAACAGGAGTCCGACCGATGCGCGTTACCCTCCTTTTGCTTTGCACCGTTCTCATCGTTGCTGCGCTAGTCACCACGGCAATCAAAGCTCAAAAAGCTGCTTCGACGGTCGTTCCGGCCAACGCACCCTATAAAAATGCGGGGCTTTCGGCGGAAAAGCGTGCCGCTGACCTGCTGAAGCGCATGACACTCGAAGAAAAGGCTTCCATGGTTGCCGGGTCCGGCTGGATGGAGTCGACGCCGATTCCACGGCTGGGGATTCCCGCGATCAAGATGGCCGACGGGCCGCTGGGCGTGCGCTCGTGGGCGGGCAGTTCGGCGATTACTGGCCTTCCGGGTTCGCCGCTCAAGGTGCAGTCAACCAGTTTTCCGGCGGGCGTGGCCATGGCTGCCACCTGGGACACGGAGCTGGTTCATCGCGAGGGCCAGGCCATTGCGCAAGAGGTCAAGGCGCTGGGCCGGGACATGATTCTTGGGCCCACTGTGAATATCAACCGCGTACCGCTCTGGGGCCGCAACTTTGAGGGCTACGGCGAAGACCCTTACCTCACATCGAGGCTGGGCGTGGCTTATGTGAAAGGCGTGCAAGGTGAGGGCGTGATTCCTTCGGTGAAGCACTTTGCCGCCAACAACCAGGACTTCGAGCGCCACCGCATCGACGAACAAATCGACCCGCGCACGCTGCACGAAATCTACCTGCCGGCCTTCAAAGCTGCAGTGCAGGAAGGCGGCGCGTGGAATGTCATGTCCGCTTATAACCTGGTGAACGGCGTGCACTGCGCTGAGAGCAAGGATTTGCTGAAGGGCATTCTCAAAGGCGAGTTCGGCTTCAAGGGCTTTGTTGTCTCCGACTGGGGCAGCACTTATTCGACGGCCCCGACGGTGAATGCCGGCATGGATCTGGAGATGCCGGGCGGCCAGCCGGCACAGAACTGGCTTACGGTACCCGAGACGAAGGTCGCGGGCAATGGGATCGCCTTTCTGACGCCGGACAAAGTGCTGGCCGAGGTGAAGGCCGGCAACATCACTGAGGCCACGCTCGACGACAATGTAGGCCGCATTTTGCGCGTGATCTTTTTGAGCGGAATCTTCGACCATCCGCACGTCGGCGGCGGCGAAGTGAACACTCCAGCCCAGGCGGCAGTAGCTCTGCAAGGAGCAACAGAGAGCATCGTGCTGCTGAAGAACGCGGGCGCGCTACTGCCGCTCAACGCAAAGAAGATCCGCTCAATCGCCGTAATCGGGCCGAACGCGGCTGTGGCACGCACAGGCGGAGGCGGCAGTTCGCTGGTCGAGCCGAAGTACAAGATCGCCCCTCTGGACGGGATCAAGAAACTGGTTGGCAGCGGAGTGGAAGTGAAGTACGCGCTCGGCGCAGGAATGGCAGGCGAAGACCCCGCGCAAGACACGGCTGAGGCCCGCGCCAAATTGTTGCAAGAGGCCGTGGATGCCGCCGCTCATTCCGATGTGGCCGTTGTGGTGGTGGGCCGGTACGACAAGATCGAGCGCGAAGACTTCGACGTGAAGACCATGGACTTGCCCGCCGGGCAGGACGAACTGATCGAGGCTGTGGAGCAGGCGAATCCGCACACCATTGTTGTGCTCAATACCGGCAACCCGGTGACCATGACGCGCTGGCTCGACAAGACCCCGGCGCTGCTTGATATGTGGTATGGCGGGCAGGAGGCGGGCACCGCGCTGGCTTCGATTCTCTTCGGCGAAACGAACCCCTCGGGCAAGCTGCCGGTCTCGCTGCCCAAGGAGTTCAAGGACTCGCCGGCTGCGGCGAACTATCCGGGCGTCAATTTGAAGGTCAACTATGCCGAGGGGATTTACGTCGGCTATCGCTACTACGACACGAGAAATGTAGAGCCGCAGTTTCCCTTTGGTTTCGGCCTGAGTTACACCACGTTTGAGTACACCGATCTGAAGGTGACGCCTCTGGCGCTCGCTGCGGGCGCGGGCCACAGTGGAGCGGTTGTCAGCCTCACACTGCACAACACCGGATCGCGCGCCGGAGCCGAGGTGGTGCAGCTATACGTGCACGACGGCCACTCGAAAATTGACCGTCCGGTGCACGAGTTGAAGGGATTCAGGCGCGTGGAACTGAAGCCGGGCGAGTCGCAGACCGTGGGCTTCACACTGGGCCGCGATGCGTTTTCATACTG
The DNA here is from genome assembly GCA_964452615.1 of uncultured Occallatibacter sp. Lineage (GTDB taxonomy): Bacteria > Acidobacteriota > Terriglobia > Terriglobales > Acidobacteriaceae > Telmatobacter. The sequence continues at coordinate 2,279 of CAYVMS010000245.1, forward strand.
GAGCCCCGAGACGAAGGCTTGGGTAGTTGAGCCGGGAACCTTCGAGATTCAGGTGGGAGCCTCCTCGCGGGATATACGGTTGAAAGCGCCGCTGGAGTTGAAGCAGTAGGACAGTCTCTCTTGCGTCGGAAGAATACGGAGCGTTGACCTAAAAAGCGACGGCGGTGGAGAGCTTCTCCATCGCCGTCTTGTCTTGGTGCGATCTCGCCGCGAGTTACCGCGCCGGCTCGTAAGGCTCGACGCGCAGCATGTCGGAGAGGACTCCGCGCTCGTCCGAACTGAAGACGCCTTGGTAGCGGGCAGAATTAAGCACGATCGATCGCTGATCGGGCGGGACTGAGCGCAGGTCGCGGAAGGCGCCGCGCATCAGTGACTGACGCTCCGGCGGCATATTGGCAAAGCGGCGCACGGACATGTTGACCTGCATCCTGTCTTGAGGAGAAAGGTGTTCAATCAACTCGTTGCGTGCCAGGCGGCGCTGCCGCTGCTCCTCCGGTAATTGGTTGACTTGATGCAACTGCCGCAACACCCGCTGCTGCTCGCCAGGAGGCAAGCGGCGAAAGCTTTGATCGCCGAGCAGTGTCCGCTCCTGCTCTTGCGGGGGCAGATTGCGATGCTGGTTGAGCCAGTCACCCAGGTGGCCGGGAGGTGCTTGGGCATAGCCCGGGTTCACAGGACGAACTACGTCTGGCCCTGGACGCAGCGGGACGCTGGCTTCCGGCTGGCCTTGGGGACGCATGGCGGGCCGATCCTGATTTCGCATCGTGTTCTGCATCTGGCCCCGCATCTCGGCACGGCGATTCTGCTGAGCCGCTCTGCGCTGCGCCTGAGGGGGACGAGGCGGACGAGCCATGGGACGTTGGCCGACAGCCAGGATCGAAGGCGCAAAAAGAGAGACGACCGCCGCAGCCATAGCCGCACATCGAGCGCTTTTCGTTTTGTGCATCCCGGTCAACATCCCTCTTCCTCGCTTGCCTCTTACCCTTATATCTCCTAAGGATGGGCCCCACATCTCAATCCAAAATCAAGATCACTTAGTTTCCGTTATCGTTGCTGTTGTCGTTGCTTGAGAGTGCCTCCAACTGATCCAGCAGTTGAGCGTTGCTATCCATGGTTTGCAGATCGTGCACGACGGCGGTCTGCTCAGGCGGAACCGGCGGCTGCATCCAGCTCGTAACACCCAGATAGGCTCCACCGCCCACCAGCAACATGAAAGTCATCGCCATCGCCGCTAATGGACGAACATGGCTCCGCGAACTGTAAACCATGCTGGCGCGCAGCCTCGCCAGCCAACCGGCCGGTTCGGCCTCGCGCAATTCACGCTGGCGCGCTTCGAGTCGGGTCAGGAAGTACGGGCTCGGTTCCGGCGCCTCCCAGGCATCCATCAGGGCCATGGTCGCACGCAGCTCATTGAGCTCTTGGCTGCAATGCTCGCACCCCGCGATATGAGCCTGATCGCTGGCAGAGACCGCGGCTGGATCGAGCAGCAGGTTTGCCAGCTTCGCGTCCATTCCGTCGCATTGGTTCTTGATCGGTTCCATCGATACCCCCATTCCCGCCGGCCACGCCCGGCCCGTGCAAACTCACTCCGTCCGGTTCAAACAAATTCCTTCAAATTCCCTCGCAGCGTCTGGTAGGCGCGGAAGAGCAGCGACTTGGTCGCCGACTCGCTCTGCTTCAACACCTCGCCGATCTCGCGATAGTCCATCCCTTGGTACTTATGCATGATCACCGCCATCCGTTGCCGTTCGGGCAGCGCCATCACGTGCGTGCGAATGGCCTTCATCCGTTCCTCGCGCAGCAGGTGCTGCTCCGCTGAGATCTCATCGTCGGCAACGTCGGGCGTCGTGCCTGTTTCCTCGTCTGGAGTGTCCAGATAAACATTCCGCGCTGCCCGTTCATGCTTGGTGTCGCGCGCGTGATTCACCGCCAGATTGGTAGCGATCCGGTAGAGCCAGGTGGTGAACTTGGCCTCGGCCCGGTAGCTCTCTCTGGACCGGTAGACCCGCAGGAACACCTCCTGCGCCAATTCTTCGGCAATCGCCTGGTTGCGCACCATCCGAAAAAGAAAATGGATGATGGGCCGGTGATACTTTTCCGCCAGATAGTTGAACCCCGATTCGTCCCCCGCAGCAACGCGCAGCATAATGGCTGCGTCGCTCGACGGGTCAAGACCGGACGGGCCCAGGCCGGACGGGTCAGTGCTGGCGGTTGCAGCATGCCACCCGTTTGGCCGTGCAGCCGGGCCGGCTCCCAGAGACGGATTGTCCAGGACCAAGGTCGCCATATCCTCTGGAACCCCATTTGGGGCCGAAGGTTGCGGAGAAAAAGAGCTTTCCGCGTTGGAATCTCGCTCCGCAGGCGAACTCGGGCGCACGTCTAGACGGTCATCGCTGATTTTTCCCGCCAGGAAAGTGAAACCCCCAAAGCCGCCTGCACTGGGCAAGGCGGAGACGCCCCGTCCCGGAGACGCAAAGTCAGGGTCTCCGAGGCCTGGAACCGGACACAGCACCGCTTCCCCGTCGGGGGTGGAATCGGTTGCAGGGCGGATTGATGTGGCTTTCCAGCGCATTGGCTATTGGGTGCAGGTCGCGGCCGCTCATCTTCGCGACAGAGGTTGGCCGTAAAGCCCCGCTAGTGTTAATCTAACCCATGGGATGCCCCGCTGGCGCGCTGGTTGTCGGCCCATACCGGAATTTCATAAGGGGCGCTTAACTCAGCGGTAGAGTGCCACCTTCACACGGTGGAAGTCGCAGG
>CAYVMS010000246.1:0-5009 GCA_964452615.1 uncultured Occallatibacter sp.
CTTTTCGGGATTCATCAGGTCCCAGCGTGCCGCGAGGAACTCGCCGCCGCCGATCCGTCCGCCGTCGTAGACCTTTTCAAGCTTGCCCGCCAGGCAGTCGGTGACCGCCTTGCCCCAGGCCACATCGCCGTCCCCGGTCACGACCGCGTGCGCCTGGCCGCGACCCAACGCCTCTTCGGGAAACAGCGTAGCGTGAATTCCGCCATAGATCACAAAAGCGCCACGGCTCCGCGCGATCCGGCCGACTTCATAGCCACGTAGCGCATTGCCGGTGTGAACGCTGATGCCAACGATGTCACCGGGGTGAATCGTCTCCGGGACAATCTGTTCCAGCGATTCATCAACGAGAATGGGGTCTCCCGCGATTTGCGGTGTTGCTGCTGCAAGCACAAATAGCCATCTGGGTGTGATAACGGCTGTGCCAAAGGAATTGTCACTTGGATTGACAAGATGAACGCTCAACCGGTCCAACCTTTCCACGTCCGAGTATTCGGGTGCAAGCTTGGAGGCTCTGTGAGAGCGTTTTAGGGAATCGAACCAACGATCTGCGGGAGTTCAATATCCGCAAGATTGTTGCAGGCTGCTTTTTCCGCCGTAATGTCTCTCAGAGCTTACAGGTTTGCGGTGGTTATTGTTGGTCACTTTAGATCATATTTGGCCAGCAAATGACGGGTTCAACAGAAATTCACAGTATTCCGCGCTCAAAGAGAGTCTGTGACCCAACTAGGGAAACTCTTAACAAGTCACTCTTATAATCAGACATTCCCTCAGGGGCTAAAGCCCAGCACTTGTTTTGTTGCGTTTGCGGCACGCTGAAGTCGCGCCCTGACACTTGTGAGCGTTCCCAATGAGTTTTTTCGCAGCCTGTAAAATCGTGCCCTTTCTAAACGTTGACTTATTCAGAGGTTCTTAGAGACTGACCATGCGAACGGAAGCTTCAAAGCCGTCCGAAGTTGCAAGCGTCGCGGAAGTTAATTAGGCAAAGAATTCGATAGTACGTCATTGATGAACGTGAATCAGAATCAGGGGCGAATCCAGCCCGGCACGGCAAGGTTCTTCTGGCGGAAGAGAGTCACGCAGACACTGACAATCTCCGGGTCGAGCAGGCTGCCTGACTCTTCCAGAATCTTATCCAGGACGACATCGAGGTGTATCCCAGCGCGATACGGCCGATATGAGACCATTGCTTCCACGATATCCGCCACTGCCAGCACCTTAGCTTCCGGCAAGATTGCATCTGCCTTGAGACCCAGCGGATAGCCCGAGCCATCCAGCTTTTCGTGATGCTGACGGACTATCTCGGCGACGGGCCATGCAAAAGGGATGTCCTTCAATATGGCAAAGCCTGTTTCGGAATGCTCCTTGATCATCTCTCTTTCCGCCGCGTTGAGTCTTCCCGGTTTGGTCAGGATCTCTGAGGGGATTGCGATCTTTCCTATATCGTGAACCAGCGACGCCACGCGCAGCCCCTGCAACCTCTCCTCAGGCCAACCCATCTCCATGCCAATGGACCAGGCAATCTCCGCCACCCGGCTTTGGTGTCCCGTGGTGTAGGGATCGCGCATCTCCATTGCCGTAACAATGGGCGCAACCATCGAGGACAATGCGTCGCGAAGTTGCCCCTGTATCGTCGCCAGGCTTTGCCGTTCAACTTGCAGCAGCTTTTTCTGCTCCAACGAATGAAGGCCGTAGACAAACTCATGGGCAAGATTCTCGAAGACCTCCATCGCCTCCGGCTCAAATGCGTTGGGTTGCGTGGAGTAGACCATCAAAGCGCCGCGCGTCTCACCTTCGATGCAAAACGGGATTGCTGCGGTAGACCGGATACCGAATCGCCTAGCCCGTTCGCGCCAGCTTGAGAAGATCTCCGATCGTTCCGAGTCCTCCAGGATCGCGGCTTTGCCGGTGCGAATGCAGTTGCCCGTTGGACCTCTCCCCATGGGATCGTCCTCCGACCAACTCACCTGCAATCCATCAAGATAGCCGATTGCGTTTCCGGCAGCGCCGGCAAGCCGGACCTTCTTACCCGGGCCGTCTTCTGCAATCCCGACCCAGGCGAGAGCGTAAAAGGATTCCCGGGTAATAGCTTCGCAGATTGATTGCAGCAGGCCGTCGGCGGATTGAGCGCGCCCGAGCGCCAATGCTGCGGCAGAAAAGGCCGACATCGCCCAGTTCTTGACCGAAAGCTGATGTTCCCGTTGTTGTTGATCGGCAATGTTGCGGAACTCGCATATAGCCAGTGTCTGGCCGTCCACCTTCATTGGAGTTGAGCACCAACTGGAGACTGGCACGCATGTGCCGTCTTTGCGTTGAATCCGAAATCCGAGGTCGGTCAATGCATGGGGCGCCGCACCTTCGAATTCAGCCGTCACGCGCTCCCGCTCACTCTCTGGATGCAGCATGGCGATCTGCATCCCGCCGAGCTCCTCGCGCGAATAGCCCATCAGAGCTACTGCCGCTGGGTTTGCATCCACCACTATTCCAGAGACGGTGTCGACCGCGAGCATGCCGTCCTGCGCATTGCTCCAGCTCAAAGCGTACAAATGTTGCGGATCAACTGAATGAAAAACGCGGCCCATAGCCCTCAACCCGTTCTGTCAGATGACGAGCGTCCGGCGAGGGGGGCCGGTTCAAAGGAAAACGCGGGTCATCTGGAATCTCTCTGAGTTTGATTCCTATGCCAAATTAGTACCACAGGCTTAGGCCGCTTGTCTTGACGTGAATGGAAATGAAGGGGGTTATCAATTAAATTCCCTGTTGACTTCGCACTGCACGGTGCGTCGCGCCTCACAGCACGCGGCTGCACTCTTCAATCGGAATTGCCACCTGCTCGACAATCTCCAACCCAAAACCCTCAAGCGCTGGGATGTGCATGGGGGTATTTGATAGGAGGCGAATGCGCCGGATGCCGAGGTCGGAGAGGATCTGGCCGCCCAACCCGATGGCGCGCAGAATGCGTCCGGTGCGTGCCTGGGAGCCTTCGCGAGCGCGCAACTCCCGGTGAAGAACAAGCCGTCCGGCATCTGAGTCGGACGACGCAAGCACGGCCGCAGCGCCGTCCGGCTCAAAGGCGCTCCTGCTGACAGGCGCGTGATCGATCTCGAAGCCCCGCGAGGTGTTGTGCAGATAGAGCACTGCACCGCAACCCGCCTCAGCGATCATGCGCATCGACTGGTCAAGGATCTCGCGGCAGCGGCAGTCGGCGGCAAAGAGGTCGCCCGCCGTGCAGCGAGTGTGAACGCGCACCAGCACAGGGTGCTCGCAGGGCGGCCGCAGTTGCTGCTCACCGAACGCCGACGAGCCAGGCTCTTCTGGCAGATAGCCGACAGCGGGGCCGGTGTGGAAGGCTGGACATTCAGGGCAAAGGTCGCCGCGCACCAGCGCGATGTGGCTCTCGCCGCCGTTGACCTGGCTCTCGTAGGCGATCATGCGGAACTCGCCATAGCGGGTCTGGATGCGGCTCTCGCCGGCACGCACAATGTAGCGCTCGTGGCGCAGGCGGTAGCGGATCAGCTCCGCGACGGTGAGGATACGCAGTCCGTGTTCTTTGCAAAAGGGAATCAGATCCGGTATGCGGGCCATCTCGCCGTCGTCGCGCATGATCTCGCAGATTACGCCCGAAGGATTAAGCCCGGCCATCCGCGCCAGATCGACCGAGGCTTCGGTTTGCCCGGCACGCACCAGCACACCCCCTTTGCGGGCGCGCAGCGGGAAGACGTGGCCGGGACGTGCAAGGTCGGTGTAGTTAGATTTGCCTGCAATGGCGGTGCGGATGGTGTGCGCCCGGTCGGCGGCCGAGATGCCCGTGGTCACACCTTCGCGCGCCTCGATGGTCTCAGTAAAGGCCGTGCCAAAGCGCGAGGAGTTCTGTTGCGTCATCGGAAAGAGACGCAGGTGGTCGGCGCGCTCCTCGGTCAGCGCCAGGCAGATCAGGCCGCGCCCATAGCGAGCCATGAAGTTGATGGCTTCAGGCGTGACGAACTCGGCGGCCAGCGTCAGATCGCCTTCGTTCTCGCGGTCCTCGTCGTCGACAACGACAACCATGCGCCCGGAGCGAATCTCGGCCAATGCGCCGGGGACGTCGGTAAAAGGGGCTTCGAAGATGCGTGCGGAGTCAGGCATAGAGACTCTCTTATTCTCGCCCATGGCGGCGCAAACAGCAAAAGCACACTGACCTAAGTTGCTAATGCTCAAGCTCCGCGCCCCCTCCCCGCTGCGGAGGCCATCTTTCGACCCCGGCATCGCTTGTAAATTTCGCTATATCAATTGTTTGGAGTTTTAGTTTACGTTTCCCGTCCGGAGCCGTAATATAGAACCTGAATTCCCAAGCAAAGCCTTGGGAACGGGGACCCTCTCGAGCACTACCATGCTAATACCGCTTACGGCTGACCTTCATGTCGATGCCCTCCGCGGTGTTGAAGGTGTAGCCAATGTATCAACTATGGTGTGATGTGGTGTTTGCGAAGGTTTGAAAGTTTTACAAGTAGTTGCAAAAACAAAGGGCGGGAGTAGTTCAGTGGTAGAACGTCAGCTTCCATATAGCCATACAGAGCATTTCGTATTCAACCCCCTTTTGAATCAATCAAATCACTTTAATTCAAGCACTTACACATGATCTAATGGCACTTTCAAGTGTGTCCATATTTAGACAATTTTGTCACTTTTGAGCAAATTTAGGGTCCATGGATAGTAAATTTGGATAGTAAATCTGGGCCATATCTGATGCGCGAATACACAGATGGATTGATCGGAATATTGGCAGCAAAAAGTCAACTTGGTTTTGCCTCCGAAGTCATTGATCTCTGCTGTACGCATCGCCATGCCCTTGCTCCGGCAGTTTGAATCCGTGGCAATGCTGTAGGGTTGAAAATCATCAAAACAGCCGCACTGCCGCTTCACCGGCCCTACGGCACGGCGGCCCGATTCTTTCGTTGCTGGGTCGAATCCCCCTCTCTCCGCCAGCTTACAAAGAAAACTATTGAAACAACGTATAAAATCAACAAAACAGA
>CAYVMS010000247.1:0-4912 GCA_964452615.1 uncultured Occallatibacter sp.
CAACATCTGGCCGCGCCCGACGACATGATCGACTGCCAGGGAGGCCAGATTACGCTGGCTGGCCGCGTGATTCACGACAATCAAGGCGAACACTACGGAGTCGTTACGGTGCATCAGGCACTTGAAGTTTCCAGCGACGTTGCCGCTGTCAAACTGGCGCTCAAAGTGGGGCCAGACAAGTTCTATCAATACATTCGCGACTTCGGCTTCGGCGCGCGTACCGGCGCGGAGATGCCCGGAGAGACGCGCGGCCTGTTGCGGCCAGTGAACCGTTGGGGAGGCTCCTCGATCGGGTCGATTGCAATCGGGCAAGAGGTTGGAGTCACACCCATTCAGCTTGCGACTATGGTCTCGACGATCGCCAACGGAGGCGTCTATCTGCCGCCGCATGTGCTGATGCCCGATCAGGTCGGCGCGACAGCCAACGGAAAATCGCCAGCCGCGCCGCAGGTGGCGCAGCCTTTCAAGCTCGGCGAAGAGTTGCCTAATCCGCTGCCTCCCGGCGCGCACCGCGTTCTCTCCACGCTCACCGCGGCGCAGATGCGAAAAATGATGGAGGGCGTCGTCCTCTACGGCACCGGCAAGGGCGCGCAACTCAATGGCTACTCATCGGGCGGCAAGACGGGCACTGCGCAGAAGATCGATCCTGCGACCCATCTGTATTCGAAGACGATGCACATCGCTTCGTTTGCCGGCATCGCCCCTGTCAATAATCCGGTGATCTCGGTGGCCGTGGTAATCGACAATCCCAGGGGTGGATCCTACTACGGAGCGGCCGTCTCCGCGCCAGTCTTCGCCGAGGTAGCGCAACAAGTGCTTGAATATCTCGCCGTGCCCCATGATATCGATTTGCGCCCGGCCCGCCCTTCAGCCAAGCCCAGCAAGCCAGTGGTCGAAGACGCCGCCGAGCATACCGGTGACCTCAATGCTCTCTACTCCGCGGTCAATGATTTGCCGGCCGATGACCCACTGCGCCAGCCTCAAACACAAACAGCGCCCGCCGCTCAGCCTGTCGCGGGCCAACACCAAACCAATGCTCATCCTGCCAGCGCAGCCGCAAATACCCAAGCCGTTACCGCTCAATCGCAGGCGTCTGCAACGGTCACCATCGCCGATGGAAAGACTCTGCGAGTTCCTTCGCTCATCGGCCTTCCGGTGCGCAAGGTCATCGAGCAAGCCGCCGCCGCCGGGCTTGAAGTCCAGATCACCGGCAACGGCACCGTTCGCGAGCAGGCCCCCGCTCCCGGCTCTATGGTCGCCCCTGGAACCAAGATCGTAGTTCGCTGCGGGCGATGACGCAAGATCACTCAGGAGCGTGCTCAGTCGTGCATTTTTCGTTCGAGGCAAACGACATTCTTTAGGAGTTGGCGCAAATTCGAGGCGGGTTCCTTCATTCCATACGCAGCTAGGGTAAGTTCTTTCACCGCGTCCATACGTTCGTGCGCTGGCCTGCTCTGCCAGTATCGATACTCATCTGCTTTCATATCCCTCAAGCTTGCGTATTTGCGGACGGACTTATCCATGCCCTGATTGTCAGATAGAAGGCAAGGTCTGGCAAACCTCAATTGGCCAATCCGAAGCGATTAGTCGTCTGACTTTTCCGGTTCCGGAAGGGCAATCGCTCCAGGATTCAAATGGGGTCGCGGCTTAATATGTGCGCCAATAGGTGCGCCTGGAGGTGCGTCACGCTCACTTCGTTCTGAGATATTACCGAGCAGAAGTTCCTGCAATTTCCTGATTGTCTCCACGTCCGCCTCTAGGTACGCTTTCGAATACGCTCGCACGAACTCCTCGACTGGGAACCCATGTAGATCACTCTTTAGGTCGTCATAGATGCTCTTTCTTTCGTCATCCATGAAAGCATACTACTACCAATTCCAGTCGATTGAGGCGCAGCAAACTACAATAGAACCCGTGATGAACTGGAAAGAATTGATTGAAGAAGTCGCGGCAGTTGGAGCGGGCGGCGGCTCAGACGAGCCTGTCACCGGCATCGAATACGACTCCCGCCGTGTGCGTCCCGGCTCGGTCTTTGTCGCAATGAAGGGTGGCTCGACCGACGGCAATCGCTTTGTCGAGAAAGCTATCGCCGCCGGCGCATTGGGCATCATTACAGATTCCGCGCACAAGTTCGACCACCTGTTGGTCTTTGAGCCCGGTCTGCCGGTCCTTGAAGTGGAACACGGCCGCCGTGCGCTGGCCGAGGCGTCCGCGGCCTTCTTCGGGCACCCCGAACGCAAGCTCGCCGCCACCGGAATTACCGGCACGAACGGCAAGACGACGACAGCTTTCCTGATCGAGGCGCTGCTCAATGCGGCGGAGCGCAAAGCGGTGCTGATCGGCACAATTGAGTACCATGTTGCAGGCGAGGTGCGCCCCTCGGTCCACACATCCCCAGAGTCACGCGATCTCTATGAACTCATGGCCGAGGGCGTCAGCCGTGGCGCAACGGAATTGGTCACCGAAGTCTCAAGCCACGCCCTCGATCAAGGCCGTATGGCCGGCGTGAGTTTCGACGTGGCCGTTTTCACCAATCTCACTCGCGACCACCTCGACTATCACCTGACGATGGAGCGGTATTTCGCCGCCAAGCGTCTGCTCTTCGACGGCACGGTCTATCCGACTCCGCGGGTTGCCGTCATCAACGCGCATGACCCGCATAGCGAGCAACTGGCCGAGTCCGCACGCAAAGCCGGCGCCGAGGTGCGGACTTATGGAATCGGCTCGGGCGACTGGAGCGCAGCCAGCCATACGCTCACCCCTTCGGGTGCTGTTATCGAACTCGAAACCCCCGCAGGCGCGGTCAAGGTTACTTCGCGGCTTGCCGGCGAAGTGAACATTCTCAACCTGCTTGCAGCACTAGCGGCCTCTCACGCGCGCGGCATACCGTTTGCCGATCTTGTCGAATTCATTCCTCGACTTCAACCTGTTCCGGGCCGCTTCCAAACCGTCGATGCCGGCCAACCTTTCACGGTGATTGTGGACTACGCCCACACCGACGACGCACTGCGCAATCTCACCGCACTCGCCCGCCAGATTACCGGCGCATCCGGCGGCCGCGTCATCACCCTCTTCGGCTGTGGCGGAGACCGCGACCGCACCAAGCGGCCCAAGATGGGCCAGGCGGCAGGGGAGGGAAGCGACTTCGTGGTTGCTACCAGTGACAATCCCCGCTCCGAGGAACCGCTCGCCATTCTGGCCGAGGTTGAGCCGGGCCTAAAAGCTACCCAGGTCCGCTACACTATTGAGCCAGACCGCGCCGCCGCAATCCGCCTTGCGCTCGGCGAGGCCAAGCCCGGCGACGTCGTTCTTCTCGCAGGCAAGGGCCATGAGAAGGAGCAGATCATCGGTTTCACAGCGATTCCCTTCGACGACGCGCAGATTGCGCTTTCCGCGCTGCGCGAAATGGGCTATGGTGGTGTGAAATGAAGCTCACACTTGCAGACGCAGCGATTGGCGCAAGCGCCGTGCTGGAGGCGCCAGCCAGCATACCCAATGCCGGCTCACTGGTCGTCTCCGGCTATTCGATTGATTCGCGCACCGTGGCCGATGGCGAGCTCTTCTTCGCCGTCCGCGGCGACCGGCTCGATGGCCATGACTTCGTGGCCGCCGCAATTGCCCGCGGAGCCGTGGCCGCCGTTGTCTCGCGTGCGCGGGTCGCTACTCTGCCCGACGCAGCGCTGGCCGTTCCGCTACTTATAGCCGACGATCCTCTCATCGCTCTACAGGCATTGGCCGCTCATCTACGCCGTCGCTGGGGCAAGCGAGTTGTGGCTGTCACCGGCTCCGCGGGAAAAACCACGACCAAAGAGGCAATCGCCGCGGCGCTCGGCGCGAAGTTCAATGTGCTCAAGTCCCAGGGCAATCTCAATAACAGCTTCGGGCTTCCCTTACAGTTGCTGCGCCTTCATCCGGAGCACGACATCGCGGTCGTCGAGATGGGCATGAACCACTCCGGCGAAATTGCCGCACTGGCCCGCATCGCCTCGCCCGACTGGGGAGTGATCACCAACGTCGGCACTGCGCACATTGAAAACTTTGCCGACGGCCAGGCCGGCATCGCACGCGCAAAATTCGAGTTGGTCGATGCGCTGCCCGCAAGCGGCATCGCTTTCCTCAATTGCGATGACGCTTACGTCTCCCAGTTTGGCCGCGACTTTCTCGGTCGTACTGTTTACTTCGGCGCGGGTCCATGCGCAGATCCTCAGATTATTGAGGCCACTGAAGATCTGGCAGGCCTTCACGTGCGCTATCGCGCAGGGGAGCGCGAAGGTCAACTCACGCTCAATCTGCTCGGCGCGCACAACGCTTCAAATATCATGGCCGGTTTGGCCGTCGCTCTGGAGGCAGGCGTCGATCTGGATGCCGCCGTCGCCGCACTGGTCTCGCTCACCGCTGGCGACAAGCGCGGTGAGGTCATCGAAGTCGGCGGCGCGACGATTCTCAACGATTGCTATAACTCCAATCCTGAGGCGCTGCGTTCGATGATCCGCAGCCTGGCCGCGCGCCCCGCCAAGCGCCGGATTCTTGTTGCCGGAGAAATGCTCGAGATGGGCGAACACGGTCCCGCGCTTCACACCGCGTGCGGCAAAACCGCAGCCGAGGCTGGACTCGATCTTGTTGCCGGTGTTCAGGGCAACGCAGAGCATCTCGTCGCCGCTGCCGGCAAAGGCGGAGTGGCCGCACTGTTCCTGCCCGACGCCGAAGCCGCTGGCCGCTGGCTCCTGCAGAATCTCCAGACCGGCGATGTCGTGCTGATCAAAGGCTCACGCGGCGTGCATCTGGAACGGGCTATTGAGGCGTTGAAAAATGCCGCCGAAAACTCAACCGACATGGTTGATTGATCGTTTTCAGTGTCCGTTCCTCATCCATTCAAGGGGTTACGATGGGCGAGCCTCGGTTGATCGTCTCC
>CAYVMS010000248.1:0-4884 GCA_964452615.1 uncultured Occallatibacter sp.
CCGAAGGAATCGAAAGTACGATATGCTGGTAATGCGCGCCCGTAGCTCAGCTGGATAGAGCGAACGCCTCCGGAGCGTTAGGTCGGGAGTTCGAATCTCTCCGGGCGCACCAGAAGACCCCATCGATCCATCCACTCGATCTGCTTTCATCTTTACCATTCCGGATATGGAGGGGCGATGGCAGATTGGAATACCGCTTACAACTGGATGATGGATAACGAGGATGCTCCTCGCGCGTGCGCGCAGGTTTCGGACGCGCCGCCGGGGGCCTTTGCCATTAGTGGCATCAACAGCGCGTCGTGGCCAGCGGAGTTTGCGGCCATCGCGGCGATTCCGCAGCAGCAACGCGAGCCGCTGGTCCAGCAGTTCTATCAGAACCACTATTGGAATACCTGGTTCGCCCAGGTGGGTTCCGACGAGGTTTGCAAGCGTGTCTTCGACTTTGCGGTGAACGGCGGCAATGGCACCTCAGTGCGCTGTTTGCAGCAGGCCGCGAACAGTCTGCTTGCAGCTGGTGTGGCGCCTATCGCCGAAGACGGCGGCTGGGGCCCGATGACGCTTGCCGCTGTGAATGCAGCAGACCCGGTGGCGCTCCAGGCTGCCTTCCAGGCCGAGAGAGTTGCTCACTATCAGGCCATTGTCGCCGCTGACCCATCCAAAGCTGTCTATCTGACAGCTTGGACGGCAAGAGCAAACAAGTAACTCGATCCGAGATAGTGTTGGGTAACCGTCGCTTCTTCGCGTGCTACTCTCCGGCAATGGGAGTTTAGACTGGAATGGGGCAAGCGACGCTTTTCACGCGCTCTCCCGGACGAGGCTCAAATGCACTTCTTTTCTGATTTTTCCGCGCGCCAGGTTCTTTGGACGCTGAACTTTGCAGCGCAATTGGTCTTGCTGGTGGTTCTGCTAGGCCGCAACCGCGTGCAGCGCTATCCGTGGTTCACCGCCGGCATCGGGCTTTTTGCGCTGCGGCTGATGGCCGAGGAGCTTCTGGCTGGCCGGACGGCGCAGCTTCTCTATCAGGAGATCATCCTTGTTCTCGGTGACCTGGCAGCGATTGTGGGCCTGTTGGTGTTGGTGGAGGTGGCGCGTAGGGCGTTTGCCGGAGCGACTCGCACTAAGTGGATCCTGAACACAGTGGGGTTGCTGGCGGTGGCTGGCGGAGTGCTTACTGTGTTGGGGCCCTGGCCGGCGCTTAAGGATCTGGCCTGGGATTCACTGCTGGGAAAGCTTAGGTTGATGCAGCTTCTGGCGCTAAAGGGCGACATACTGGTAGACGTATTGACGGTGGAACTCGGACTGCTCGTGGTGCTTTTTGGCAGCCATTTCAAGGGCGGATGGCGGAGCCACACCCAGAAGATCGTCATCGGACTCTCGACAATCGCGATCACCTTGCTGACATTGCAGGGAGTGTTTCAGTCCATCTTCAAGGCAGCGCACGCCCATCCCCCCACGCAAGAGGAGTACAAGCACATCCTCGACTTGCTGGGAAAGCTCTCGAACGCCAACAGAGTGGTGTACATAATTGTGCTGGTGTGGTGGATCGTCTGGCTGTGGCGTGACGAACCGGGAACGACGGAGACCCCGGCAGCCGAGACGGCGGCGGAGCCGGAAGCAACCCAGGAATAGGCATTGCCGTGCCGACTGAATCACTTGTGCAATCGCTGCCCTTCGACCCGGCCGACGCCAGGACAGCGCTCGATCAATTGCCCAACAGTGCTGCCGTCTTTGCACTCTACAGCGCGGAGGCTCACGCCGAGCCCTACATCGGCCGCACGCCCAACCTGCGCGGAAGGCTGGAACGGCTGCTTTTGCCGTCGGCAAAGCACCCGCGCAGGCTCCAGTTGGCCGGACGAGTGCGGCAGATTCGCTGGCGGCTGACGGGCTCGGAGTTTGAATCGCTCCTGGCGCAGTTTTCGCTTCTGGAAGAGATCTACGGTCCAAAGGCGCACGAGCGAATGCACTTGCGGGCTCCAGCGTTTGTTCGCTTTCTGGGCAGTAATGCCTACCCGCGCATCACAGTCACTCATCGCCCCAGTCAGCGCGAGGCGGATTGGGCTTACGGGCCATTTCAGTCTCGTGCGGCGGCGGAGCGCTATGCCGACGAGGCGCTCAAGCTCTTTCTGCTGCGCCGCTGCACTGAGGATCTCGACCCCAATCCCAGCCACCCCGGCTGCGTTTACTCCGAAATGAAGATGTGCCTTGCGCCTTGCTACCAGGGGTGCAGCGACGAGCGGTATGGCGAAGAGGCTGGGGCAGTAGAACGGTTTCTGGCCACGCGCGGCGAGAGCCGTCTGGTCACGCTCCGCACCGAGCGCGATGAGGCCTCGGCAAGGCTTGAGTTTGAAGCCGCCGCAGCCCTCCATGCTCAGGTGCAACGCGTGGAGGGTGTGCGGGCTCTGGCTCCAGAGCTGGTTCGTCCTCTCTCTCAGCTTCGCGCGGTTGTGTTGCAAGCCTCAGCTTTGCCCAGCGAGGTGTCGGTCTTCCTTTACGAAAACGGCTGTCTACGCGGCCCGCATGGTTTCTCGACGCTGGGTATGAGAATCCAGAACGAAGGCTCCGGCTCTACCTCGCTTTTTGCGCAGCCGATGGCGATTGAGGCGATCCCGGAAGAGCCAGTTGCCGAAGCTTCCACGGTGACCCCGGATGCCGGGGCAGCAGTGTCAGAGCCTGCAAAGCTGACCCGCAGCGTTTTAGAGGCCCGCATGGAGACTGTGCTAGCCGCGTTGGCCACGCGCTCTGAAGCCCCGTCGGCCACTCTCCGCCAGGGCCACCTTGCACTGCTCAAGCGGTGGTACTACCGTCCCGAGATCCGGCGAAGTGGGGAGATCTTTTTCCCCGACGCCGAAGGCCGCTGGCCGGTAAAGGCCATGCTGCGCGGGGTGGGGCGAGTCGCGGCAAAGACTCTGGTCGCAGGAAGCCACTCGGAGTTGTCCGTGGGGAAGAGCCAGCCGGGTCCACCTCTAGGTCAAACCGCCTCCTGATCGCCGCGAGATGTCCGCAATTGGGATGAGCCCAGAACAGGAAGTGCTCTCATCTTGTCGGCGCTCTCTCATGCGCTTTTCTTTCATGCGGCAAATACACTCTCCCCATGAACCGCTCACTCCAGCTTGTTCCCAGGCGGCAAAGCCGTCCGCCTGTGGACCTCAAAGGATTGTGCGGCAAGGCCATCGAGTTTCATCAGCGCGGGCAATTGGCTGAGGCGGAGCGGATCTACAGACAAATTTTGGAGCTCGATCCCCGTCACGCCGACAGCCTGCATTTACTGGGAGTGATGGCTCATCGGGTGAGCCGCGACGAGATTGCGGTCGAGCTGATCCGCAAGGCGATTGCTGTAGACAATCGGCCGGCGGCTTATCACTCAAACCTTGGAACAGCGCTTCAGGCGCTCGGCAGGCTCGACGAGGCGGCGGCTTGTTATGAAAGGGCGCTGGCCGTCAACCCTGAGTTGGCCGAGGCGCAGATGAACCTGGGCGCGGTTCTGGAGGCGCAGGGCAAGCACGATCTGGCCGAGGCGCGCTTCCGGCGAGCGCTGGCGCTGCGGCCGGACCTGCCAGAGGTTCACGTTAATCTGGGGAATATTCTGCAAGCTCAGGGCAGGTTGGAAGAGGCCATAGCCAGCTACGGGCGGGCGATGGCGCTCAGACCAGACTTCGCAGTGGCCGTCTTCAATCACGCAAACGCGCTTCAGGCCACGGGCAAGCTAGACGAGGCAGTGGCCGGCTACCGGCGGACTCTGGCGCTCAAGCCAAAAATGGCCGAGGCACACGGCAACCTCGGAAACACCCTGCTGGCACAGAATCAACTCGATGCTGCGGAGGCCTGTTATCGGCAGGCTCTGGCATTGAAGCCGGATTATGCCGAAGCCTGGTACAACCTGGGAAACCTTCGGCAAGCTCAGAACCAGTTGACCGAGGCCGCAGCCTGTTATTCACGGGCAGTCCAACTGAAGCCGCGACTAGCAGAGGCGCACTATAACCTGGGCAATACACTTCATGCGCTCGACCGGCTGGAGGCGGCTGCGGCCAGCTTTCAGCGGGCGCTGGCCCTGAGGCCGGAGTACGCGGAGGCGCACTATAACCTGGGTTGCGTATTTGAGGATCTTGGCCGTCTTGAAGAGGCACTGGCGTCGATCGCACGAGCCCTGGAGTCCAAGCCGGATTATCCGCAAGCCCGTTTCGGCCAAGCATTGGCCCAACTGCGCCATGGTGAGTTCAATCCCGGCTGGCGGAACTATGAGAGCCGCTGGCAGTCTCCCGATCACGATACGCCGAGGCGCTACTATTCGCAGCCGCTCTGGGCGGGCGAGAAGCTTGAGTCAGGCCGACTGCTCCTGTGGGGCGAACAAGGGGTCGGTGACGAAATTCAATTTGCCGGGCTAATTTCGGAGGCTATTCGCACCGGCCACCGCATTGTGCTCGATTGCGACGCGCGTCTCAAGCCGCTCTTTGCGCGGTCGTTTCCGGAGGTCGAGGTGGTCTCGAGATGCGGACCGGCTGAGGCTGGGGCCATGGGGATTTCCGCCCAATTACCGACAGGCAGCCTGCCGGGACTGTTTCGAAGCTCGGAAGCCGCTTTTGCTGCGACAGTGTCGCCCTATCTCCGAGCCGATCCGTTGGAGCGTGAGCTGTTTCGTAATCGCTACAGTGACGGCAGGCGGCTAATCGGACTGGCCTGGCAGACAAGAAATCAGAGAACCGGAAAGAGGCGGTCTATCGAGCTTGCCCTGCTTGCGCCTCTTTTCGCGCTGCCGGGCATACGCTGGATCAGCCTGCAATATGGGGAGTTCGACGCGTTGGAAGAGCAGGCAGCGGTTGCCAATGCACCTATGCTCATCGATCGCAGCGTTGATCAGTTCGCCAACATCGACCGGTTCGCGGCGCA
>CAYVMS010000249.1:0-4845 GCA_964452615.1 uncultured Occallatibacter sp.
AGATGCCCCTCTCCCGACGGTCTCCCGTTTCTCACGGCACAGGTAGCGCGGCATGAACGCTGCTACGAGCGTCATCAGCAGGTGCTGGAACTGGAACACTATCTGGAGGTACTAGAGAAGAAGCCGGGTGCCATGGCTGGCTCGACGGCTCTGGAACAGTGCCGGGCACAGGGTCGTTGGCCTGCCAGCTACGACCGCTTCTGGCCGATGGCCAGCAAACGAAATGGCCGTCAGGTTGGAACGCGAGCGATGATCGAGGTGCTTCCCTAACTCAGAACTTGAACTCCGACACCGCCGAACGCAGACGCGCCGCCATCTCGCTAAGTGCCAGGGAAGCTGACTTGGTGTCGTTCGCTCCCTGTGTTGTATCCCGCGCCGATGTCGCTACTCCACCAATATTCTTGCTGATATCGCTGATTCCCTGGGCAGCTTCGGCAACGCTGCGGCCAATTTCATTGGTTGTCACGGTTTGCTCTTCCACCGCCGAGGCAATGCTGCTGGAGATGTCGCTGATTTGGTTGATGATTGCGCCAATCTCTTCTATTGCCTTGACGGCTCCGGTGGTCACCTGTTGGGCGGCTTCGATCTTTTCACTGATCTCCTCTGTCGCTTTCGCAGTCTGTTTTGCTAGTTCTTTTACTTCGTTGGCCACGACAGCGAATCCTTTGCCAGCCTCTCCGGCCCGGGCCGCCTCGATGGTCGCGTTCAGGGCCAGCAGGTTGGTCTGCTGTGCGATGGAAGTAATCACCTTGATAACGTTGCCGATTTCCTGGCTCGATTCGCCCAGTTTGCGCATGGTGTCGTTGGTCGATTGCGCCATGCCCACCGCCGTGCTGGCCACTCGCGCCGAGTCATTTGCATTCTTCGAGATTTCCCGGATCGAGGACTGCATTTGTTCAGAAGCCGTAGCCACAGATGCGATATTCCTCGATACCTGTTCACTGGCTGCCGACACCACGCTGGCTTGAGTCGCCGTTTCCTCTGCTGTGCTGGCCATTCCCTGGCTCACCGCAGTGAGTTCTTCAGATGAAGACGCGAGCGCGCTGGCACCCTCTGAGGTGGCCTTGAGCGGAGCAGCGATCGCCTCCAGGGTCCGGTTCATGCCCTCGATGACCCGCCGGTAGTCGCCGAGGTGCCTGTTGGCATCGGCGCGCGTGTTAATGTGGCCATTGGCAGCCGCTTCAGCCAGCATGTCGGCGTCGCGCACCAGCGCCTCGATCGAGGTCATCGTCCGAACGAAGGCAGGCGTGAGCGAATCATTCTCCGAGCATTTCCCTATCGCTTTCATGCTCTGGAACTCTTCCTGGTAGTCTCCCGCACCGATCCTTTCAACGATCACCGCAAAGTGGCGCGAGCGCTCCTGTGCCTGGTTCGTGGCTCTTGCAACTTCGGCAAAGATTCCCTGATAATCGCCTACCACATCCTCTGTCAAGTCGTTCACCGCCATGCGCTGCAGAACGCCATTGGCCTCTTTGAGACCAGCGAGCCCGTCGATGCATGCATTCAGGCTGTTCTTGAGGGTTTCGAAATCGCCACTGTAGCGGTCGGTAATCTTTGGAGGAATGTCACCTTTGCCAATGCGATCAACATAGTTCGCGGCTACATGCAAGGGGCCGATCACCGCATCCAGGGTTTGGTTGATCCCCTGGATGGTCTTCCGGAAATCGCCATGGTGCCGGGCCGCATCGACGCGGACGTCAAGCTTTCCTTCCACTGCGGCGCCGGATAGCATCGCCGCGTCCTCCACCAGCGCATTTACTGCGTCGATGCATGTATTGAGGCTCCCTTTAAGCGCGTCGAAGTCGCCCTGATAGGTCTCGGTTATTTTGGCGGGGATGTTTCCACTCGATATTCGCTGCATGTAATCTGCTGCCACACTTAGCGGACCGATAACCGCATTGAGGGTTCGGTTCACACCTTCTGCCACCATCCTGTATTCGCCCTCGTGCTTGTCTGCACCCACGCGTGCAGAAAGCGTTCCTTGTACTGCGGCCTCTGAAAGCGTATTCATGTCACGCGTTAGAGAGTTCACGGCAGCTACGGTGCGCAAATAGCTCTTTGCCAGCACGTCGCGGTCAGACCTGGCTTCGATCACGGCGGAGAGGTCGCCATGCGCCATCTTCTCCAACCCGCCGGATACGCTTCGAATATACTGCAGCAGTTCCCTGAACGAATCGGCCAGGGAACCAACCTCGTCCTCACAGCGGTATTCAACCTCCACGTTTACGTCGCCCAGCGAAATTTGGTGGGCCGCCACAGCCAATTGTTCCAGCGGACGGGAAATGGCTCTTGTGAGGGCGCGGCCGACCAGGGCGCTGGCCCCGACGATGAGCAAGATCATGACGATGGTGAGAATCTCGACAGCGCGAAATGCCCTTTCCGCCGCGGCGGTTGCTTCTTCGGCGCCTTTGCGATGCTGGATGATATTCTTCTCGACGGCTTTTAGTACATGGTCGTAAACGGGACCGCTCTGGCTTCCCAAAATGTCGTTGGCTTCTTTGATGTTGTGCTGATAGATCGCTTCGATGACCTTTTGGCTCAGGGGGCGATATTCGCCAAGGTAATGATCAATATCGTTGCAGAAATCGGTTTCGCCGTACTTTGCAGCGATGGCGCGATAGCTGTCCTGCGACTCCTGCAACATGGCGAGATGATTCAATCGCGCCTCGGAATTGCGCTTGAGGCAGGCGTCGTTATCGCAAATAGAGATGATGAACTCCAGGCGCCGTGCATCGCTCAGGTGCATCCGCAGTTGCGAGAGCGTGTCGATGGAAGGGAGCCACTTTTCGGCGATCTCCTGGGTCGATGCGTTGACTCGGTAAATGCTATAAATTGAAACGGCGCCGAGGACCACACAGAGCGAGCAGACGATTCCAAACGCAACGACCATCTTTCGGGCAACATCGAGGCGAGCAAACAACTGAAAGTTCATGCGGAACCTTTCCCTATTGGCGCTACACATTCCCGGCAGGGCAACGCATTCCTGGCAGGAGGGGTACAGAAACCGAGCGGCTGAGATCTGTCTCCATTGATATATCGGCCAAATCGCCATAAGCGTCCAATTGCCTGCTATTTTCATTCAGTAGCTCTGGAGATTCTTTATCTCGGCGAGGATCTTGATGAGTCGCATGGATAGCCTCAGGAGGCGCTTGCGAGCATTAAAAGCAAGCGGAAAGAAGACCGTTGAAGTGCCGAGCGCGCCTGAACCGCTCGGCGCACAGGATAGGCCAAAGACGCATGAAGAGCGTTTGTTTCCGCCGACCTTCAAGCCCGCTGACCGGTTGCTATAGCTGCCACAACGGGCCGGGAGGAGGATTACCCCGGTCAGCTTGCGGTCAGTACGATCCACTGGCCATCGAATGAAGGGAGCCAGTTCGAAGCCTGGCCCGGCTCTTTTCTAGTGGAAATAGACGAGAAGTCCCCACGAACTCGAATGGCGCAACGGAGTGCTTATTGACCAGCAGAGTGCGTGCGCTCGAGCTATGCAAAAGAACCCAATATCACTGGCGGTTCAGTCTCCCGCAACGTTACACTCGGTGTCCGGCCACAAGCCGATTGTGTAAGCCTCATTGCGACGCGGAATCGTTTCCCGGCATTGGAAGCACTGCGGATTTGAATTCCTGGTATCTTTCGGTGTGCTGTTGGACCAAATGCGCCTACCTAGACAGTTGAGAGTCGAGTTCCGCTTTCTTGATCGAGCAATTATCTCTAAACGCTCAGTGCCCGCCCGCGTAAAGATTCACTTTGCCTCGAAACCTGCTATACACAAAGACAACGTAGCCGATAGCCAGCACCATGCCGAGGCTCCACCAGACCAAGCCAACCGCGAGCGTGTGCGGACCAGAGATCGCAAGGCTGAGTGTGATGTCGTTCGCAACGCCGGTGGTGGCGGGCAGCAGCGTGGGATAAAGCCCCCAGCATGCTCCGGCCAGCATGAAGAAGAGATAGAGGCAGGAAGAGAGGAACGCCTTGATTGGTTGGGCGTTTCGATTGAGGAACCAGATTCCGGCCATCGAAGCGATAACTCCGGCGGGTACGACGAATGTAATCGGGTAATTGAAGTAGTTGTTCAGGCTGGCTGGGCGGACGATGATCGTGGCGGCGAGGCTTACGACGGTAAGGGCCGCTAATGCAAGCCAGAGTGGAGTGACGATGCGGCGGGCGCGCAAGGCCAAGTCGCCGGAAGTCTTGATGATGAGCCAGAGAGCACCGTGCAGTGTGAGCGCCACCAGCGCGACCAAGCCACCAATCACGGTGTACCAGTCGAGAATGCCGGGATGCGGTCCGGGTTGCCAGTTGGTCCAGAGTGGCAGGAAGAAGTAGCCGTCTGCTTGCAACGGAACGCCGCGCAGAACGTTGGCAAGGGCGGCACCAAAGAAGATCGTGAGCAGAGCGCTGGAAAGGCCGAAGAGACCGTCAAGTAATGCGCGCCACACGCCGACCTCAATGTGGTTGCGCAGCTCCAGGCTCACGCCGCGCAGAATCAACAGCCACAATACGATCATCAGTGGGAGATAAAAGCCGCTGAAGGCCGAGGCGTAGAGCAGCGGAAAGGCGAAGTAGAGTGTGCCGCCGCCGGCAAGCAGCCAGACCTCGTTGCCATCCCAGACCGGGCCGATGCTGGCAAGGGTCGTTCGGCGCTCGGCTTCAGTGTGGACCAAAAACAAGTGGAGCACACCCACGCCGAGATCAAAACCATCGAGCACCACGTAGCCGACGATCATCACGGCAACCAGCCAAAACCAGATGAAACCCATCATGCAAGACTCCTATTCAATCTCTTCGCGCGGGTAGAGAGTATCAATCAACGTGAACCGCAGCGGCAGCAACCGGCTCCGGCCCGTT
>CAYVMS010000250.1:0-4835 GCA_964452615.1 uncultured Occallatibacter sp.
GGCAGGTCGAGATTGTGATGCGCGGTCTGGCTGTCATTGATGCGAAAGCCATTCAGCAGCACCAGGGATTGCTCGAAAGTTCCCCCACGCAAAATCAGATCTGCCTGCCCGCCACCTGCGCCGCGTTCTTCGAGAAAGACAGACGAGTCCTGGCGCAGTAGCTCCTGCGGTGATTCCATCAAGAGAACGTTGTCCTTAACCGGCAGTACCACCACTGACGCGGAAGACTCCGCCAGCGGCACGGGAACCGGGGAACCAAGAACCACCATCGTCTCCGAAGGGTGAGGAAGCGGTGCGGGCTGAGAAGCGGGTGCGGTCTGCGCAGAAGCGCGCTGAGCACAGGTTGCCAGCAGAAGGCAGCCGGCAATGCAGGTCCATTTCAATGTAGGCATAGATCAACTTTCTCTATGATTTTGAGCGCCGACAGGAACCTTCCACAAGAGTAATTTGATATTGTTCTGAATAGTTGAACTGGTCAACCATCAGGAGAAGACCGTGCGCATCGATGCATTTCTGCACGAAAGTCCCATGTTCGCGGTCAACCGGGCCGCGCGGCGCTTTGAATCGCTGGCCACTCAAGCGTTTAAGGCAGACAGTCTCAGCTTTCTTGAAGGGCTTGTTTTGGCGGCCATGTTTTTTGAGGCGCCGCGGCCGGTCAAGCCATCGCAGTTGGCGGAGACCTTCGGAACGACGCGGGGAAATGTCAGCCATTGCGTCTCGTCTCTGGAGGCCAAAGGACTCTTGCAGCGAAGGATCGATTCAGAGGATGCGAGAGCCTATCAACTTACATTGAAGCCACAAGGAAAGAAGAGCGCCGTACGAGTGATTGGCGTCTTTGACAAGCTGCAAAAGGAGTTTGAGCTGGAAGTTGGCAAAACGGTCCTGAGTGAGACGCTCAAGTCCCTGCGCAGGCTTGAAGCGCTCTGCACCAAGAAGCAGAGCGCTTCGACCTTCTAGAGGATGTAACGCGAGAGATCCTGATCCTTCACGATGGATGCCACCATCTGTCTTACGTACTCTGCGTCGATCAGAAAGATCTTCTCCGGGCCGTTAGCAGTGACGCGCTCTTCATAGGGCAAGGGCGTGGATGACTCGCTCTTGATAGCCTCTTTGAGCGCAGCCGCGGCAGCTTCGTCTGGAGCGCGGCGAGCCACGTCGGGTGCCAGGAAGCTTACGTCCTCAAGCACCCGCTCCATGATGGTGTGCAGGCGGCGCGCGCCGATGTTTTCGGTTTGTTCGTTGACCTTGAAAGAGAACTCCGCCATCTCGCGCAAGGCCTCCGGCGAGAACTCGAGCTTCACGCCCTCGGTCTCAAGCAGCGCCGAGTATTGCTTGGTCAGCGAAGCTTTGGGTTCGGTGAGAATGCGCAGAAAGTCATCGACGGTCAGCGACTTTAATTCAACGCGAATTGGAAAGCGGCCCTGTAATTCAGGGATAAGATCGCTGGGCTTGGAGACATGGAATGCGCCGGCGGCGATGAAGAGAATATGGTCGGTGCGCACCATGCCGTAGCGCGTGTTTACGGTCGTCCCTTCGACGATGGGCAAAATGTCACGCTGCACGCCTTCGCGCGAAACATCTGGTCCGTGGCTGCCCTCGCGCCCTGCAATCTTGTCGATCTCGTCGAGAAAGATGATGCCGCTGGATTCAACCCGCTCGACTGCCGCGCGGTTGACCGAATCCATATCGATCAGCCGGCCCTCTTCCTCATCCACCAGATAGTCGAATGCGTCGGCGGCTTTCATCTTGCGCTTCTTTGAGCTTCCGCCGAAGATGTTCGGCAGCATGTCTTTGAGGCTCATCTCCATGTCTTCGAGGTTCTGGTTGGAGATGATGCCGAACTGCGGTGTGCCTCGCTCGCGCACATCGAGCTCGACCATGCGCTCGTCGAGTTTGCCCTCGCGAAACTGCTGGCGCAACTTTTCGCGGGAGCGCTGGTAACTGTCCGCGCCGGGAAGCGTGAGTTGACCCTCCTGGGCTGGTGGCATGGGCGGCGGAGGCGGCAGCAACACATCGAGCAGGCGTTCCTCGGCATTCATCTCCGCGCGGTCTTCCACCTCTTCGAGGCGCTCTTCGCGAACCATGTCGATGGCGATCTCGACCAGGTCGCGAATCATTGACTCGACATCGCGGCCCACGTAGCCGACCTCGGTAAACTTCGAGGCCTCCACCTTGAGAAATGGCGAGTTAGTCAGTTTGGCCAGCCGCCGCGCGATTTCAGTCTTGCCCACGCCTGTCGGTCCGATCATGATGATGTTCTTGGGCATGATGTCGTCGGCGATTTCGGGGGGCAGCTTTTGCCGGCGCTGGCGATTGCGCAGGGCAATGGCTACGGCGCGCTTGGCGGCCTTCTGCCCGACGACGTGTTTGTCTAACTCGGTAACAATCTCGCGCGGCGTCAACTCGTCCAGCGAGACGTCTTGTTCTTCGGCAGATGCGGGTAGATAAATTGCCATGCTGTTCTTCTAGGGCTCCAGGTCCACTTCGTAGATCGTCGGCCTGCAGCCCGACGGTTTTTGCTTTGTAACAGGGCACGACTAAAGTCGTGCCCTGTTACAAAACCTTACGAATTCTTCAACTCCTCAATCGTAACGTGGTCGTTGGTGTAGATGCAGATGTCGCCTGCGATCCTCATGGCCTTTTCGGCGATTTCGCGGGCGCTTAGATCGGTATTTTCCATCAGTGCGCGCGCGGCGGCGGCAGCATATGGGCCGCCCGAGCCAATAGCAGCCAGCGGCTCGTCGGGGTCGATGACATCGCCCGAGCCGGAGATGAGGAAGGTCTGGCCCTGATCGGCCACCACCAGCAGCGCTTCGAGATTGCGAAGCATCTTGTCGGTGCGCCAATCCTTGGCCAACTCGACGGCGGCGCGGTTGAGGTTGCCGGCGTACTGCTCCAGCTTGGTCTCGAAACGCGCGAAGAGGCTGAAGGCGTCGGCGGTCGAGCCGGCAAATCCAGCCAGAATCTTTTCCTGATAGAGCCGGCGGATCTTCTTGGCCGAGTGCTTCAGCACGTGGTCGCCCAGGGTGACCTGCCCGTCGGCAGCCATCACCACCTGGCCATTCCGCCGGACGCAGATCACGGTGGTCGAGCGAATCCGGCCGCGCTTTGGGGAACGATCTGCCGATGTGGAACTGATGCAACTAGCCATTCACGAAACCTCGGAAAATATGCGTCCGGCGGGCCGGAACTCCTTGAAGATGCAGTCACGAGTATATCGCAGCGCCAAACCCCGGCGGTTGCAGCGAGCCGGAAACAGAACCGGCTGTCCCAACATCCGCCTTGACTGGAGTCGAACTGCGGTATTCTTTAGGCGGGACCTCTGGGAAAGTGTCCCACCTCCAATGACCCGTCTCAACCTACACGAATGGGAGATTGCCACCGCTATAACCCTCTCCGCCGCGCTCCTGGTGCTGGTTGTGTGGCTGCTGTTTCGCAAACGCCCCACGCCGGAGGAGCTTGAACGCGCGCGCCGCCGGCTCCTGGCTCGCTCAGGCCGGCTGGTGGACGGCATGCTGCTGGACATCTGCGAGGTGCAGGCTCCGGCAAGATCCAAGAAGGACGCGCCCCGAACCCTCACCATGCTTCTTTATAGCTATCGCATCGGCGGCGTGGACTACGAGGCATCACAGGACATCACCGACATGAGCGCTGTGGTGGAAGCGTCGCAGGTGCGTGCCGGTTTTCCCTGCTCGGCGCGTTATCTGCCGGGAAACCCCCAGAACAGCATCGTGGTCGCCGAAGAGTGGACCGGGCTGCGTGTGGGGCTGCCGGTGCTGCCCGCCTACGAGGACCGCGATCCGTCCGATACCAGACATTTGGACGTCTTGCGTCCCGGCCGCGGCTGACCGGTTGCTCCGGCCTCAGCGAATCAAGTCCAGCCAAGCTTCCCGCAACGCGATAGATTGAAGAGTGGCGATTTCCCGCTTGAACCTCTTCAGGCTGCGCCGGCCTTCGCTTGTCCGCGGCGTCCTGCTCGCTCTCGGCGCGCTGGTGGTTAGCTTGCGCCTGGCCGGATTTCCGCTGGCTGACGCGCCACACGGCTCGCCGTGGCAGATTGTGCTCGCACTGATTGTCTTCTGGGGAATGGTCGATACCGCGCGCTGTCTCGATCGCAGATGGAGCCTCCGCCACGCCGGCGTACTCATTCTGCTTTATTCGGAACTGATGATCCTGGTCCTGGTGCTCTTTTTGTGGGTCTATCTGTAGCGAGTCTGGCCCTCGCGCCGGATTGGCTGCCAAAAATCCTTGCCGCCATGTAGGATGTTCAAGAACGCTGCCCCGTGGATTCCGTTCAAACCAAAGGCGATTGCACAGCTCAATCAACTGGAGGTAAGAATGCTCAAGGGATTTCGTGACTTTATTCTGCGCGGAAATGTCGTTGACCTGGCCGTTGCCGTCATTCTTGGCGCGGCATTCAACGCTATCATCACCTCACTGGTCAACGACGTGCTGAAACAACTGATCGCCGCCGCCGTGGGCCAGCCGGACTTCAGCAAGGTGGTGCTGAATCTTCACGGCACCGACATCAAGATCGGCAACTTTCTGACAGCCACCCTGCAATTCCTCATCGTAGCCAGCGTGGTCTACTTTGGTGTCGTGTTGCCCCTTAATAAACTCATGGCCCGACTGAAGAAGCCCGAGCCCGAGGCGCCGCTGGCTACCAAGCCCTGTCCGGAATGCTTGAGCGATATTCCCGTGGCCGCCCGCCGCTGCTCTCATTGCGCTCAGCCTGTGGCCTAAAGCATTTTTGGGTTTACTGTAGACTTCCGTGCCCCACCCATTCCGCGTTTTTCTGCGGAATGGGTGGGATGCCTACAAAATTCCGGTCTACA
>CAYVMS010000251.1:0-4827 GCA_964452615.1 uncultured Occallatibacter sp.
AGTTGAAGACCCATACGGGCGCGAAGAAGCGCTTCAGCAAGACTGGCACCGGCAAAATCAAGCGGGGCCAGACGAAGACGCGTCACATCCTTACTTCGAAGTCTCCAAAAGTGAAACGCAAGCTGGGCCGGACCCTGATGGTTTCCGATGGCGACTACAAGAAGGCAGCGCGCATGATTCCTTACGCCTGATCGCTGCGCCGGCTCCCAGGGAGACGGCGCTTCAGGGCCCCGCAAACGCGTTGCACGGGCCCCCGGCAGTTGGAGCAGATTTTGCTCCGAATTGCCGAGAGATCAAGGCTTGAATAAAGCGAGTGAAGAGGTGTACAGCCCGGCCCCAAAGGCTTCGGGCCTCCTGCCTCCAGCCGCATCACCGAACGCAAAATGGAGAAAACCCGATGCCCCGCGTAAAACGCAGTACCAAGCGGAGTGACCGCCGCAAGAAGATTCTCGATCGCGCAAGCGGTTATTTCCTTACAAAATCCAAGCTCTATCAGGCGGCCCAGGAGGCCGTCGAGCGCGGCCTGAAGTTTGCCTACACCGGCCGCAAGCAGAAGAAGCGCCAATTCCGCTCGTTGTGGATCGTGCGCATCTCAGCCGCAGCCAAGCTGAACAACATCAGCTACTCGCAGTTCGTCAACGGCCTCAAGAAGGGCGGCATCGAACTGGACCGCAAGATTCTGGCCGATATCGCGGTGAAGGATCCGGCAGGCTTCACCCGGTTGGTTGAGCAGGCCAAGACGGCCTTGGTCTCAGAGAAGCAGATCCGGAAGCTTCAGGAACAGCAAACGAAGTAAAGGTAGTGAGAAAATCGAACGGCCCGGAATCCCTTCTGAGGACTCCGGGCCGTTCTCTTTGCAGGAGCGAAGGCTGGTTAAGCGCTTCCTTTAGCTTTTCCCATTTCCCATTCGCGCCACGCTGAACTGCGCTCCGGCAAACAAGATCAGCCCTGAAACATAAGCCCAGAAGAGCAGTCCCACCGAGACAAAGAACGGCCCATAAAGCTCTCCGAGATCCATGTGCGGCAGCAAGGCCACAAAGATGTATCGAGCTACCAGCCAGACAATTCCCGTGTAGATCGACGTGCGCAAAACTGACCGCCATGGGACTTTGCGATTCGGTAGAAGCCAATAGATCGAAAAGAAAAACAGAATCGACGCAACACCGGTGGTGACAGCCAGCATCACAAAGCTGGTTCCCTTGTATGTGAAGTCAAGTGCAAAGTCGATGAACTTGATGTTTGTTTGGTGAACGAAGAAGAACTTAAGCACGACTCGCGCGACCGCGTTGAGCAGGATGCTGCTCATGCCCAGGACAACCATAACGATTGCGAGACCAAATGCGATCACTTGATTTTGTAGGTAGTTGCGGCTTTTGGTCACGCCCCAGGCTTGGTTGAGCGCCACTTCCAGCGGAAGAAATATGCCTGTACAGGCAATCAGAATCATCAGCAGCGAAAAAAATGTCACACCTTGACCGGTTGCTGTGATCCATAGCCTGTCAGCAATCCAGTTTTTGCTGGCCACCGAAGGTAGAAAGTAGTTCACCATGTCGGTTACCACGTCGCGCATTGCATCCGAATGGAAAACCGAACGGGAGAGTTTGTCGAGCAACACGACAAAAGGAACAAATGAGAGGATCGCATTGGCCGCCACACTAAACGCAAATGTATGCACCTCGCTGTCGAGCAGATAACTCACCAGCGCCGTGCCGTCCTTGCGCCAGCGGTACCACTTGGATTGCTTCGCCGGTTGCTCCACATCGGCGGCTCTGGGAACTTCAACCGTCGCTTCGTCAGACTTATCGAGAACTTGCGCCTCTTCCACGTCTTGCTCCTACTCTCAGGCCAAACCGCCATCACGGACTTGCCGGTCCGCGCCGAGCAACTTTGCTAATGGCCATTTCTATTAGGATAGTCTCTTTTCGTTAAATAATATTGAGTTTGGCAGGCGTCCAGAAAGCAGGGTGCCCCATCCTTTCCGCGTTCTTTGCGGAAAGGATGGGATACTACGAACCGCAACCTGCTGCTAAGAAGGCGCTTTGAGCTTCTTTAGCGCCCAGCGTGCCGCCAACCGTAACCCGTCGTCCGCGGCATCGGACCACCGTTCCAGCCAAGGCAGAAACTGGGCCACTCCGCTGTTGCCGATAGCGACAGCAACATTGCGTTTGAGCCCGAGGAATCCCGCCCGGCGCACCGGCGAACCATTGAACTTCCGCTCAAGCTCGGCATCCTCCATCGCCGCCAGGGCCTCCAAAGCTGGGTTTACCAGTTCCAGTCGCGGCTCCAACTCCGGGTCTGCACTGAGCGGCGCTTTGCGGTTCCAGGGACAAACATCCTGGCAAATGTCGCAGCCGAAGATCTGGCGGCCCATCTTCTCCATCAACTCCGGCGCGATGGCGCCTCTATGCTCGATCGTCAGGTAGGAGATGCATTTGGCCGCGTCCATCTGATAGGGCGCGATCAGCGCGCCGGTAGGACAGGCATCCAGGCAGCGACGGCAACTGCCGCACCGGTCCGGAACCGTCAGGGTCTTATCATTCTTTGCATCGAGGGAAGTCAGCAGCACCGCAAGGAACCCAAATGATCCGAGCTTTGGATGAATGAGGCAAGTGTTCTTCCCCGTCCAGCCAAGTCCGGCGGCCTCAGCCAGCGAGCGCTCCACCACCGGCCCGGTATCCACAAAGGTCCGCGCGTCAAACGCGCCGAACTCTTCATGTAGATGCGCTTCCATGTTCTTCAGCCGATTTAGAAGCACCTTGTGATAATCGCTCGGCCGCCGCGTGCCGCTTGCATCAATCTTGCTGCTCCACGCGTAGCGCGCAATCCATCCAGCACCCTCGGCAGCTTGATCGATCGAGCGCGGCTGCGGACTGTTGTAACTCGCCCAGCAAACCACCGCCGACCGCGCCCATGGAAAGGGAATCCCAACGCGCGACCGGAGCAGCCGCCCATCCGGCTCGACGGTTAGTGGGCCAGCCTCCAACTCTCTTCGCTTCAGGTATTCCATTGAAGCTGCGCGTCCCGCTTGCACCCACTCTCCGAAGCGCGCCGCATCCCGCTCCTGGTTAGTGTGAGGAAGAGCAACCAGACCGGCCTCGGTAAATCCAGCCTCCAGCGCCAGTTCGCGCGCGCGCTCCCTGCTCAAGCTGGGGCCAGAGACAGTTACGGCTTCGCGCTGGGACGAAGGATGGTCCACCTTTCAATTCTCTATCAGTGGAGCCACTTGCAAAATTACCTTCAGAGCATAGATTGTGTCAGGGCATGACTTTAGTCGTGCTGCAAATGGCTAATTTAGATTTCGGCTTTAGCCGCTGCGGCATTTCAAACAACTGAAAACATAAATCGCAGGGGCTAAAGCCCAACATGGATTTGCTGCTCTTTCAGCACGACTAAAGTCGTGCCCTGACACGTTCCGCAGTCCCCATGGAATCTTCCAAGTGGCTCAGAGACGCGATTGCCCGAGTTATTGATGCTCTTGAACCTCGATGTTGGCGGGAACCGACGAGGTATCCATTTGCGTACAGTTAGTCAGCGTGTTCAATTGCGGACAGCGGCAAGCAGGTCTGAACACCTGGAAGCGCGGCACGGAATCTGGAATTGCTTCTATCCCCTGTGAATTAAGCGTATTCCCTTCTTTTCGGCTTTGGCCGTTTACGTGCCATTCAACAATGCACTGGGCAAGTGCAAAGAATATGCAACCCAGGCGTCCAGCAAACTGTCACAAGTGCATGGGCCTTTCCCAAGGAGGTTTTATATGACCAGCACAATTTCTAACATGATGGACAAAGCGATCTCCCCAGAGGGCGAGTTGTCTGGTTTGATCGAACTGACGGACCTCACCGAATTGGTTCGTGGCAATGAGCAGTGCCTGCTGTCGCGGCTTACTCCGATGGTGCGCCGGCAGAGCGTAACGCTCGACCTGGGCCAGGTTGAGCGCATCGACGCAGCCGGAATCGCAGCGCTGATCTCGCTCCACGCCAACGCCTACGAGGCCGGCCAATGTTTCAATGTAGTGAATCCCACGGCGCATGTGGCAGAGATCCTGAGATTGGTGGGCCTGGATCGGATTCTTTTGTCTCACACTGCGATGAAAAGATCGCATTCCGGCTCATGTGTTGAACGTCCAGCGGCATAAAGATCCCGTTATTGTCATGCATTTAGCACCGGAAACTTTTTTAGTCTCAAGATACGGGAATTGAAGTCTCAAGGTGGTACCAGCCCCGAAGACCTAGCGAATCGTATGTGACCTTCAACACAGGCAACCGTATACTTGGAAGGATATTCGTAGTAACGACGAACCAATCCCGCGATGTGCGTTCCGATGCATGGATGACCCGCACGTGTTCAGCCAGAGAGCTACAACTTATTCCCGTTGTTCTGCTGAGCCCCGTCTCGCCACCCCCTCATTTTGCCGCACGGCGGAATTCATCACACGGAGGCAGTAAACCATGGCGCAGGGCGTAATGGAAAAGTCGTCTGCTGGAAAAGCAGACTCGACGGCAACCAAACATGTGTACTTCTTTGGCGGCGGCAAGGCTGAAGGCAATGGAAAAATGAAGGATGTGCTGGGCGGCAAGGGTGCCGGCCTGGCCGAGATGACCAACGTTGGATTGCCCGTGCCTCCGGGATTCACCATTCAGACCGAGGCCTGTCGCGAGTTCATGCGCGGCGCACTCAGCGCTGAAGTGGACGCCGAGATGTACGCCGCCCTCGAGCGGCTTGAAAAGCTCCAAGGACAAAAGCTGGGCGCGGGCGATAATCCGCTGCTGGTTTCGGTTCGCTCCGGCGCAAAGTTCTCCATGCCCGGCATGATGGACACGATTCTCA
>CAYVMS010000252.1:0-4803 GCA_964452615.1 uncultured Occallatibacter sp.
TGGTGCTGCGGCTTCATTGAAGGCGTCTGATGCTGTGGCTGCATCGGGGGCGCTTGATGCTGTTGTTGCTGCATAGGGGTCGCCGAGTGCTGTTGCTGAGGCGGAACCACGGGCATCGGGTGTTGTTGCTGTTGAACTCCGGCTTGATTACGCACTTGCATTGCCGCCGGTGGGTGAATATTGCGATCGGCGGCAAGCGGCTGGCTGACGGTCGGGTTGAGCGGACGGCCTTGGTTTAGTTTGGCGAACTGAGCCTGGTTGGTGCTGGCCTCATGCTGAATCTGCACTTGCGCCCGCATCGGAGGAGCGTGCTCTTCATGTCGAGCCGCGAGTTCAGCAGGTCTGGCTCGTACCTGCAATCCACCCGTGCCACCGTTGAAACTCACACGGACGCTGCCGCGATTTTCGCTCACCGAGCGGTTGTAGACGTTGTGGACAATTGAGACGTTGATATTGTTGACCGAACGGTTGTAGTTGAAATGACCGCCACCCCAGTAGCCGCCCTGGTATCCGAATCCGACATAGCCAAAACCGTAGTCGACGCCGCCATAGTAGCCGATGTGTGGACCCCAGTAGCCGCGGTAAAAGCCGTAGTGATGATGGTAGTAGCCCCAGTAGCCGGGGGTCCAGAGGGCACCCTCATAGGGAGCCTCAACCCAGACGCCGGGCACCCAGTAATAACCGCCTTGACCCCACGCCCAGTAGCCAGGCGTCCAGAGATAGTCGTCACCGGGGGCTGGAGGCTGTTCATAGTCGGGCAGAGGCGGGGGTGGTTGATCTGCGTATTCGACCGGCTGAACGCCGTAGCCGGGATCGTCGGAGCCCTGATCATAGTTTTGGTCTGGGGCTTGATTGTAAGATCCGCCCGAGTTGGGTGGCGGAGCGCTTTGCTGAGCCGAGTAACTCGTTTGCGCCGGGCTGGAGTTGGCTGGCGCCGAAGTATTTGAATCGGCTGACGCAAGGTTAGCCGATGCAGGGTCAGATGCCTGGTCCTGCGTGGCGGCTTGGTCTGCCGAGGTCACCGCCTGGTCTTGCTTGTGGCATCCGCCGATGCATAGCGCCGCCGCCAGGGTAAGCAGTGGCAATGCTGCAAACTTTGAATGATAGCTCATTTCGCTCTCCGTTTCACTTGAATGCTATCGGAGCGATTCGGGGCCAAACAGCCCTCTATTGACCACCGGGTATTTCGCTAATGCCTCGCGCTGGGCGGCTGGGATTGGCCGTGGTTGTTGCCGGGCGGGGTGGTGACGGGTTTGTGGTCGGGGCGCTTGGGTGCCTGCTGGCAGAGCTTCGAGTCTTGGCCGCGCGCGAGGCTTGGGTTCTCGCTCTGCGCACCGCACAGGCGCTGCTTCATAGCGTCGGCCTCCTTGCCGACGAGCAACTGTGTGCGCTCGAGGCCGCTGAAGGGGTCGAGATCATAGCGGAAGACGCTGTCGACGGGATCTTTGTCCTGGCCGTAGTCGAAGTGGCTCCAGGTGGACACGATCTGGCGTCCGTTGGGCTCGGCGAGGACGGCATAGAGTTGGGCAAGGGCAACGCCTGCGGGTGGATTGGCAGTCCAGACGGGCACAGACTGCGTGCCGCGCATCCAGCGGGCATTCCACATGTGGTGCGGCATGTCATAGTAAAAGGCGGTGATGAAGGTTGTCGCGGCGCACTCGTGGCAGTCGTCGTAGAGAGCGGCCAATTCGCGCGGGCGGCCATCGTAGAGGAGCAGCCAGTCGAGCAGGCGCAGGTTAACGCCCTTGAGGAGAGGCGCGACGACGTGGCTGGTCAGCGAAACATGCCAGACGGTGAAGGTGTCGGCGGCTGGGTCCGATTGGGGCGTCTGGCGCAGCGTGGTGACGACCAGGGCCGCGTCGTATTCGACAGCGATCTCGCGAATCGCAGTCCACTTCTCCGCCTCCAGCGAACGCTTGACCCAGGCGATGGTGTCAGCCTCTTTCGCGGAGTGAAAGTCAACCCAGCGGAAGTTGTCGGGGGCCTGCTGGGCCGGGAGTTGCGCTGCGACGGTCAGCGCTGCCGCGATCAAACCATAATGGAAATGAGAGACGAACCGCATAAGTTTAGGGTATCGCAGAGCGGCGCGATGGCTAGGTGTCGCCTTGGGTCGGCCCTGGGCTCGCCTACCGATGTGCAAAGTTATAAGAGAGTTCGATTCCCGTTCCATTGGGCGTTCGCACGGGGGCCACTGAGAGGTTATTAAGGGAGCTTTCAGTGGAGCGGCGGTGAACGACATATCCGCCGATGGAGTATCCGAGCACTCCGCCGACGAATACATCCGAGGGAAAGTGCTTGCGTGCAACTACGCGTGCGGCGGAGACGCTGGTGGCAAGCGAGTAAACCGCTATTTTGGTTCCAATGCCGTTGTATTCCGATGCGAAAACGTGCGCGAAAGACCACGCCAGAATGGAGTGATTGGAAGGCATGGACTGTCCATCCGGCCATGTTTTTGCGCCGTTGGGCCAGAAGTTTCCTTTACCGTTGCCCTGCGTAGGCGTCTGCCGATCCATCGCATATTGAAGCCCTGAATTCAGAATGATGGAATCAGCCATCGCCTCTTCGGCAAGGATCGAGGTCTCCTGGAGATGATGATTATGGTGAGCGCTTCCGATGACGTATCCCAGTGCCAATGCAGCCGGAGGGGCGTAAAGGCCAGCATAATTTGAATACTTGTTTGCTTCTTTCTCGCGGTTCGGATTCACACCGAGTTTCCCCATTGCATCGGTGTCTGTGGCCAGAGCGAGTGTTGTGCCTAGACCGAAGGCCACTACCATCGGCGCTTCGGGCTCGCGCCAGCGCAGAGGGGCGGTGACGATTCCCCATTCGTCTTGCGCAACGTGCAGGGCACAGGTCGGGATCGCCTTGATGCCGCATTCCTTTTCATTCTTGGCAGTGGACGCACTGGCAGGATCCTGGCCTAGCGCGACGAGCGAAAGACAGAGCGAAAGTGGCAGCAAAAGCACGGGGAGACGCAGGTGCATGAATGAGATGTTAAATTACCGGCCTTTGGCGGAGTTGCTCGGGGCCTCGCCAGTGGAGGCAGCCTGTGGATTTTGGGCCAATTTTAAATTTGTGCAAACTTTGAGGGCCTCAAAAAAACAAATAAGGGTGGGGTGGGGGTACCAGGCGATGGTGGTACGGACTGCGCAGATGCCTGCCAGATTGGACCAAGGACCAAGGAATTCGCTGCGACATTTTCTCACCCAGGGATGATTGTGCGCGCCTTAGAGGAAATTATCTGCAACCACGTGCTGTGCGGGGACTGGCCGTCTAGGCAGCTCAATGGAGTTGCAGAGATATAAGGCGGCATATTTAGATCCCCCACATCTCAAAATCGAGATGTGGGCCACCCGCCAGAGAACCGCTGGTTAGGCTCGCGGTATCCCACCCTTTCCGCGATGAGACTGCGGAGAGGATGGGGCATCCGGCGCGTCTATGGAGTTTCGGCGATACAATTTGGCGGATTGAGGTTCATCGTTCCCCACATCTCAAAATCGAGATGTGGGCCACCCGCCAACTCAAATGATGGCAACTACGCCATCGTGGTCAGGCGAGATTGCAGATTGGAACGTATTCTGCAATGCGTCACGCAGCGCACTTGAAGTCTTGCCGTCTGGAATGTCGCCGATTTTATTTCCGTCCCTGTCATACACTTCGATCTGAACCTTGCCGTCATTCACCTTCATTAGCAATGATGTCGCGCCAGTCGGAATGTCCGCTTTGTAGCGCAGTCCGATGGCTTGAAGGAGACCAGACAATCTTGCGTACTCCCTTTGCCGTTCTGGCGGAGGTACGAGCGTCATTCCAGCCTTAACAAATTCAGCTTCCCATGCGGCCACCGCTTTGAGGCTGATGGTTTCCAGATCGCCGAGCGACTTACTGTCCTTGTCCACCACAGTCGCGCTGATGCGAAGACTGACTTCCCCTTGACTTTGGATCGGGGTGCCTTTGAACATTGGAATTGTGACCATTGCAGCCCCAGAGCTGCCACTTTTGATCGTTAGACATGTTTGTGCAGGTTGGAGAAGTCGAGGGAAAAAACCAGATCGGGATCGGTCGAGGTCCGCATGTTTATCCAAATTCCACAAATCATGAATAATGGCGACATCTCTATTACCATCTATCAACCGGTCCCCAGAAAACGGCTTCCCGTTCTTCTTGCACCACGACTTCAAGTGATCTTTCAGGCAAGCAATATTGTTGAGTAGCAAGGATACTCTGTTCGCTGCCGCTGCCCCATCGACTCCCGTCGTGAAATCGATCGATGTGACGAACTTATTTCCGGCAGTCTTGGTCGTTGGCTTTATCGAAGACAGCTTCTCAGTTACCTGCATTTCTGCAAGTGCCGCATACAACTGATTCAATTTTTGCTCGATGCTCACAATGGAGTAAAGTATAGCGAAAAACGGACGGTGGGAACTTTGTCGAAGTGAATGCTGGTCGGCGAAGGCTTGGGGCGACCTGCAGCTTATCCCTACATTTCCGCCGACTGCAGCCCGTTAGACACCACGCTTCTTCAGATGCGGGACCGAACGCACCGCGAAGAATGAGACCCGGGCCTAAGGCCTGTGATACGGACGCTCAATTCAGGGGCCTGAAGGCCCCAGCTCCCTCCATGCAAAGCCGCGAACGAGCAGGACAAACGGCTACAACCCAAGCTTGGCCCAGAGGGCGTCTACTTTGGCTTTGGTTGTGCGGTCCATCTCTATCATGGCGGGCCAGAGGCGGGTGAAGCCTTCGGCCTTCCATTTTCTGGTGGCGTCGATGCCCATCTTCGAGCCGTAGTTGGGCAGGCGGCTG
>CAYVMS010000253.1:0-4771 GCA_964452615.1 uncultured Occallatibacter sp.
GTCTCGGGCACCAGCATCTTGGCAATCAGAATCGTGCCCGGCGAAGTCATGATGACGGCGGCCAGTAAGTGTTCTGGAGCCACGCCTTGCGCGATGTACATCGCCATGATGCCGCCAGAGACGTGAGCCATGCCGCTGGTCATGATGGTCATGAGTTCACTTCTGGTGGCGCCGGACAGGAACGGTCGAATCGTCAATGGAGCTTCAGTCTGGCCCATGAAAATCGACGCCGCCACGTTCATGCTTTCGGCCCCGGAGATGCGCATCGTTTTAAGCATGACCCATGCCAGCCCGCGAATGACGATCTGCATCACGCCAATGTGATAGAGCACGGCGAAAAACGCCGAGATGAAGATGATCGTAGGCAACACCTGGAAGGCAAAGATGGAGCCCATCGAGCCAGTAGGAACACCCAGCGGGCCAAAGAGAACCTTGGTCCCTGCATAGGTCGAGGCCAGCATGGTTTTGACCAGGCCGCCGGCCCACAACAGAGCCTGCTGTCCATAGGTGAAGCGCAGCACGAAGAAGGCGAATACGAGTTGCAGGCCCAACCCCCAGCCGACCGTGCGCCAACGGATGTGTTTGCGGTCTGTCGAACCCAGCCAGGCCGCAAGAAGCACGGCCAGAATTCCCAGCACTCCGGTGAATCGATCCAAAGTCGGCGCTCCTTCGGGGGAGAAATGCTTGTGTAAGGCTTTCGTTAACCTTATAGCATTTCATCTAACAGAGTCCGCTATTGCTTGGGCGGATCTGCAGGAACCGCAAGTGTGGTACTGTATTCGCGCATCTCTTCATCGAGGGCGAGACTCCGGAGGCCAACATGGACAAAGCAGCGATCCACGCGTTTATGGCGCAGTTTCGATATGGAGTCATATCGAGTACGTCGAGCAACGGCACCCCTCAATCCGCTCTTGTGGGCATTGCGACGACGCCGGAGCTGGAGATTATCTTCGACACTGTTAAATCTTCAAGAAAGTATCCGAATCTGGTTGCACGGCCCGCTTGTTCGTTCGTTGTTGGATGGGGCGGGGAGCAGACAGTTCAATTCGAGGGGACCGCCGAGGAACCGACAGGAGCGGAGTTGAAGCGCTGCCAAGAGGCATACTTTGCGGTCTGGCTCGACGGGCCGTCGCGCATGAACTGGCCTGGAATCGCTTATTTCGTTGTCCGGCCCCGGTGGGTTCGCTACAGTGACTTCGATCAATCGCCGCCGCTGATTAAAGAGATCACCTTTCCTGCCCATTAAGGTGAGCTTCAGCAGATTCGCGGGTGAAGATGCGGCTGATCAATTGAACGGGCTGGGGTGGCGTCTCGGAGAAGTGGATAGCTTCTTTGAGCAGAGCGACCGGCTCGGCCAGAAGAACCGCGCTGGTGGCGTAGAGCGTGGCCAGCGGCTGGCCCTTCTCGACGTGCGCACCGCGACGGGCATGGAACTCTATTCCGGCATGGGGATCGACCGGCTCGCCGGCCTTTTCACGTCCCGCGCCCAAGCGTTGCACGGCCCAGCCGAGGGCAGTCGTGTCCATCTCGGAGACAAAGCCACTCTGCCAGGCATCGAGCACTTTCGTTGCCCCAGGCTTGTGGAACTTGACCGGATCGTCGAAAGCAGAGACATCGCCACTCTGAGCCTCGACCATCGAGTAGAAAACCCGCAGCCCGAGGCCATCGGCGAGTGACGCTTCGGCATGGGCGTACCCCATCTCAGGCGTCGCTGCTTGTCCGCCGAGATGGATCATCCAGCCGGCCAAAATGAGCGAGAGTTCTCGAAGATCCTCGCTCTCCGGATGCCGGTCCCCACGCAGCAGCTCGACCGCCTCCACCAGCTCGATCCAATTGCCCGCGCAACGGCCCAGCGGCTGCGACATGTCAGTGAGCAGAGCGACGGTGCGGGTTCCGGCGGCCTCGGCGGTAGCTACCATCAACGCGGCCAGGTACTCAGCGTCTTTGCGATCGCGGAGAAACGCGCCTGAGCCGGTCTTCACGTCGAGGACCAGAGCATCGAGCCCCGCCGCCAGCTTCTTGCTCAATATCGACGCGCAGATCAGGCCGGGGCTCTCGACGGTACCGGTGCGGTCGCGAAGAGCATATAGTGCGCGGTCAGCGGGAACCAACGACGGGGTCTGGCTAACAATAGATGCGCCGCATTTGGCCAGAACTGTCTCAAATTCGGCGAGTGAGAGGGCAGTGCGGTAACCGGGAATGGCTTCGAGCTTGTCCAGCGTGCCGCCAGTATGGCCCAGAGCGCGTCCGCTGATCATAGGCACAACCAGCCCGCAAGCTGCGGCGATCGGGGCGACCAGGAAGCTGGTCTTGTC
This sequence comes from uncultured Occallatibacter sp., assembly GCA_964452615.1. Taxonomy (GTDB): domain Bacteria; phylum Acidobacteriota; class Terriglobia; order Terriglobales; family Acidobacteriaceae; genus Telmatobacter. The sequence goes on from CAYVMS010000253.1 coordinate 2,316, forward strand.
GCCGACGCCGCCGGTGGAGTGTTTGTCGACGGCGACTTTGCCGAGGCGGGCGGGCGAGAACTTCTCGCCGGAGTCGCGCATGGCCAGTGTCAGCGCGCGAGTTTCGTCGAGCGTGAGGCCACGCAGAAAAGCCGCCATCAACCAGGCTGAGAGTTGCTCGGGCGGTATGGAGCCGTCTGCGGCTCCTGCGGCAAGGAAAGCAATCTCGCGCGAATCGAGCGAGCCGCCATCGCGCTTCTTGCGGATCAGGTCGATGATATGGAGCGGGGCGGACATAGGTGTGGGCCTCGATTCTATTGGCTGCTGTAATTATCGCTTGCCTCAGGTGCCTATCCTTTCGATCTAGACACGTGAAAAAGTGCGAATCGATGCCGATCAGCTTTATTCTTCGAGCGTATGATTGGTGCAACTTCTTCATCGGGGAAAAGAGTGAAGCTAGCTTCTAGACGAATGCATCTTTGTGCGGCCTTGAGAGCGAGCACGTTTTTGGTTTTTGCGGCCCTGATGGGAACTGTCTCAATGTGGGCGCATCCCGAAAAAGGCACGCCAGCTCCGCCTTTGGATTCTCTGCAACTGCTGCAAGCACCCTCTGGCGCCCGAGCAGATTGGGCAAGCCTGAAGGGCAAGGTCGTTGTGTTGGAGTTCTGGGCTACATGGTGCTCCCCATGCGTGGCGAGCCTTCCGCATCTCAATCAGCTTGTAGAGTCGCTCGACCCGACGAAGTTTCAGTTCATCTCCATCGACGACGAAGACCCTAAGGCCGTGCAGACGTTTCTGACCAAGAAGAAGACCTCCGGATGGGTTGGCGTCGATACGTCCGGCGGCGTTGTTGCCTGGTATGGAATCACCTCAAGGCCGACGAGCATCATCATCGATGGAAACGGAAAGATTGTCGCGGCGACAGAGATCGATTCAGTAAGCGCCGCCGATCTACAGGCAGTGGCTGAAGGAAAGAGCGTCGCGTTCAAGCCTGTGTCGGAGACCATCACGTCGAACGCCACATCTGCTGTGGATGCCGCATCGCAACCGTTGTTTTCTGTCTCTCTCAGCAAGGCCTCGCCCGATGAAAAAAGGTCGAACGTAAATCATCCCCCGACCGGCACGGATTCGCTTGGAGAAGGTGCGGAAGGGCTCTTCCTGGACACATTCGACGCATTCGAGAATCGATATGTTCTGAGGGATTCGCCGCCGGAGGGGCTATACGATCTGCGCGTGAATTTTGTAGATGTGCCTAAATCCGTGCGGGATTCCGCTATCCAGCAAGCTGTTCTTGCCGCATTGCATTTGCAGATTCAACCGAAGACCATAACCAAAACCGCGTATATTCTCCGGGCGACCGACGCGAGCAAGAAGCTGCTCAGTCCATCCGCCTCGACACATAAGGTGAAGCGAGGCTTCTGGCACGGGATTTACATTCTGATGAACGGGACAATGGACGACCTTGCCTATGCCCTGGCAACAGGGCTGGAGAATCCGGTCGTCAATGAGACCGGCATTGACGGCACATTCGATGCGCGATTCACAATTACCGGGAATGACATCGACAAGCTAAACGCCGCCCTCAGAGATAAGCTGGGATTGGAACTTGTCCCCGGCAATCGGGAGATGTCGATTACTGTGCTCGAGGTCAGCAGGCAGGAAGAGAGCAATCCTTCCCAGGCCACGAAAACGGAAGAGTCTCAGCATTAAAGTAGAGCGCATTGAGCAAATATGCCACGGAGTGATCAGATAGCTCGTCTATCCAGCGAGTCGGGTTTGCAATTCGCGGGCCGTTTGGATATTATTCAAATATATGTCCGGGGGAGATCTCTGGACTGTCAATTGCACCACGGTTTCTGGGTCTGTTCAAGTGTTCGCACCGGCAACGAAAAAGCGTTGCCTCGGCGGCGAGCCGCAGGCACTCCGCAAAGCGGGGCTGGCAGAGACGGTGGGAGACGAGGGAAGAATGGGAAAAGATAGCAAAAACATTGTAAAGGCGCGCGCGGCTGTATCCAAACCCGCGTACGCACTGCCTGAGGCGGTTACCCTGCTGAAGCAGGTGAAGTACGCCAAATTCGACGAGACCGTCGACTTAACCATGCGCTTGGGCGTAGACACGCGTCACGCTGACCAGATGGTGCGCGGAACCGTGGTTCTTCCGCATGGGCTGGGCAAAACCAAGACTGTGGCCGTAATCGCCACGGGTGACCGTCAGAAGGAAGCCACCGAAGCCGGCGCTGATTTTGTGGGCGGCGAAGAGATGGTCGAGAAGATCCAAAAGGAAAGCTGGACCGACTTCGACGCGCTGATCGCCACGCCGGACATGATGAAGGTGGTCGGACGGTTGGGCAAGATTCTGGGCCCCAAGGGCCTGATGCCGAACCCCAAGACGGGAACTGTCACCATGGATGTGGCCGCAGCCGTGAAAGAGATCAAGGCCGGCAAGGTGGAGTTCCGCGCCGACAAGACCAGCCTGG
>CAYVMS010000254.1:0-4681 GCA_964452615.1 uncultured Occallatibacter sp.
GGTTATCCTAGAGAAGAGTACTTCGATTGATACAGAGGTGTTTTAGACTATGCCCACCAAGCGTCCCATCGTGCTGACCATCCTCGACGGATGGGGCTATCGCCCGGAAACCGCCAACAATGCCATTGCACTGGCTCGCAAGCCAACCTACGATATGCTGCTGCGCGAGTATCCCAACACGCTCATTCAAGCCTCGGAGCACTTCGTCGGCCTGCCGGATGGGCAGATGGGCAACAGCGAAGTCGGCCACTTGAACATTGGCGCCGGCCGCATCGTGCAAATGGACATCACCCGCATCGATCTGATGGTGCTCAACAATACGCTCAAAGACAATCCGCAGATCAAGGCGGCCTTTGAACACGCCCGCCAGCATGGCCGCGCGCTGCACCTGATCGGCCTCGTTTCCGATGGTGGCGTTCATTCCCATGAGGAACATTTGTACGCTTTGGTCCGCGCGGCGCGCGAGTTTGGCCTTGAGCGCGTATTCATTCACGCCTTCCTCGACGGTCGCGATACGCCGCCCACCTCGGGCATAGACTATATCGCCAAGCTCGAACAAAAACTGAGAGAGATTGGCACAGGAAAGATCGCTTCTGTAAGTGGCCGCTACTATGCCATGGACCGCGACAAGCGTTGGGAGCGCCAGCGTAAGGCCTTCGATGCCATGGTTGTGGGCAAGGGCGAGTGCGCGACGGCCACTGACGCCGTAACCGCCATCCGCGACAGCTACAACACCGGCGTGCAAGATGAGTTTGTTATTCCGACGACTATCGTTGATGCGCGCAACATGCCGCTGGCACTGATTCGCGACGAAGACGCCGTGCTGAACTTCAACTTCCGCGCCGACCGCGCCCGCCAGGTGACGCGCGTGCTGGCCCGCGAGAGTGGCATCAACGCCGAGGGCGGGCGCAATCTCGATGCCTGGGAGGCATTGGACCAAGCCATTCCCCGCTCTGAACTCCCGAAGAATCTGCACTACACCTGCATGACCCAGTACGACGAGAAGTTTGAACTGCCGATTGTCAGCCCGCCGCAATCGATGGAACACCTGCTGGGCAATATGCTGGCCGACGCCAACTTGCGCAATCTGCGTACTGCTGAAACGGAGAAATTCGCTCACGTTACATTCTTCTTCAATGGCGGCCGCGAAAAGCCCTTCGGCGGCGAGGAGCGAATTCTCACCCCGTCTCCCAAAGTTGCCACCTATGACCTGCAGCCCGAGATGAGTTCCGTGAAGGTGGGCGACAGCATCGAGAAGGCCATCCTCGACGCCAGCTTCGATGTCGTCATCTCGAACTTCGCCAACCCGGACATGGTCGGCCACACCGGGGTTTTGCCCGCGGCCATCAAGGCCGTCGAGGCGGTGGACATTCAACTCACGCGCATCTACAAGGCTGTCCGCGAACGCAACGCCATATGGATCGTTACCGCCGATCACGGCAACTGCGAGACGATGGTCGATCCGATCACCGGCGAGCCGCATACCGCCCACACGACCAACCCGGTGCCTCTGATTTATGTCGCCGAGGAGGCGAGGAACTTCCGCCTACGCCCGGATGGCTCGCTGCGCGACATTTCGCCGACCATCCTTCACCTGCTTAACCAAGGATTGCCTAAAGAGATGAGTGGCTGCGATCTGCGCGCGCCACTAGCGAAGTAACTTTGAACCATGACTCTGGGGGCTGGCTCCTTGCTCAGGGAATTCTCACCCAGCCCTCCGTCCTTCCCAGCAGCGAGATGCCGATAAAGCCGCGCATCCTCAGCTTGTCGTTCGCGACAGACCAGATCTTCCCCTTGTATTCCTTGCCGTTCTCAGGATCTACGACTGTTCCGTCTACCCAGTCGTCGCCATCAGGATGGAAGTTGCGCAGGATGACCATGCCCAGGATCAGCTTATTCTCGTATTCACCTGAACACTTATTGCAAACGTCATGCGTTGTGCGGCCGGGGCGCACCTCGGTGACGCGACCAAAGAGCTTGCCATTCTCCAGATAGGTGTCTACCTTGCCGCCGGGCGTGCCGTCGCTATTGACGACCTGCCAATGGCCGACGGCGTTCTGCAGCTTCTGCGAGAGTTGCTGCGCGCCTGCCAGGCCAACCATGGCTAAGAGAGCAAAAGCCATGACGCAGTGGGAAATGTGTCGAGTGGTTCGCATGAGGACCTCCCGTCTCTGTGGATTGTAGAGCGTAGAAGAGAGTACAAGCATCAGCCGGTTGCAAAACATTTAACTTACATCGACCGCCAGGTGATCTCTACACGAACAGGAATCTCGTTCTTGATGGGCACGGTGAGAAACGACGGGCGATCAATTTTGAAGTCCGAGCATGTGGCCGGAACGGTTCCTCTGATCGTAAGCCGATCACCTTGAGCCGAGCGCTCAAAAGGCAGATGCGCATAGTGAGCGGTCTGTCCTGCAAACTGGACTTCGATATCAACATAGATGGCCGCTGATCCGGTCTCCGCTTGGGGAAAATGCGCGCGCACCACAACCATCGGAAACTGTGCCCCTCGCGTCGCCTCGATCATGTGCAGATCGCGATTGGTGTCGCCGGAGTCGAATGACTTGACTGGAGCAGCAACCAGGAAATCGCATTGTCCGGCGTGGCAAATTCCCTTGCCTTTAGCGGCATGGCTCACACCGTCCACCTGATGCATGGGATGCGACATGTGATAGGTGAGCGTGGATTGCTCGGCGACCCATTGTGCATCGGGCTGCGCGAGTACGGGCGGCGCGGCAAGCAGCAGTGCGAGCAGGATTCGCTTCATCATTTCTCCCAGAGCTTCCAATGAATGGGCCAAGAGACAGCAACAATCGACGTGCCATAGGCCGCCGCGGTAATCCAGGCAACTGTGCCATGCGCTGAGGCAAGACCGTGAACCTTCTCGCCGGCGTTCTCCTGTTTGTAGGCCATGATGCCCAGGGCTGGCGTGATGATCATCCCCGGTACGTGAATGAAGGCCAGCGCCTCATGCATGCGAATCGCGCCGTGTTTCGGGGTTTCCGGTACCTTGGGCGCAAAGATTGAGTAGTAGGCAGAGGTGAAGTAAAGGGCCGCGGTCGCTCCGCCCAGCGCGGCATGAAAGTCGAGATTGGCCGTGGTGGGCTCGGTGATCGTCTGGCCGTTTTTCCCTTTGGCCTTGGCCATGGGACCGGTGATGAGCGCAGCAGCCATTGGGGCAGCCGCGATCAGTCCGAGGCGCTGATGGATCTTGAGCATCTCCGTGCGCTTCTCCAGCATGGCCTGTAGCTTCGCATCAGGCTCCGACTGTTGCGGAGTAAAGCCAAGATCTCCGAGCGAGGGCGCATTGGGCAGAGGCTCCTGGGTTGCTGGTGCGAGCATCAGATCCAGGGTCTGCTGCTGGCCCGCAGTGAGAATGGCTTTGGCTGTCTTCGCGCCCAAAGCTTCGTTTGTGACGGAGACTTCATACTCTCCTGGCGCGAGGTTGGTGAACGTGTAGACGCCATCCGGATTGGTTAGAGTCTCGGCGGATTTGCCGGTTTCCACGTTCTTGACTGTGACCTTGGCGTTGGATACGACCCGGCCCGAGGAAGCTATTACTTTGCCGGTCAACACGGCGGCGGGGGTCTGCGCGGCAGAGAGATTGGGGATCAGGAAGGAGAGGATCAGAACTGCCATTGCGCAGACGATCCCTGTCACTTTCAGCTTCATCGGGGAATTCTCCTTGACGAGAGGGTGGGGAGAAGACTGCCATCCCAAGTGGGACGCATATGAATGCTAGCAGTTAGCACGGCAAGGCGAAGTTGTTGCTCGGCGCGGATTTGACCCTGGCCCCAGGGGGGCGGTTGGCTGCGAAACTAGAGCCGGGCTCGCGGGCGGAGAAAAGGCGGCCATTTCTAATCAAAAACGAATCCGTGGTCCCGCTCACCCGACTACCGTCATTTTGTGCCTATTGAAGGTATTTATCTGCAACGCCCGCTCGGACACCGCTTTCGACGTGCACCTCATGAGACGGCCGGCGCGGAGTTCCTTCCTCGTCCAAGTAAAATGGAGGCATGGGACTTGAAAGCGTAAAGAAGATCGCCGAGGCGGATTTCCCCACTCGCTGGGGAGCCTTCCGCATTCTGGGCTTCGAGGGGCGTGTATCGGCTGATTCAGATGGCGATAGCTGCAGAAAGGACATTGAGGAGCTTGTCGCGCTGGTGATGGGCGACATTCACTCGGCTCCTCCGGTGGTACGGATTCACTCGCAGTGCCTGACTGGGGATGTCTTCGGATCGCTGCGTTGCGATTGCCGGCTGCAACTGGAGCTGGCTATGCGCAGAATCGCCAAAGAGGGCGCGGGCATTCTGCTCTATGAGGCCCAGGAGGGCCGCGGAATCGGCCTGATGCCCAAGCTCAAAGCCTACGAATTGCAGGATCAGGGGCTGGACACGGTTGAGGCGAATGTCGAATTGGGCTTTGCCGCCGACTGCCGCGAGTATGAGCTTCCTGGCGAAGTGCTGAAGCTGCTCGGCGTGACTTCGGTCCGGCTGATCACGAACAATCCGGAGAAGGTCGCGGCTCTTGAGTCCGCAGGTATCGCTGTTGTCGAACGGGTGTCCGCCGAGGTGGAACCACTGGACAGCTTTGCGGACTACGTGCGGACCAAGCAGGAGAAGATGGGGCATATCGTGGACTCGGTGACGACCGAAGAGCAACCGGGTTAGTTGCGCAGCGC